>NZ_JAMYPD010000004.1:25000-426689 GCF_040320195.1 Mesorhizobium sp. M0768 | reverse complement strand
GACTTGGAACAGAGGACCTTGCAGACCATCGACAACCCGTTCGGCACGAGGTTGTCACCCATGTCTTAAGTACAATCTGTTACCCATGTCTCCGGGTTGGACATTAGGATCACTGGCGGAGAGGGAGGGATTCGAACCCCCGATGGGCTTGCACCCATGCCGCATTTCGAGTGCGGTGCATTCGACCACTCTGCCACCTCTCCGCGGTCATGGTCCGCCGTTGCCGGCGCGGCGCACTAGATAACGGCTGGACAGGCAGGTTACAAGGGCCAATCTGCCCCCGGCGCCGCAGCTTCTGTCCGTGCTTCCTTCGAGGCTCCGGTAGCCGCTGCTCGATATTTGCAAGGACTGGGCTCAACCCGTTTGCAGCTTGCCCGCGGCGCTTGCCTTGACTCAAGCCGAACCTTCGGTTAGGGACAGCGCGCAATCGGCGTGGAGGGATCTTCCGCGCCGCTTGTTTTTTGAACCCGCAGACTGACAAAAAGACGGCCGAACCGCCTG
This sequence comes from Mesorhizobium sp. M0768, assembly GCF_040320195.1. Taxonomy (NCBI): domain Bacteria; kingdom Pseudomonadati; phylum Pseudomonadota; class Alphaproteobacteria; order Hyphomicrobiales; family Phyllobacteriaceae; genus Mesorhizobium; species Mesorhizobium sp. M0768. Next base: position 426,188 of record NZ_JAMYPD010000004.1, on the reverse strand, counting down.
AAGCGGTTCATCAAGGCCGACCGAACAGCGAAAGGCAAAAAATGTTCGCAGTCATCAAAACGGGCGGCAAGCAGTATCGCGTTGCCGCCAACGATCTCCTGAAGATCGAAAAACTCGAAGCCAATGTCGGCGACATCGTCGAGATCGGTAGTGTGCTCGCGCATGGCGAGGGCGAAAACGTCACGTTCGGCGCACCGTTCGTGGATGGTGCGATGGTCACCGCCGAAGTCGTCGAGCAAGGCAAGAACCGCACCGTCATCGCCTTCAAGAAGCGCCGCCGGCAGAATTCGCGCCGCAAGATCGGCCATCGCCAGCTTTTGACCACCGTCAGGATTGCTGAAATCCTGCTGGGTGGCGCCAAGCCGGCGAAGAAGGCCGCCGCCAAGACCGAAGCGAAGGCTGAAGTTGCAGCCAAGACCGAGGCGAAGGCTGAAGCCGCGCCGAAGGCAGCAGCGAAGGCAGAGGCTGCGCCGAAGAAGGAAGCCAAAGCCGAGACGACCGAGGACAAGGCTGCCGAAGCCGCCGCGCCGTTGTTCAAGGCGCCGAAAGGCGAGCCGGACGACCTGACCGTGATCAAGGGCATCGGCCCGGTCGCCGCCGGCCAGCTCAACGAACAGGGCATCACCACCTTTGCCCAGATCGCCAAGCTGTCCGACAAGGACGTCGCCAAGATCGACGAGCACATGCCGTTCAGCGCCGACCAGATCAAGGACTGGCGCGAGCAGGCCAAGGAATTGGCGAAGAAGTAGAACGAACCGGCGCAATCGTCGCCGGATCGGACTTGAAACGGAACGCGAACGCGTTCATAAGATCGTTTAGGCGCCTCGCGGCGCATCGGAGTAGTTAGATGGCACACAAGAAAGCTGGCGGATCGTCGCGCAATGGTCGCGACTCCCATTCCAAGCGGCTCGGCGTGAAGAAGTTCGGCGGCGAAGCCGTGATTCCGGGCAACATCATCATTCGTCAGCGTGGCACGACGTGGCATCCCGGCACCAATGTCGGCATTGGCACGGACCACACGCTGTTTGCGCTCGAAGCTGGCGCAGTCACCTTCAACAAAAAAGCCAATGGCCGAACCTACGTATCGGTGAACCCGATGACGAAGGCAGCGGAGTAGCCGGTTCCGCACGAGAACACCGGCACCCATCTCGGGAACCGGTGTCTGGCCAAGCCAGGAAATGGATCAGGGGAGATGGGTTTCCATCTCCCCTTTTTCTTGTGCCTGGAGGACGTTGATATGGTTGCCGAAGCGGAAGCGACAGACGACGAAAGTTACGCGATAGATTGCCCGGTCCTGATCACCGAGCGGCTAGTCATGCGGCCCCCGCGTGAGAGCGACATCGAGCAATTGGTGGCGCTCGCCGACAACCGCCATGTCGCGGAAATGCTGGCTCGCATGCCGCATCCCTATGGCGAGGCGGAGGCACGCGCTTTCCTGGCCATGACTGCATCGCGCCGGGCCGGAATCGCCTATGCGTTGACGCTGGCCGGCACCGAGACCTTCGTCGGCTGTGCCGGGCTCAACACCACGGATCGTGGGCTGGAGCTCGGCTACTGGATCGGCGAGCCGTACTGGAAACGCGGCTACGCGACGGAGGCAGCGCACGCACTGGTCGACCTTGCCTTCCAGAGAACCACGATCCAGGTGCTGCACGCCTCGACGCGGGTTATCAATCCGGCCTCGCGCCGGGTCATCCACAAATGCGGCTTCCAGTATGCCGGCCAGGGCATGCTGAACTCGATCGTTGCCGGTCAGGTGCCGGTCGAGCGCTACCGTCTCGATCGCAAGACCTGGACCAGCCTGCGGAACTGGGTGCATTTTTGATGGATGCGGCTCACGTCATCTCGAGCCAGACCGGCAAGTGATCCGAACCGGCCGCTTGCCGGTCGACCCACAGGCGCCTCAGCGATTTGGCAAGCGAGGCGCTGGTGAAGATATAGTCGATGCGCTTGTAGCGGCTGGTATCGCCCGGCCGCTTGGAGTCGACCCAGGTGACGAGATCGGCGCCGGCAGCGCCGAGGCGTGCAGCGGCATCGATGGCGAGGTCGGCGGTCACCGGCATGCCGAATTCGTGGTCAGGCTGGCCGGCGAGTTCGACATGTTCCGGCGATCCGGCCAGCATGTTGAAGTCGCCCATGACGACGAAGGTTTCGGGAGAAGGCAGCTCCGGCAAGCCGATCTCGGCGACGCCGGAGAGCCCGCCGCCCTCGAGCGGGTATTTCAACAGACGCTGGCGCAGAAAGCGGATCTGGCTCAGGCGTTCAAGCGGGCTGCGATGGTCGAGATGGGTGGAATAGAAGCGGATCGGACCAAGCGGCGTTTCGACCAGCGCCTCCAGCGCGCCGCGCTGGAAGTTCATCGCCTCGACACTGCGGCTGCGCGGCAAAAGGAGATTGCGCGACAGATGGATCGGCGTCCTCGACAGCACCATGTTGCCGAGCTGGAAGGTGGTCGTGATGGCGCGGCCGTTCTCCAGGCGCGAGCCGGCGTCGGCTTCGAAATTGCTGCCGTAGACGGCAAAATAGTCGGGCAGCGCCTCGCCGAGGTCGGCCACCATGTCGCGGCCGCCATTCTTCGGGTTGGCGCGGGTGACCTCCTGCAGCGCGATCACGTCGGCGCCGCGCACGGCATCGGCGATACGGCCGACATCGTACCGGGCGTCGAGACCGACGCCGTAGTGGATATTGTAAGTTACCAGCTTCATTCCGACATCTCGCGCTTGGAAAGCCGAAGATCGATTTTCGGCAAGGGGTCAACCAAATGCTACGCGTCCAGAGATACGCGCGACGTTACAGTAGCAAAAACGGCCCTCGCCCTTCGACCCGCCTTGGTTTAGAGCAATCCCGCAAAGCCAATAACAGAAACCATACAATCCGATGAAATTTCTCGATCAAGCCAAGGTCTACATCCGCTCCGGCGACGGCGGCGCCGGTTCGGTGTCGTTCCGGCGCGAAAAGTTCATCGAGTTCGGCGGCCCGGACGGCGGCGACGGCGGTCGCGGCGGCGATGTCTGGGTCGAGGCGGTCGATGGGCTGAACACGCTGATCGACTATCGCTACCAGCAGCATTTCAAGGCCAAGACCGGGACGCACGGCATGGGCCGCAATATGACCGGCGCCAAGGGTGCCGACGTGACGCTGAAAGTGCCGGCCGGAACACAGGTCTTTGCCGAGGACAATGAGACGCTGATCTGCGATCTGACGGTCGTCGGCCAGCGCTTTCTGTTGGCCAAGGGCGGCAATGGCGGTTTCGGCAACCAGCATTTCAAGACCTCGACCAACCAGGCGCCGCGCCGCGCCAATCCCGGACTGCCGGGCGAAGAGCTCAACATCTGGCTCAGGCTGAAGCTGATCGCCGATGCCGGCCTGGTCGGGCTGCCCAACGCCGGCAAGTCGACCTTCCTGACGGCGGTCACCGCGGCCAAGCCGAAGATCGCCGACTATCCCTTCACCACGCTGCATCCGGGCCTTGGCGTGGCCCGCATCGACGGTCGCGAATTCGTCATTGCCGATATTCCGGGCCTGATCGAAGGCGCGCATGAAGGTGTCGGCATCGGCGACCGCTTCCTTGGCCATGTCGAGCGCACGCGCGTCCTTCTGCACCTCGTCTCGGCGCAGGAAGAAAATCCGGGCAAGGCCTACAAGACCGTGCGCGCCGAACTCGGCGCCTATGGAAACGGGTTGACCGACAAGGTCGAGATCGTCGCGCTTTCCCAGGTCGACATACTCGATGCCGCCGCGCGCAAGGCGAAAGCCGCCTCGCTGAAACGCGCCGCCGGCCGCGCGCCGATGCTGCTTTCCGCCGTCACCGGCGAGGGCGTCGAGGCGGTGCTGCGCGCGCTGATGGGGGTGGTGGCGGAGGCACGCGAAGCCGTCGCCGCGCCGGTCGAGACGCGCTGGAACGCATAGCCATGGCCGCGCAATCGCTGAAAAATTATCGGCGCATTGCCGTCAAGATCGGCTCGGCGCTGCTTGTCGACCGCACGACGGGCCTGAAGCGCGACTGGCTGGCCTCGCTTGCCGACGACATCGCCGTGCTGGCCAATGGCGGCGCCGAAATTCTCGTCGTGTCTTCGGGCGCGATTGCACTTGGCCGCACCATTCTCGGCCTCGGCAAGCGGACGCTGAAGCTCGAGGAGAGTCAGGCGGCGGCCGCCGTCGGGCAAATCGCGCTGGCCGGCGCCTGGTCGGATGCGCTCGGCAAGAATGGCTTGAAATCGGGCCAGATCCTGCTGACGCTCGGCGATACCGAAGAGCGCCGCCGCTATCTCAACGCGCGGGCGACGATCTCGACACTGCTCAAAATGAAGGCGGTGCCGGTCATCAACGAGAACGATACGGTGGCCACCTCGGAAATCCGCTATGGCGACAACGACCGCCTGGCGGCGCGTGTCGCCACCATGATGGGCGCCGATCTTTTGGTGCTGCTTTCCGACATTGACGGGCTCTACACGGCGCCGCCGGCGCGCGACCCGCAAGCCCGGTTCATTCCGGTCGTCGACCGCATCACCCCTGACATCGAGGCGATTGCGGGTGCCGCTGCTTCGGAATTGTCGCGCGGCGGCATGCGCACCAAGCTCGACGCCGGCAAGATCGCGACCGCCGCCGGCACCGCCATGATCATCACATCAGGCACGCGGCTGTCGCCGTTGCTGGCAATCGAGCGCGGCGAGCGCGCCACCTTCTTCCGGCCGAGCGCCAATCCGGTCAAGGGCTACAAGACCTGGATCGCCGGGCAGCTCGAACCGGCCGGCCGGCTGACCGTCGATGCCGGCGCCATCGGCGCGCTGCTCTCCGGCAAGTCGCTGCTGCCGGCCGGCGTCAAACTGGTCAGCGGCAATTTTGCGCGTGGCGACACGGTGGCGATCCTGTCGCCCGAGGGACGCGAGATCGCGCGCGGGCTGGTTGCCTATGATGCCGCCGATGCCGTAAGGATCGCTGGCCTGAAGACGACCGAGATCGAAACCGTGCTCGGCTACGAGGCGCGTTCGGCGATGATCCACCGCGATGACCTTGTGGTGAGCCATGCCGGTGGCGAGCAAGTAGTCGGTGACCAGGTTACATAGCGGAGGATGAGCCATGCTGACGCTGCATGAAAAATCCCGGGATGATACCGTGGCGCTGATGGCCGATATCGGCCGCCGCGCGCGTGCCGCGGCCCGCCCGCTGGCCACCGCTGCGGCCGAGCGCAAGCACGCGGCGCTGATCGGCATGGCTCAGACGATCCTTCGGCATGAGCAGGACATCCTCGACGCCAATGCCATCGACATCAGAAATGGCAGGGAGGCTGGCCTATCGGCAGCGTCGATGGATCGGCTGAAGCTCGATCCCGCCCGCATCCGCGCCATGGCAGACGGTATCAGCGAGATCGCCGGGTTTCGCGATCCGGTCGGCGATGTCATTGCCGCATGGGACCGGCCGAACGGGTTGCATATCGAACGGGTGCGCACGCCGCTCGGCGTCGTCGGCGTCATTTACGAGAGCCGGCCGAACGTTACCGCGGATGCCGGCGCGCTGTGCCTCAAGGCGGGCAATCCAGTAATCCTTCGCGGCGGCTCGGATTCGCTCAACTCTTCCGCCGCTATCCATGCCTGCCTGGTCGAGGGGCTGAAGGCAGCCGGGCTGCCGGAGGATGCCATCCAGCTGGTGCCGACTACCGATCGCGCCGCCGTCGGCGAAATGCTGAAAGGGCTTTCAGGCAATCTCGAGGTCATCATTCCGCGCGGCGGCCGCAGCCTGGTCGAGCGTGTGCAGAGCGAGGCGCGGGTGCCGGTCTTCGCGCATCTCGAGGGCATCTGCCATCTCTATATCGACCGATCGGCCGATCTCGACGTGGCGGTCAAGATCGCGGTCAATGCCAAGATGCGGCGCACCGGGGTGTGCGGTGCTGCCGAGACGCTGCTGGTCGACCGTGCCGCCGCCGGCACGCATCTGGTGCCGATCCTCGAGGCCTTGCGGGCGGCAGGCTGCGAGATCCATGCCGATGCCGAGGCGCTGAGGCTTTATGCCGATGCCCAGCCCGCGACCGATGCAGACTGGGTGACCGAGTATCTGGACGCGATCATTGCGGTGAAGCTGGTCGACGGCGTCGCCGGCGCCATCGAGCATATCGAGACGTTTTCCTCGCATCACACCGAGGCGATCATCGCCGAGGACGCCACAGCGGTCGACCGGTTCTTCAACGAGGTCGATTCGGCGATCCTTCTGCACAACGCCTCGACCCAGTTTGCCGATGGCGGCGAGTTCGGCATGGGCGCCGAGATCGGCATCGCCACAGGCAAGATGCATGCACGCGGGCCGGTCGGCGTCGAGCAACTGACCTCGTTCAAATACCGCGTACGCGGGTCGGGACAGGTGAGGCCTTGAGCGCCGGTCTTACCCTCCCCCTTGTGGGGAGGGTGGCGAGCATCGCGAGCCGGGTGGGGGTGCGACGCTGAACTCTGCAACACCCCCACCCCGCTCCGCTTCGCGGATCGACCCTCCCCACAAGGGGGAGGGTAAGGAATCCGTATCCTCCCACTATCTGCACATGCCGCATGCCGGGAAAGGCGTGGCGGTCGGGCTGTTCGGCGGTTCGTTCAACCCGCCGCATGCCGGCCATGCGCTGGTCGCCGAGATCGCACTCAGACGCCTTGCGCTCGATCAGCTGTGGTGGATGGTGACGCCCGGCAATCCGCTCAAGAATGCCGGAGACCTGGCGCCGCTGGCCGAGCGGCTGCAGCTATCCGAAAAGATCGCCAAGAACCCGAAGATCAAGGTCACTGCATTCGAGGCGGCCCACCGCGTCCGCTTCACCGCCGACACGCTGGCGCTGGTCAAGGCGCGTAACCCGGGCGTCGATTTTGTCTGGATCATGGGCGCCGACTCGCTTCGCGACTTCCACCGCTGGCAGCGCTGGCGCCGCATCGTGATGACGTTCCCGATCGCGGTGGTCGACCGGCCAGGCGCGACGCTGTCGTTCCTGTCGTCAGTGGTCGCCAAGACGTTCGACTATGCCCGCGTCGACGAAGGCGACGCACCGCGGCTCGCCCGCATGACGGCGCCGGCCTGGACCTTCATCCACGGCCCGCGTTCGTCGCTGTCGTCGAGCGCGATCCGCAAGGTGGCAAAGGGATAGGAGTCTCCTTCTCCCCCCTGTGGGACAAGGTGGCCGAGCGAAGCTCGGTCGGATGAGGGGTGCTGGAATGATCGCTAGCTTGAAGAACTAAGCACTTAAAATCCCTCGGTCTTTTTACGCTGCATTTCTTCCAGCACCCCTCATCCGTCTCGGCGCTACGCGGCAATCCCACCTTCTCCCACAAGAAGGGGAGAAGGCAAGTCCGGTGATGTCGCTTTTGCCGCTGCCTTGACCTGCTTGATGGGCGATCCTCGGTCATGACGATTCTCGAGCGCGACCAGGACAAGAACGGTCTAGGGCAGCCGGCGCCGTCGATCGCCATTGCCAGCATCCTGTTGTCGATGGCGCTGATCGCCGTCGGCAATGGGCTGATGTTCGCCTACATCCCAGTCCGGCTCGGCGCCGAGGGCTTCGATCCGACATGGGCGGGGCTGATCGTCACCGGCCTTTCGGCTGGCGGCCTCGCCGGCTGCATCCTGACCGGGCCGCTGGTGCGGCGTGTCGGCCATGCCCGCGTATTCATGGTGCTGTCGGCGCTGATCGTGCTGTCCAACGCCGCGGTCGGCGCCGGGCCGCACCCATTGCCATGGATCGCTGCACGGGCGCTCTACGGCTTTGCCATATGCGGCCTGTTCATTGTCGCGCAGAGCTGGCTGAACGATGTCGTCGCCAACGCCATCCGCGGCCGGGTCATGGCTATCTTCTACGTTGCCTATGTCGCCGGGCTCGGCGTCGGTTATTCGACGCTGGCGTTGATCGATATCCGCGCGGCCGATGCGCCGCTGATCGGCATCGCCTTCACCGCGCTGTCGATCCTTCCCGTCGGGCTGACGCGGCTTGCGCAGCCGCCGGCGCCGCAAGCGGCGTCCGTGGCGCTCGGCCGCGCCTGGCGGATCTCCCCGGTCGGCGTTGCCGGCATGCTTGCCGTCGGCGGCCTGTCGATGACGATCTCGGGTTTTGCGCCGATCCATGCCACGACCAAGGGCTACAGCCAGGCCGACGTCGCCTTGCTGCTTTCGGCAATGCCGGCCGGCACGCTGATCCTGCAGATTCCGCTCGGCTGGATTTCCGACCGCACCGACCGGCGCTTTGTGCTGATCGCGGCGTCGGCGCTTGCCGCCGCGGCGGGCCTGTTTGCCCTCGGTTTCGACGGCGGCGCGCTGGCGGCGCTGCTTGTCATCTATGTGGTCTGGGACGGCGCCTCGGAATCGATCTACTCGCTGGCCAGCGCCCATGCCGGCGACCGCGCCGGCAAGGACGACATGGTGGCGCTGTCGAGCTCGCTTTTGTTTGCCTGGTCGCTGTCCGGCTTCGTCGTACCCGGCATTGTGACCGGGCTTTCCGCCGTCTACGGCACGCAGGCCTTCATCTATGTGGCAATCGTCATTGCCGCCGCCTACTGCCTGTTCGTTCTCTGGCGCGTCGTCATGGTGCGGCCGGTGCCCGCCACCGAGACCGGCAGTTTCGCGCCAATGACGGCGCAGGCGCCGTTGCCTGTCGATCTCGCCTTCGCGCCTGAAGATCAGCGCCGGCGCGAAGGACTTTGAACACCCTCCAGCTGGTTTCAAATCCTCTATTGCCGCGTGGCTGAGGCATCCGGCTGAGGCGCTTTCGGTGCCGGCGCCGGGACCGAAAGGCCTTCGGCATCGAATGCCTGCTTGACGCTCTTGGTGAGGTCGATCTGGGCGGCGAAGAAATCGGCAGCCGCCGTCCAGTAGCGCAAGGTGATGGCGACGGTGCTGTCGCCGACAGTCGCGACAAAGGCGATCGGCGCCGGCTGCCGCCTGACGCGCCGGTCGGCGGCGGCGACACCGAGCATGGTCTTCTGCGCAAAATCGATGTCGTTCCAGGAGCCGATGCTGAGCGTGATGTCGCCGCGGCGCACACCGTTGCGGGTGAAGTTGCGGACCGGCTGGTTCCACAGGGTCGAGTTGGGTGCAAGCACGTAGACGCCTTCGACCGTCCTCAGCGTTGTGGCAAACAGCCCGATCTCCTCGACGGTGCCGGATATCGCGCCGACTTCGACATATTCGCCGATGCGGAACGGCCGCAGCGCCAGGAGCATGATGCCGGCGGCAATGTTCTGCAGCGTGCCTTGCAGCGCCAGGCCGATGGCCAGGCCGGCGGCACCGATAGCGGCAATGATCGAAGCCGTCTGCACGCCGAACTGGCCGAGAACCATGATCACGACCAGTCCCAGGATGGCGTAGCGGACGACCTGCGAGAAGAAATGGCGGAGCGTTTCGTCGAAGCCGCTGATATGGCCGAGGCCGGCATAGATCGAACGCTCGGCGAGGCCGGCGACGATGTAGCCGATGACCAGCAGGATGACGGCGCCGACCGCCGAAAGCGAGTAGGAGACGATCAGCGTGCTGAGTTGCGCCAGGCCGGATTGCACGGTGAGGAGGGCGTTCTGGGGATCGATCGGCATGTCGGGATTCCGGTTCGTGGATGAGCCGATAACCGCTGCGGGGCGAGGCGGTTCCGATTTTCTGGCCCGAAAAGCCGGATATTCGGCCGCTGCCGGGTGCCTGCTTGCGAGCGGTGTCTTGAAACTGCAACCTAACTCTGCCTATCTAAGCAGTGTCACCTGATTTCAGAGGTGATTTGGTTGTTCTTGCTGCGAAAGGAAATACACTGAGAACAGCACTGCGGAAGAAGGCCGACATCGTGCCTTCGCCGGCCGGGATCAGCGTAAACGACGCCGTGTCCCGCGCCATCAAGACAGTCCTTGCCAGTCTGGAAGACTCCAAGGCCGAAAACATCGTCTCAATCGACATTCAGGGGAAATCGAGCCTCGGCGACTACATGGTCGTCGCGTCTGGCCGATCGCACCGTCATGTCTCGGCTGTTGCCGATCATCTCCTTAAGGCGCTCAAGGATGCCGGGCTCGGCACTGCGCGCGTCGAGGGGCTGGCTGGCGCCGACTGGGTCCTGATCGATTCGGGCGACATCATCGTCCATGTCTTCCGTCCCGAGGTCCGCGACTTCTACAATCTCGAAAAGATGTGGCAGGCGCCCGATCTCGAGGAGGAGACCCTCCACTGAGCCGTATTCGTCTTGATGCATGTCGTTGTCCGACATGCATCAGCGGCTCTTCGAGGCAGGGATGAAGATTACGGTTCATGCCGTGGGCCGAATGAAAGCCGGCCCCGAGAAGCAGTTGGCCGACCGCTATTTCGAGCGTTTTGCCAGGAGCGGTCCTGCCGTAGGCCTCGAATTCGCCGGGATCGTCGAGATTGCCGAAGGTCGCGCGCAGACGGCCAATGAGCGCCGGCGCGAGGAAGGCCAGAAGCTGCAGACGCACTTGCAACCGGGCACGGCGCTGATGCTGCTGGATTTGCGCGGCAAGAACCTTTCCTCCGAGGATTTCGCCGGCCGCATAGGTTCGCTGCGCGATGGCGGGCGCAAGGCGCTGGTGATCGCCATTGGCGGCGCCGACGGCCATGACCAGTCACTGCGCGACCTGGCTGATCTGACGGTGTCGCTCGGCGCGCTGACCTGGCCGCATCAGCTGGTCCGCGTGATGCTGGGCGAGCAGCTTTACCGGGCGGCCACGATCCTTTCCGGTCACCCCTACCATCGTTCATGAAGTCGGCTCCGTCGGCGAATTGATGCCAGCCGCCCGGATTTTTGCCCCAATGCTCATCGACAGTTTGGCCTCATGGGGTTTGTCGATGACGGCCGGGGCTCGAACATGGTTGATGGTTCGTTAACGAAGCCGCGCATAGAGTTGGGCTTCAATGTCTGAAGACTGGAAATCACGAACGGGCTCCTGGCGCGTGCGCTACGGCATCGCCGTGGCGACGATCGCGCTTTCGCTCGGCGTCGCGCGGGCCGAGAACACGCTCGACCTGGCGCCCGACCCGGACCAGAGCCGCGCCGAATACGAAAAAGTATCGAAAGAGATCACGCTGTCGTCCGAGCGGCTGGCCAAGCTCGCCGCCGACATAGCGGCTGTCAAGAAGGACCACGCCTCGATCACCGCGGCGCTGATCCAGTCGGCGATGACCGAGCAGAAGCTCGGCCAGGACATCGAGGACATTGGCGGCAAGCTGGAAGGGCTGAAGGCGCAGGAGCAGAAGATCCGCGCCTCACTGGCCGCCAGACGCGACGTTCTGGCCGAAGTGCTCGGCGCGCTGCAGCGCATGGGGCTCAATCCGCCGCCGGCGATCCTGGTCAAGCCGGAGGACGCATTGTCGTCGGTGCGCAGCGCCATCCTGCTCGGTGCCGTGGTGCCGGAACTGCGCCAGCAGACCGACATGTTGCTGGCCGACCTCAAGGAGCAGTCGCGGGTGACGGCCTCGATCGAGGCCGAGCGGGCGCGGCTGACGGCAGCTGTCGGCGAGCAGGCGGCGGAAAAAAAGCGGCTCGGCATGCTGCTCGAAGCCAAGCAGAAGCTCGCCGCCGATACGCAAACCGCGCTGGCCGCCGAAAAGCAGCGGTCCGCGACGTTGGCGGCCAAGGCCGGCAGCCTGAAAGAACTGATCGCCTCGCTCGAGGCCGACAGAGCCCGCAAGGCGGCGGATGCGGCCAAGGCAGCCGAGCAAAAGACGGCCGACGCCGACAAGGGCCCGGCATCGGCTGCGGCGCCGACGGAATTGGCCTCGCTGCCGGTGCCGGAGAGCAACAGGCTCACCGCTGCCGCGCCGTTTTCCGCGCTTCAAGGGCAGATCGCGCTACCGGTCACCGGCAGGATCAAGCGGCGCTTCGGGGCCAACGACGGTAACGGCGCGGTGATGCTCGGTGACATGGTTGCGACACAATCGGGAGCCATCGTCACAGCGCCGGCGGATGGAAATGTGCTTTATGCGGGGCCTTTCCGCTCTTACGGTCAACTCTTGATCCTGAATGCGGGTGACGGCTATCATGTCGTCCTGGCGGGGATGAGCAGAATCAGCGTCGCGTCTGGCCAGTCGGTGCTCGCAGGTGAGCCGGTCGGCGCGATGGGAGAGGCCCGGGTGGCGAGCACCTCGGCATCGAAGAATGGAAATGCCACGCCGGAGCTCTATGTCGAGTTCCGCAAGGATGGAAAACCCGTCGATCCGGCCCCATGGTGGGCGGACCGTTTTTCTGGAAGGACGTGAATGATGCGGAAACTGTCGCTTCTGTTTGCCGGTGCGCTGATGGGTGCATCGGCGATGAGCCTGGTCTATGGCGCGCCCGGCTCGACAGCGAAAGCTGCGGGCTCCGAGACCTATAAGCAACTGGCGATCTTCGGCGATATCTTCGAACGGGTGCGGGCGAATTATGTGACGCCGCCCGACGACAAGTCGCTGGTTGAAAATGCCATCAACGGCATGCTGTCGTCGCTCGACCCGCACTCCTCCTACATGAATGCCGAAGAAGCGCAGGACATGCGCGTGCAGACCAAGGGCGAATTCGGCGGCCTCGGCATCGAGGTCACCATGGAGAACGACCTAGTCAAGGTGATCACGCCGATCGACGATACGCCGGCCGCCAAGGCAGGCGTGCTCGCCGGCGACTATATCGCCAAGATCGACGGCGAGGAGGTCCGCGGCCTGACGCTCAACGACGCCGTCGAGAAGATGCGCGGGCTGGTCAATACGCCGATCAAGCTCACCATCTTGCGCCAGGGCGCCGACAAGCCGATCGAACTGACCGTCGTGCGCGATATCATCAAGGTCAAGGCGGTCAAGTTCCGGGTCGAAAACGACATCGGCTACATGAAGATCACCTCCTTTACCGAAAAAACCTATGACGACCTCGAGAATGCCATCGACACCATCAAGAAGCAGGTGCCGAACGACAAGCTCAAGGGCTACGTGCTCGACCTGCGCCTCAATCCGGGCGGTTTGCTCGACCAGGCGGTGAGCGTGTCCGATGCCTTCCTCGACCGCGGCGAGATCGTCTCGACGCGCGGCCGCGACCCGAAGGACGTCACCCGCTTCGACGCGCGGGCCGGCGACGACATCGGCGGCAAGCCGCTGATCGTGCTCGTCAATGGCGGCTCGGCCAGTGCCTCGGAAATCGTCGCCGGCGCGCTGCAGGATCTGCGCCGCGCCACGGTGGTCGGCACGCAATCCTTCGGCAAGGGTTCGGTGCAGACCATCATCCCGCTTGGCGAGAACGGGGCGCTGCGGCTGACGACGGCGCTCTATTACACGCCGTCCGGCAAGTCGATCCAGGGCAAGGGCATCACGCCCGACATCAAGGTCGACCAGCCGCTGCCGGCGGAACTGCAGGGCAGGGACCTGACGCGCGGCGAATCTGACCTCAAGGGCCATATCAAGGGCGCCGACGAAAGCACGACCGGTTCGGGTTCGGCAGCCTATGTGCCGCCGGAACCGAAGGACGATTTGCAGCTCATCTATGCCGAGCAGCTGCTGCGCGGCCAGAAGACGGATCCGGCGTTCCCGCCGAATCCGCAAAAGGCCGTGTTGAACCAGTAAGGGCAGGCAAGCCGGGCCAAACAGGTCTGGCTGCCTGAGCGAAGCGATGCGATGCTGCCGGGGCCGCGAGGCTCCGGCAGTTTGATTCGGGGGCCGCGGCCGGCATGCCGCGCGTCCAGTGATGCAAGGGGACGCGCCGACATTTTGGATTTTGCGCCTCCGGAGAAGGTTTACTTCGGGGATGCACGCCGGAGGGTGCGGGCTTGGCTGATATCGGCAAGGACATAGAACGACCTCTCGGACAGGCGATTCGGCTGCCGCGCTCAGGCAGCCAGATCAGCGCCGGTACGGTCGCGGCCGCGCTTGTCGTGCTGTCCGTGGTCGGCGTCTCCAGCGCGATCGCCTTGCGAGACAAGCCGTTCCGGAAGCTGCAAGAAGTAGCCGTTTCGACGCCGAAGACGCCGGCGGCGGATACCGCCGCCGCGCCCGCCAAGGCGACGCCCGAAATGGCTGCGCCAGGCAACGCAAGCGGGGCCAACATAAGCGGGCCGAAGACGGGCGGTCCGCAGATCATCCATGTCCAGACCGAGGGGGGCGACGGTCCACCCGAGGCGGCCATAGTCATTCGCGACCCTTCGACGATCGGCCAGAACCTCAGGATCGCGCACATTCCCGACAAGGCGCTGGTCGAGGCCAGCGAAACCGGTCCGTTGCCGATCCGCGCCGCCGACGGCAGGCGCCCGTTCGATGTCTATGCGCGGCCGTGGTCCGGGGCTCGCGGTGCACGCGTCGCGCTCGTCATCGGCGGGCTTGCCGTGTCGCAGACCGGCACGCAGGCAGCCATAGCCAAGCTGCCGGCGGAAGTGACGCTGGCCTTCGCGCCGCAAGGCAACAGCATCGGCCGCTGGATGCAGGTGGCGCGGCAGAGCGGCCATGAGGTCATCATGCAGGTACCGCTTGAGCCGTTCGACTATCCGAACGTCAATCCCGGCCGTAACACGCTGACCGTGGCTGCAACGCCGGACGAGAATTTGAAGAATTTACGCTGGGCGCTGTCGCGAACGACCAACTACACCGGCGTCATGAACTATATGGGCGCCCGCTTTTCGGCCGACGCGACGGCGATGGGGCCGTTGATGGCCGAGCTTGGCAAGCGTGGTCTGGCCTATGTCGACGACGGTTCGTCGGCGCGCAGCCTGGCACCCGAACTGGCGCTGAAGGACGGCGTGCCGTTCGTCGGCGGCGATACGGCGATCGATGCGGTGCAGGACCGCGGCGCCATATTGAAGAAACTGGATGGGCTGGAAGCGACGGCACGGGCGAAAGGGTTTGCCGTCGGCATCGGCTCGGCTTTCGACCTGACGGTGGATACCGTGTCTTCCTGGGTGACCGAGGCCAAGAAGCGTGGCATCGAGATCGTGCCGGTTTCGGCGGTGGCCATAGATCCGGAAAAAGGCTGAGATGGCAAAGAACAAGCTCGTTGAGCCCGAGACGCTGCCCTACCGGCCCTGCGTAGGGGTGATGGTCCTCAATGAAGCCGGCCTGGTTTGGGTCGGCCGTCGCATTGCCGAGCCGGACAGCGAATTCGCTGGAACGACGCAGCTCTGGCAGATGCCGCAGGGCGGCATCGATGATGGCGAGGAGCCGCTGCCCGCGGCGGCGCGTGAACTTTACGAAGAGACCGGCATGCGCTCGGTGTCGCTGCTGGCCGAGGCGCCGCACTGGATCAAATACGACCTGCCGGCGCATCTGGTCGGCGTCGCCTTCAAGGGACGATATCGCGGCCAGACGCAGAAATGGTTTGCCTTCCGTTTCCACGGCGACGAAAGCGAGATCGCGATCAATCCGCCGCCGGGTGGCCACAAGGCCGAGTTCGACCGGTGGGCGTGGCGGCCGATGCTGGAATTGCCGGGCCTGATCGTGCCGTTCAAGCGCAAGGTCTACGAAGACGTGGTGGCGGCGTTCCGGCACCTGGTGGCGTAGCCGCCGGCCTTCCGTTAAAACAGGTCGGCATGAGCGACATCTCCAGCAAATCTCTTCCGCCGACCGTCACCCTGGGCGAACCGATCAGCGAAGCCGCGGCAGGGGCGATCCTGACCATCGATCTCGGCGCCGTCCGTGAGAACTACAGGCGGCTGAAGGCGCGGCTGGGCGGCGTCGGCTGTGCTGGAGTGGTCAAGGCCGACGGCTATGGGATTGGCGCGGCGCCGGTGGCGGCGGCGCTGATGGGTGAGGGCTGTAATACTTTCTTTGTTGCGCATTTGGCCGGCGGCATCTTGCTGCGCAAGGCGCTCGGCTCAGTCCCGGCCATTTATGTGCTGAACGGCATTCCGCCGGGTGCGGAAAGGGAAGCGGTTGCGGCAGGGCTTTGCCCAGTACTCAACAGCGCCAGCCAACTCGCGGCATGGCGCGAGATGGCCGGGCGGGTGGGCCGTAAGTTGCCGGCCGCCCTCCAGGTCGACAGCGGCATGTCGCGGCTCGGCATGACGCCATCCGAGGTGAAGGCAGTCGCGCAGGATCCGCAGGCTTTCGACGGTGTCGAACTGACGTTCGTGATGAGCCATCTCGCCTGCGCCGATGAACCCGAGCAGCCGGCCAACGAGCGGCAGCGGCTCGAATTCGAACGGCTGCGCCGGATGCTGCCGGAAGCGCCGGCTTCGTTTGCCAATTCATCAGGCATTTTTCTCGGGCAGCGCTATCACTACGACCTCGTTCGTCCGGGTGCCGCTCTCTATGGCGTCAATCCGACGCCGGCGAAGGACAATCCGATGCTGCCGGTGGTGCGATTGCAGGCCAAGGTCATCCAGACGCGGATATTGGGGGCCGGCGCCGGTGTCGGCTACGGCCACACTTTCCACACCAAGGCTCCGCTTGCCGCGGCGACGATTTCGCTCGGCTACGGCGATGGCTGGCATCGACGCGCCGCTTCCTCCGCCTGGCTCGAAAATGTGCGGCTGCCCTTCGTCGGCCGGGTTTCGATGGATTCGATCATCCTCGACATTTCCGCACTGCCGCCCGGCAGGCTGAAGGCCGGCGACCTCGTCGAACTGATCGGACCGTCGTCGCAGACGGTGGACCAGGTAGCCGGCCAGGCCGGCACCATCGGCTATGAGGTCTTGACCAGCCTCGGCCACCGTTTCCACCGGCGCTATGTGAATGGCTAGGACGCAAGGTTGTTGTCCTCACGCATGTCTTTTCCCTAAGCATCGGCACTTGGCTGACGCCACAGAATCCGGCAGACATGAGGCGGCGATGATCCCGGTCTCGAATCCCGACGAGATGCTGCCGCGGAGAACCAAACGATGAAGATCTTCGTGCTGGGCGGCGGCGTGATCGGGGTCACCACCGCCTATTTTCTTGCCGAGGCCGGTCATCAGGTGACGGTGATCGATCGCCAGAAAGGCCCGGCGCTGGAAACCAGCTTTGCCAATGCCGGCGAGATCTCGCCCGGCTATGCCTCGCCCTGGGCCGGGCCCGGCGTTCCGCTGAAGGCCATCAAATGGCTTTTGATGAAGCACGGTCCACTGGTGGTGCGACCGGCCCTCGATCCGCATATGTGGATATGGCTGGTCAAGATGCTGCGCAATTGCACGGCTGAACGCTACGCGCTGAACAAGGCGCGCATGGTGCCGCTGGCCGAATACAGCCGCGACACGCTGAAGGCGCTGCGCGAGGCGACCGGCATCGCCTATGACGAGCGCGCCAAGGGCACGCTGCAGCTCTTCCGAACGCAAAAGCAGCTCGACGGCGTCGGCGGCGATGTCGAGGTGCTGAAGGCCTATGGCGTCCCCTACGAGGTCCTCGACCCCGACGGCTGCATTGCGGCCGAGCCTGGGCTGGCCGGCGTGCGCGAGAAATTCGTCGGTGGCCTGCGGTTGCCCGGCGACGAAACTGGCGACTGCAAGATGTTCACCGACAGGCTTGCCGAGCTTTGCGCGGCACGCGGCGTCACCTTCGAATACGACACGGAGATACGGCGCGTCGTCAAGAAGCGCGATCGCATCACCAACATCAGCACCAGCAAGGGCTGGATGGTCGCCGATGCCTATGTGATGGCGATGGGCAGCTATTCGGCACGGTTCATGCGCATGCTGAAGCGGCCCATCCCGGTCTACCCGGTCAAGGGCTATTCGATCACCCTGCCGATCAAGGACGCCGCCGCCGCGCCGGTCTCGACCGTGATGGACGAGAGCTACAAAGTAGCGATCACCCGGCTCGGCGACCGTATCCGGGTCGGCGGCACGGCGGAGATTTCCGGCTTCGACCTGCGGCTGCATGAATCGCGGCGGCGCACGCTCGAGCATTCGGTCGGCGACCTGTTTCCGGGCAGCGGCGACATGCGATCGGCGACCTTCTGGTGCGGGCTGCGGCCGATGACACCGGACGGGCCGCCGCTGATCGGCCGCACCGATTTCTCCAATCTCTATCTCAACACTGGCCATGGCACACTCGGCTGGACCATGGCCTGCGGCTCGGCCAAAGTTCTGGCCGACATCATCTCCAGCCGGGTGCCCGACATCGACGTCGGCGATCTCGGGCCCGGACGATACGCCAAGTAAGACGCCCACCAGCTAAGACAGCCAGCGGCCGGCAGGCTCACGCGAACAAACCCCTGTCCCGTTCGACGGCCTTGGTAATGAAGCTCGCGACGACCTGGACGCGGCGCAGCGGCCTGACCGATTCATGATAGACCAGCCAGTAGGCGCGGCGGATGGGTGCGACGATATCGAGAGGCACCAGCTCCGGGATCGAGCGGGCAACGAAGGTGTGCAGGATGCCGATGCCGGCGCCGGAACGCACCGCTTCGGCCTGGCCGAGCGCGGAGGAAATGGCGAAGCTGGTGCGCCAGTCGGGGCTGAATTCGGCCGCGTAGTCGAGCGAGGGACTGACGATTAGGTCCGGCACGTAGCCGATCAGCGTATGCTGGCCTAGCTCGGCGGCGGTTCCGGGCAGGCCATGGGTGTCGGCGTAGGCACGCGACGCGAACAGGCCGAGCGTGTAGTCGACCAGCTTTCCCGCCACCAGGCGGCCTTCCGTCGGCCGTTCGACGGTGATGGCAATGTCGGCCTCGCGCCGGGACAAAGAGAAGGAGCGTGGCACCGGCACCAGCTGGATGGTGAGCTCACGGTGCAGAGCGGTCAGCGCGCCGAGGCGCCTGGCCAGGAAGGCGACGCCAAAGCCGTCCGGCGCGCCGATGCGCACGGTGCCCGAGATGTCGTCGCCTTCGCCTGAAACGGTCGAGCGCGCGGCGATCATGTCGCCCTCCATGCGTTCGGCAATCTCGAGGAAACGCTCGCCCGCCGGCGTCAGCTCGCTGCCGGTGGTAAGCCGGCGAAACAGTTTTGTCCTGAGCGCTGCCTCGAGGGCGGCAATGCGGCGCGAGACGGTCGCGTGATTAAGCTCCAGCCGCCTGGCGGCGCCGAGGATCTGGCCGGCCCGCGCTACGGCAAGGAAGATACGGGCATCATCCCAGTTCATGAGGGTGGTCCGGATAATGACGATTACGGCAGCGCTCGACGGCGAAGAAACTCAATTTCTCAATCCCATGGCGTACACCGCACATCTCTATCATTTGCGCTATTTGATGCACAGACACCCACCGCTATCCATTTTCTGCACAACGGTTGCGTTTTCGCTCGCGTTGCCATCGCTCCCGCAAAGGCGGACAATGCCTCATCACGAACCAGGGAGAGAGACCATGATCGAATACGGTCATTTCATCGGCGGCAAGCGCGTCGCCGGAACCAGCGGCCGCAAGCAGGACGTCATGCAGCCGATGGACGGCACGGTGCGCGGCACGGTGACGCTGGCTTCGCAGGCGGAATTGCGTGCGGCGGTCGAAAACGCCAAGGCCGCACAGCCCGGCTGGGCGGCGACCAATCCGCAGCGGCGCGTACGCGTCCTGATGCGGTTCCTCGAGTTGGTCGCCAAGGAGTATGACGCGCTGGCCGAGGTATTGGCGCGCGAACACGGCAAGACCATCGCCGACGCCAAGGGAGACATCCAGCGCGGCCTCGAAGTGGTCGAGGTCTGCATCGGTGCGCCGCATATGATGAAGGGCGAGTTCACCGATGGCGCCGGCCCCGGCATCGACGTCTATTCGATGCGCCAGCCGCTCGGCGTCGTCGCCGGCATCACGCCGTTCAATTTTCCGGCGATGATCCCGCTGTGGAAGATCGCGCCGGCCATCGCCTGCGGCAATGCCTACATCCTCAAGCCGTCGGAGCGCGATCCGGGCGTGCCGATGCGGATTGCCGAACTGTTCATCGAGGCCGGTCTGCCGGCGGGCATCCTCAATGTCGTCAACGGCGACAAGGAAGTGGTCGACGCCATCCTCGACGATCCCGACATCAAGGCCATCGGTTTCGTCGGCTCGACACCGATCGCCCACTACATCTATTCGCGCGGCTGCGCGGCCGGCAAGCGCGTGCAGTGCTTCGGCGGCGCCAAGAACCACATGATCATCATGCCCGATGCCGACATGGACCAGACCGTCGACGCGCTGATCGGCGCCGGCTACGGCTCGGCCGGCGAGCGCTGCATGGCGATCTCGGTGGCCGTCCCGGTCGGCAACGACACCGCCAACCGGCTGATGGAAAGACTGGTGCCGCGCGTCGAGAGCCTGAAGGTCGGTCCGTCGACGGATTCTTCCGCCGATTTCGGCCCGCTGGTGACGGCGCAGGCGCTGGAGCGGGTCAAGTCCTATGTCGACACCGGCGTCAAGGAAGGCGCCAAGCTGGTCGTCGACGGCCGCGGCTTTTCCATGCAGGGCTACGAGAACGGCTACTATATGGGCGGCTGCCTGTTCGACAACGTGACCGCCGACATGCGTATCTACAAGGAAGAGATCTTCGGGCCGGTGCTGTCGGTGGTGCGCGCACCGACCTACGAGAACGCCATCAAGCTCGCCAACGAGCACGAGATGGGCAATGGCGTCGCCATCTTCACCCGCGACGGCGACGCGGCGCGCGACTTCGCCTCGCGGGTTCAGGTCGGCATGGTCGGGATCAACGTGCCGATCCCGGTGCCGATCGCCTACTACACCTTTGGCGGCTGGAAGGCGTCCTCCTTCGGCGACCTCAACCAGCACGGGCCGGACGCGTTCCGCTTCTACACCAAGACCAAGACGGTAACGTCGCGCTGGCCGTCCGGCGTGAAGGACGGTGCCGAGTTCGTCATCCCGACGATGAACTGACCGAACGGTTTCCTGTCAGCGCGTCCTCGCCTTCGGCTTGGGGCGCGCGGGCCGGCGTGAAGGATGGCGCCGAATTCGTCACCCCGACGATGAACTGATCCAAATCGCAGAAAGCAAGAAAAGGCCCGGGCACCAAGCTCGGGCCTTTTTGTCGCGGTCTTCATCGGCATGAACACTAATGTGATGGAACCAAGAAGGCAGCAATCTTCTTAGGTTGCAGTCCTGCCGCGAAGGAGATGCTGGCAGATCAACCAACGGCGCTGGTGACGGCTCCGGGGGATATCGTCCGGCGCAAAGGAGGTGTCAGATGGCACGTCTCATGGCGACTATAGCTTGCGCTGCGATGGCCCTTTCCGCCGTCCCGGCAATGGCTGCGGAGCAATGTGCGGCACGCGCCGATATGGTCAAGGCGCTCGGCGAGAAGTTTCATGAAAACCCGAGCGCGGTCGGCGTCGTCAATCCGAATGTGGTGCTTGAAGTCTTCGTTTCCGACAAGGGCACATGGACCATCCTCGCCAGCGACACAAAAGGTCAAAGCTGCGTGATTTCAGTCGGCGAAGGCTGGGAGAGCGCGATGACGAAAGCGGCGCTGCCAGGCACCTGAACGATTTATCACGGGTCTGCGCGCCTCGGCATGGCCGCGCGGCCTGTGGCTCATTCTTTCGGCGACAGCCGTAAAACGGATCTGCAGGCGCCCGCTTGGGCGCCTGCTTGCGCTTTTCCATTATCGATACCATATATCGAGAACATAATGGGAACATCTTAAATCGTTCCCACCAATGGCAGACCGGAACACAGAAAGGAACGACGCGATGATGATGACGTCGGAACCGGCCTGGATCGCTCCGGCAAAATGAGGCCGTCAAACCCTCCTTTGCCGGAACGTGATGGCAAAGGAGGTGCCCTATGGCACGCAAATCGCTGTTGAGATGGGTGAAAACCCTGGTTCTTGCTGGCGCATTGGCGGTGGGTACGAACACCGCAGGCGCGCAATATCAACACTGCGTTGAACATGGCGAGCTCGTCGCCCATTTGAGCGAGAAGTTCCAGGAAAGGCAGTTTGCTTTGGGGCTGATCGGTCATGAGGCGGTCATGGAAGTCTTTGTCGCCGAGACCGGAACCTGGACCATCGTCGTCACCGATATCGCCGGCAGAAGCTGCATCGTCGCGGCCGGCGACAATTGGGAAAACGTGATGGCCCTGCCCGGCCAGGGGGCATGACGAAATGGCAGGCTCAACGTGTGGCAGCTGCCTCGGCATGGCCGCGCAAAAGCGCCATCAGGCGCTTGGCGTCCTTGGCCGCGGCATCTTCGTCGCCTGCGAGGATCGAACGGATCAGTGCGACATGATGCTCGGCGGATTCGGCCAAGCCGGTATCGGCCTTGTAGCGGAACCAGAAGCGACGGCTATGGGTTTGCAAGGGTGCCGCCAGGCGCGCGGCGAACGGGTTGTCGGCAGCCAGCGCCAGCGCCTCGTCGAGCGCCTTGTCGGCCTGGATAAAGTAGAACACATTTTCCGAAATCACCGCCTTTTGCATGGCAAGGGCAGCGTCATGGAACAGGTCGGCGGCCTCGCGGGTGACGAAGCGGGCGGCCGAGCGGGCAAGCACCACCTCGACGCCACGGCGGGCGTCGAGGACACGCAGCCAGTCGCCGGGGTGAAGCGGCGCGATGGCGATGCCGGCGCGCGGCCGGACCTCGAGCAGGCCCTCCCAGGCCAGCCGCTGGATTGCTTCGCGAACCGGGGTGCGGCCGAGGCCGAGCCTGTCAATCAGCGCCCCCTCGGTGATGAAGCTCGCCGGCGCCAGTTCGAGAGTTACGATCATGTGCTCGAGCCTGCGGTAGGCCTTCGCAGTTGCCGGCTCGGAGCCCGGGCTGTCATATACCAATGCGGCATCTCCTGATATATTGTTGATATATCATATCAGATTCAACGTTGACAGCCGACTTCTTAAGAAATATACGACTGATATATCAGATGGAGCGATCGACATGTGGGCCGGAGTCTTCCCCGCCGTTACGACCAAATTCACCGAGGACGACGGCCTCGACCATGCCGAGATGGAGCGCTGCTTTGCGCTGCAGATGGAGGCCGGCTGTGACGGCATCATCGTCTGCGGGTCGCTCGGCGAAGGCCCGATGCTGTCGCACGACGAGAAGATCGCGGTGCTGAAGACCGCGCAGAAGATCGCCGGCAAGAAACCGGTGCTGTTGACGGTCAACGAGGCCGGTACACGCGAGGCGGCGGCGATCGCGCGCCGCGCCGCCAAGGAAGGCGCCAACGGTTTGATGGTGGTGCCGAGCCCGATCTACCATACCAATGCCGAGGAGACGGTCGCGGCACTCAGCGCCGTCGCCGCGGCCGGCGACCTGCCGGTGATGATCTACTCCAACCGGCTTGCCTACCGCGTCGACGTCACCGTCGACCAGATGGAGGAGTTGGCGAAGGACCAACGCTTCGTCGCCATAAAAGAGTCCTCCGACGACATCCGCCGCTCGACCGAGATCATCAACCGCCTCGGCGACCGCTACGACCTGTTCACCGGCGTAGACAATCTCGCCTTCGAGGCGCTGTCGGTCGGCGCCATCGGCTGGGTGGCGGGCCTGGTCACCGCGTTCCCGCGCGAGACCGTCGCCATCTACCAGCTGATGCGACAGGGCCGCCGCGAGGAGGCGTTGAAGATCTACCGCTGGTTCCGGCCGCTGCTCGACCTCGACGTTTCGACCTATCTGGTGCAGAACATCAAGCTTGCCGAAGTGCTGGCGATCAACACCAACGACCGCGTGCGCATGCCGCGCCAGCCATTGTCGGGCGAGCGGCGCAAGGCAGTCGAAAAGATCGTCAGGGATGCGCTGGCGGTGCGGCCAGAGCTGCCGACATTCTGATCCAGTCGCTTTGAAGGCATTTGCAGATGTGCAGCGCGGCGCATGGCAATGAATGATAATGCTACGCTCGATGTCGCCATCATTGGTGGCGGCATCATCGGCATCTGCGCCGCCGCCTTTCTGGCAGAGGCGGGGCGAAACGTGACGATCTTCGATCGGACGGGGATCTGTGAGGAAACCAGTTCCGGCAATGCCGCTGCCTTTGCCTTCTCCGATGTGCTGCCGCTCGCCCACAAGGGCATGATCAAGCAGTTGCCGAAATGGCTCGCCGACCCGCTCGGCCCGCTCAGCATCCCACCCGCGTATCTGCCGAAGCTGCTGCCCTGGCTGGTCCGCTTCTGGCGCGCCGGCCGAAGCGACCGCTATGAAGGCGGCCTTGCCGCGCAGGCCGGGATGATGAAGCTCGCCGAGGCGGAATGGATGGGCTTGCTCGACCGTTCCGGCACACGGCCGATGCTGCATGAGGACGGCTCGCTCGAACTCTACGACAGCGAGGCCGAGTTCAAGGCTTCACTGCCCGGCTGGGCGGCAAGGCAGCGCTTCGGCATCGGCTTCAGCCATGTCGAGGGGAGCGCTCTCACAGCCCTGCAGCCCGGTCTGTCGCCGCGCTTCGTCAAGGGAACGTTCGTGCCGGGGTGGAAAACCGTTGCCGATCCCAAGCTGCTTGGAAAGGCCTTGTGGGCCTATGCCGAGAGGTTGGGCGCCGTGTTCGAAAGGGCCCGGATCGAGCGTGTCGAGGCGGGACAGGACGGCGCGATCCTGACCACGGCCGACGGCACGCGGCGACGGGCGAAGCACGTCGTCATCGCTGCCGGGGCCTGGTCGCATCTGCTGGCGAGACATCTCGGCGACGGAATCCCGCTGGAGACCGAGCGTGGCTACAACACGACGTTGCCGAAGACTGCCTTCGACGTAAAGCGGCAATTGATCTTCTCCGGGCATGGCTTCGTCATCACGCCGCTCGAGACGGGCCTGCGCGTCGGCGGCGCGGTCGAACTCGGCGGCCTTGAGAGGCCGCCCAATTATGCGCGCTCGAAAGCGCTGCTCGAAAAGGCGCAGAAATTCCTGCCGGGACTGGATCCGGCCAATGGACGCGAATGGATGGGGTTCCGGCCGTCGCTGCCGGATTCGCTGCCGGTGATCGGGCGGTCGCAACAAACGCCGTCGGTGGTGTATGGTTTCGGCCACGGTCACCTCGGCCTGACCCAGGCCGCGGTGACCGGGCGCTTGATCCGCGAGCTCGTTCTCGGGCAGAATCCATCGCTCGATCTCGGCCCGTTCAGCCCGCAACGGTTTTGAGTTCGAAGACAGTCAGTTGGGAGCCGGCATGGCCAAGAATTCCTTCTTCTGCATAGACGGCCACACCTGCGGCAATCCGGTGCGGCTGGTCGCCGGCGGCGGGCCTTTGCTCAAGGGCTCGACGATGATGGAGCGGCGAGCGCATTTCCTGGCCGAATATGACTGGATCCGCACCGGGCTGATGTTCGAGCCGCGCGGCCATGACGTGATGTCCGGCTCGATCCTCTATCCGCCGACGCGTGAAGATTGCGACATCGCCATCCTGTTCATCGAAACCTCGGGCTGCTTGCCGATGTGCGGCCACGGCACCATCGGCACGGTAACTTTTGCCGTCGAGCATGGGCTGATCAAGCCGAAGACACCGGGCGTGCTCAGGCTGGATACGCCGGCGGGCTTGGTCGTAGCGGAGTACAGCCAAGTCGGCGACTATGTCGAGGAGGTGCGCATCACCAATGTGCCTTCCTTCCTCTATGCCGAGGCTCTGACGGTCGAATGCCCCGGGCTCGGCGAGATCAGCGTCGATGTCGCCTATGGCGGCAATTTCTACGCCATCGTCGAACCGCAAAAAACCTATCGCGACATGGCCGACCATTCGGCCGGCGAACTGATCGCCTGGAGCCCGGTGATGCGGCAGCGGCTCAACGAGAAATATTCCTTCGTCCACCCGGAGAATCCCGGCATCGATAAGCTGTCGCACATATTGTGGACCGGGGCGCCGACCAACCCGCAAGCCGATGCCCGCAACGCCGTCTTCTACGGCGACAAGGCAATCGACCGCTCGCCCTGCGGCACCGGCACCTCGGCGCGGATGGCGCAGCTTCACGCCAAGGGCAAGCTTGGGGTCGGCAACGACTTCGTCCACGAATCGATCATCGGGTCGCTGTTCAAGGGCAGGGTGGAGAAAGAGGTCACCGTCGCTGGCAAGCCGGCAATCATTCCGTCGATCGGCGGGTGGGCGCGGATGACCGGATTGAACACGATCTTCATCGACGACCGCGACCCGTTCGCGCACGGCTTCGTCGTCAAATAGAGAAAACGCTGACGCAAGCGAAAGAAAGAGAGCGCAAACGGATTGCCTTCGACGGCGCAACGATCCCGCTCATCAACTTATTTTGACGGCGATTTCTTCGAAATGGGTCGCATGCTGCGATTGAATCGTCAAAGACATTGCGTTAGGCCAATGGTAGGGTCCGCGATGGTCCAGGGGGCGGACGGGAACAAAACGGGCAATCGGACGACGTGCGGCGAAAACACGCGTAATGATCGAAAAATCACGTTGCAATCCGGGCTCGAAACTTTACGACTAGGGAAAATACGAAAAGGAATGCGTCTGCATGGGCGACATTCCAGGGGAGCCACGACAGCATGCAGTATTTTGTCCAGCAGCTTATCAACGGGCTGACGCTGGGATCGATCTATGGGCTGATAGCGATCGGCTATACGATGGTCTACGGCATCATCGGCATGATAAATTTCGCCCATGGCGACATTTTCATGATCGGCGCTTTCACCGCGCTCATCGTTTTCCTTATCCTCGGTGCATTGTTCTATTCGCTGCCGATCGTCGTTGCGCTGCTGATCATGATGATCGTCGCGATGCTGCTGACCAGCCTGTATAACTGGACGATCGAGAAGGTGGCCTACCGGCCTTTGCGCGGTTCATTCCGGCTGGCGCCGCTGATCACCGCGATTGGCATGTCGATTGCGCTGTCCAATTTCGTCCAGGTGACGCAAGGGCCGCGCAACAAGCCGGTCCCGCCAATGGTGTCCAAGGTCTACAACATCGAAGGCATCAGCGTCTCGCTGAAGCAGATCATCATCGTCCTGGTCACCATAGTCCTGCTGGCGCTGTTCTGGTACCTGGTCAACAAGACCTCGCTCGGCCGGGCACAGCGCGCCTGCGAGCAGGATCGCAAGATGGCCGCACTGCTCGGCGTCGACGTCGATCGCACCATCTCGATCACCTTCAT
Source organism: Mesorhizobium sp. M0768 (assembly GCF_040320195.1). Lineage (NCBI taxonomy): Bacteria > Pseudomonadati > Pseudomonadota > Alphaproteobacteria > Hyphomicrobiales > Phyllobacteriaceae > Mesorhizobium > Mesorhizobium sp. M0768. Next base: position 399,369 of record NZ_JAMYPD010000004.1, on the reverse strand, counting down.
CATGGGCGCCGCCCTTGCCGCCGTCGCCGGCACGTTGTTCCTGATGTATTACGGCGTTGTGGTGTTTTCCGACGGCTTTACGCCCGGTGTGAAGGCGTTTACTGCCGCGGTGCTCGGCGGCATCGGCTCACTGCCCGGCGCCGTGCTCGGCGGGCTGATGATTGGCTTCATCGAAAGCATGTGGTCGGCTTATTTCTCGATCGACTACAAGGACGTCGCCGCCTTCTCCATCCTGGCGATCGTGCTGATCTTCCTGCCTTCCGGCATTCTCGGCCGGCCAGAAGTCGAAAAGGTCTGAGATCATGGCGGTTACCGTGTCTCCGGAAAGCACCGTCGTCGCCACCCCGGTCCAGCGCGCTTTTCGCGAAGCGCTCTATGCCGGCGCCATCTCGCTTGGCCTGTTCGTGCTGTTCATCGGCCTGAAAACCGACCAGAATATCTCCAACGAACTGATCCTGGTGCAACGCTGGGGCTTGCTCGCCGGCGTCGTGATCGCCACCATGGCAGGACGCTTCCTCTATGTCGCCTATGGCCAGCCCTTCCTGGCGAACCAGAAGATCGTCGACGTCGCCACCGGCCTGCTGCCGGTCAGCCTGGCTTCGCGATTCTTCCGCCTTCCCGCGTTCATCGTGGCGCTCGCCGTCGCCGTTATTCTGCTCGCGCTCAGCGGCTTTCTGACCGAGGCCTTAGGGCCGGAACTTTCCGATTTTGTGCGGTTCCTGCGGGCGCTCGCAATCATCTATGCGCTGGCTTGGCTGATATATCGGTTCCGGGCCTTCATTCACGCTCATTTCTCGGCATTGGGCATAACCGCACTGGCGCTCTACCCGATTATCGTGGTGTTGGTGCTGGCTCTATATGCCGGGTCGATGGCCGCCGGTTTCCAGGGCTCGCTGAAATATGTCGACAATTACGGCATCCAGATCCTGATCTACGTGATGCTGGCTTGGGGGCTGAATATCGTTATCGGCTTGGCCGGCTTGCTCGATCTCGGCTATGTCGCCTTCTACGCCGTCGGTGCCTACGCCTATGCGCTGCTCGGCACGCATTTCGGCCTCTCCTTCTGGATCCTGCTGCCCGCCGCTGGCCTGATGGCTGCGTTCTGGGGCGTGATGCTCGGCTTCCCGGTGCTGCGCCTGCGCGGTGACTATCTGGCGATCGTGACGCTCGCCTTCGGCGAAATCATAAGGCTGGTGATCATCAACTGGCGCGAGGTGACCAACGGCTCGGCCGGCGTTTCCGGCATCCCGAAGGTGTCTTTCTTCGGCCTGATGTCGTTCAACGTCTCCGATCCGAACTACATCTCGAAGGTGCTCGGCATCGCCCAATCGGGTGCCTACTACAAGATATTCCTCTACTATTTGATCCTTGGGCTCTGTCTGCTGACGGCCTTCGTCACCGTGAGGCTCAGGCGTCTGCCGGTCGGCCGCGCCTGGGAAGCGCTGCGCGAGGACGAGATCGCCTGCCGCTCGCTCGGTATCAACACCACCACCACCAAGCTCACGGCCTTTGCCACGGGCGCGATGTTTGGCGGCTTCGCCGGCTCGTTCTTTGCCGCGCGGCAAGGCTTCGTCAGCCCGGAATCCTTCGTCTTCCTGGAATCCGCGATCATCCTTGCCATCGTCGTGCTTGGCGGCATGGGCTCGCTGGTCGGCATTGCCGTCGCCGCGATGGTGATGATCGGCGGCACCGAAATCCTGCGCGAACTGGATTTCCTCAAGACCGGCCTGAGTTGGGGCAACATCAAGGTTATACCCGGGTTCGGCCCCGACTTCACGCCGGAGCTTTATCGCATGCTGTTGTTCGGCATGGCCATGGTCATCGTCATGCTGTGGAAGCCGCGCGGCTTCGTCGGCAGCCGCGAGCCGACAGCCTTCCTCAAGGTGCGCAGGGCGGTGTCGGGGTCCTTCACCAAGGAGGGACACGGCTGATGAACGCGAGCCCCTCCGTGAACGATGCCATCCTGCAGGTCGATCATTTGTCGATGAAGTTCGGCGGTCTCGTCGCCATCGGCGACCTGTCGTTCCAGGCCAAACGCGGCGAGATCACCGCGCTGATCGGTCCCAACGGCGCCGGCAAGACCACCGTGTTCAATTGCATCACCGGTTTCTACAAACCGTCGGAAGGCATGATCACGCTCAATCGGCGCGACGGCTCGACCTTCCTGCTCGAACGTTTGCCGAACCATGAAATCCCGGCGCGAGCCAAGGTGGCGCGCACCTTCCAGAACATCCGCCTGTTCTCGGGCATGACGCTGCTGGAGAACCTGCTGGTGGCCCAGCACAACAAGCTGATGAAGGCGTCCGGCTATACCATTCTCGGCCTGTTCGGTTATAGCGGATACAGACAGGCTTCGGCGGAATCGGTTGAACTGGCCGAGCACTGGCTGGAAAAGGCCGATCTCGTCGACCGCGCCGACGATCCTGCCGGCGATCTGCCCTATGGCGCGCAGCGACGGCTCGAAATTGCTCGCGCCATGTGCACCGGCCCTGAGCTTCTGTGCCTCGACGAGCCGGCCGCCGGCCTTAATCCGAAGGAATCGGCGGCGCTCAATGCACTGCTGATGGACATCAAGGACAACACCGGCACGTCGATCCTTTTGATCGAACACGATATGGCGGTGGTTATGCAGATTTCAGACCATGTCGTCGTGCTCGAATACGGGCGCAAGATCTCCGACGGCAACCCGCAATCGGTGCGGACCGACCCGCGCGTCATCGCTGCCTACCTCGGCGTCGAAGACGAGGACGTCGAGACGGTGCTGACCGAAGTCGGCGACGAAGACGTCATCGAGCAATTGGATACGGGTCCGGATGCGGCCCACGGCCCAGGCACATCGTCTTCGTATCTCGCCGGACCGGTTGTCGACACGGTTGGCCACAGCGAGGGCGAACGCGTCACCGTGTCAAAGGGCGCTTCGAAAGCCGGGCAGATCGATGCAAGGTCGAGTGCCGCGGCAAAGTCCGGATCGCCGGCCAAAGCCAAATCGGCCGCGAAATCTTCTGCCGCAAAATCTTCCACTGCAAAGCCGGCCTCCAAGGCTCCGGTGAAGTCAAAAACTCCCGGCACCTCTAATCGGCGTGGGGGGCGGAAATAATGGCCGGCACAACGCTGCTCGATATCAAGGGCGTCCAGACCTACTACGGCAACATCAGGGCGCTGAACGGCGTCGATGTCACGGTCAAGCAAGGTGAGATCGTAGCGCTGATCGGTGCCAACGGCGCCGGCAAGTCGACGCTGATGATGACCATCTTCGGTGCTCCCCGCGCCCGCGCGGGTACCATCACATTCGCCGGTACCGACATCACCCAGATGCCGACCCACGAGATCGCGCGCATGCGCATCGCCCAGTCGCCGGAAGGGCGCCGCATTTTCCCGCGCATGACGGTGATGGAAAACCTGCAAATGGGCGCCAGCCTCGACAACCTCGAGCATTATGACGAGGACGTCGAGAAGGTGTTCACGCTGTTTCCACGCCTGAAGGAACGCATTGCCCAGCGTGGTGGCACGCTGTCCGGCGGCGAGCAGCAGATGCTGTCGATCGGGCGCGCGCTGATGGCGCGGCCGAAGCTGCTTTTGCTCGACGAGCCGTCGCTTGGCCTGGCGCCGCTGATCGTCAAGCAGATATTCGACGCTATCCGGGAGCTGAACCGCACGCAGGGACTGACCGTGTTCCTGGTCGAGCAAAACGCCTTCGGCGCTCTGAAGCTCGCCACGCGCGGCTATGTCATGGTCAACGGCAACGTGACGATGAGCGGCACCGGCAAGGAGTTGCTCGCCAATCCGGAGGTGCGCGCCGCCTATCTCGAAGGCGGCCATCACTGAGTTTCAGGAGACATCAATCATGCAGGGCATTGTCTATGAGGAACCCTCGATCTGGCAGTTCTTCTTCGTCACCTGCCTGCTCGGCGGCTGGGCGGCGTGGATGACGGGCAAGGCATGTGCGCAGACGTGGCGCAGCTTCGCCCAGTTGTTCGCCTACATGCTGGGGCTCGGCATCGGCGTAAGATTCATCCATCATGCGCTGTTCGGCGGAACGATGTTTTCGCTGCATTACTACGTGGTCGACACCATCGTGCTGATGATATTGGGCTTCATTGGCTACCAATACACGCGCACCAACCAGATGGTAACGCAGTATAATTGGCTTTACGAAAGAGCCTCTCTTTTGAGCTGGAAACCAAAAGGTTGACATTTATCATTAACGGCGCTTCAGGGATGAATCGGCGTGACAAGTGCCTGAAAATCGGCAAAGTACTCTTTCTGCGAGCAAGAGTGGGCATCGCATGAAAGCAACATCCACGCCCACTCGGTAAATGGGAGCGTTTCAATGAAAAAGTCACTTTTGTCCGCCGTCGCCCTGACCGCGCTTGTCGCGTTCAGCGGCAGCGCGTGGGCTGACATCCTGATCGGCGTTGCCGGTCCGATCACTGGCCCGAACGCAGCATTCGGCGCGCAGTTGCAGAAGGGCGCCGAACAGGCTGCCGCCGATATCAACGCGGCTGGCGGCATTAACGGCGAGCAGATCAAGATCGAGGTCGGCGACGACGTGTCGGATCCGAAGCAGGGCATCTCGGTCGCCAACAAGTTTGTCGCCGATGGCGTCAAATATGTCGTCGGCCACTTCAATTCGGGCGTCACCATTCCGGCGTCAGAGGTCTATGCCGAGAACGGCATTCTCGTCATCACGCCTTCCGCGACCAACCCGAAGCTGACCGAGCGGGGCCTGTGGAACACGTTCCGTACCTGCGGACGCGACGATCAGCAGGGCAAGGTTGCCGGCGACTACCTCGCCGCGCACTTTAAGGACGGCAAGATCGCCGTCGTCCACGACAAGACGCCTTACGGCCAGGGTCTCGCCGACGAAACCAAGAAGGCACTCAATGCTGATGGCGTGACCGAAGCCATGTATGAGGGCATCAATGTCGGCGACAAGGACTTCTCGGCGTTGATCGCCAAGATGAAGGATGCCGGCGTCAACGTCGTCTACTATGGCGGCCTGCACACCGAGGCCGGCCTGATTATGCGCCAGCTCGCCGATCAGGGTCTCAAGGCCCAGTTCATGTCCGGCGACGGCATCGTGTCGAACGAATTGGCCTCCATCGCCGGCGATGCCGTCGACGGCACGCTGATGACGTTCGCTCCCGATCCGCGCAAGAACCCGAACGCCAAGGAACTCGTGGAGAAGTTCCGCGCCGCCGGTTTCGAGCCTGAAGCCTATACGCTCTACTCCTACGCCGCGCTGCAGATCGTCGCCGCCGCCGCCAACAAGGTCGGCTCTTCCGACGACGCGCAGAAGGTTGCGGAAGAGATCAAGAAGAGTGGCCCGTGGAAGACCGCCATCGGCGACATCGGCTATGACGCAAAGGGCGACATCACCCGTCCCGACTACGTCATCTACACTTGGAAGAAGGGTGACGACGGCAAGTACACCTACTTCGAACAATAAGCCGGCAAACGCCTGCAGCCCAAAAAATGCCCGGCGCCTCGCGCCGGGCATTTTTCATTTGTCTTTTGCTTCATCGCATAGGCGCAAGGATTTAAATCGGTTTAGCCGACGTCTCCATTTTTGTTTGCACTGCAGCATTTTCGCGCTAATCATGTCCGGCAGTTCCCTTTCCCGCGTCCGGAGCCCTGTCCTTGGCAATCTCGAAGATCCTTGTCGCCAACCGCTCCGAAATAGCCATCCGCGTCTTCCGCGCGGCCAATGAGCTCGGCCTCAAAACCGTGGCGATCTGGGCAGAGGAGGACAAATACTCCCTGCATCGCTTCAAGGCCGACGAAAGCTACCAGGTCGGGCGCGGGCCGCATTTGGCCAGGGACATGGGGCCGATAGAAAGCTATCTGTCGATCGAGGAGGTTATCCGCGTCGCCAGGCTATCGGGCGCCGATGCCATCCATCCAGGCTACGGCCTGCTGTCGGAAAGCCCGGAATTCGCCGAGGCCTGCGCCACGGCCGGCATCATCTTCATCGGGCCAAAGCCGGATACGATGCGCAGGCTAGGCAACAAGGTCGCCGCTCGCAACCTCGCGATCGAAGTCGGCGTGCCGGTAATTCCCGCCACCGATCCCTTGCCGGACGACATGGAGGCGGTAAAGGAACTCGCCAAGACGATCGGCTACCCGGTGATGCTCAAGGCATCCTGGGGCGGCGGCGGCCGCGGCATGCGCGCCATCCGCTCCGAGGCCGATCTCGCGCGCGAGGTCATGGAAGGCAAGCGTGAGGCGAAGGCGGCTTTCGGCAAGGACGAGGTCTATCTCGAAAAGCTGATCGAGCGCGCACGCCATGTCGAGGTGCAGGTGCTGGGCGACACTCATGGCAACGCCGTGCACCTGTTCGAGCGCGATTGTTCGATCCAGCGCCGCAACCAGAAAGTGGTCGAGCGGGCGCCGGCGCCCTACCTCGAAATGTCACAGCGCGAGGAGCTTTGCGGCTACGCGCTGAGGATCGCGCGCGAAACCAGCTATATCGGCGCCGGCACGGTCGAGTTCCTGCAGGATGCCGATACCGGAAAATTCTACTTCATCGAGGTCAATCCGCGTATCCAGGTCGAGCACACGGTCACCGAACAGGTGACCGGCATCGACATCGTCAAGGCGCAGATCCATATCCTCGACGGCTTTGCCATCGGCACGGCGGAATCGGGCGTTCCGGCGCAGAAGGACATCAGGCTCAACGGCCACGCGCTGCAGTGCCGCATCACCACGGAAGATCCCGAGCATAATTTCATCCCCGACTATGGCCGCATCACCGCCTATCGCGGTGCCACCGGCTTCGGTATCCGCCTTGATGGCGGCACCGCCTATTCGGGCGCGGTCATCACCCGCTTCTACGATCCGCTGCTGGAAAAGGTAACGGCGTGGGCGCCGACGCCGGCCGAGACCATCGCCCGCATGAACCGGGCGCTGCGCGAATTCCGCATCCGCGGCGTGGCGACCAACCTCACGTTCCTCGAGGCGATCATCAATCACCCGAGCTTCGCCGACAATTCCTACACCACCAAGTTCATCGACACGACGCCGGAACTGTTCGCCAGTGTGAAGCGGCAGGACCGCGCGACCAAGCTGCTCAACTACCTTGCCGACGTTTCGGTCAATGGTCATCCCGAGACGCGCGGCCGGCCGCAGCCAAAGGCCGATGCGGCGCCACCGGTAGTGCCATATCTCAACGGCAATGTGCCTCAAGGCAGCAAGCAGAAGCTCGACGTGCTCGGGCCGGAGAAATTCGCCGCGTGGATGCGCGAGCAAAAAGAGGTGCTGGTCACCGACACGACAATGCGCGACGGGCATCAATCCTTGCTCGCGACGCGTGTGCGCACCTATGACATTGCCGGAATTGCCGGCACCTATGCGCGTGCTCTGCCGCAGCTTTTGTCGCTCGAATGCTGGGGCGGCGCCACATTCGACGTCGCCATGCGCTTTCTCACCGAAGACCCATGGGAGCGGCTGTCGCTGGTGCGCGAGGCAGCACCCAACCTTCTGCTGCAGATGCTCCTGCGCGGTGCCAACGGCGTCGGCTATACCAACTATCCCGACAATGTCGTCCAGCATTTCGTCCGCCAGGCCGCTGCCGGCGGCATCGACCTGTTCCGGGTCTTCGACTGCCTGAACTGGGTCGAGAACATGCGCGTGGCCATGGATGCGGTCGGCGCCGAGGGCAGACTGATCGAAGCGGCGATCTGTTATACCGGCGACATACTCGATCCGGCGCGGGCGAAATACGATCTGAAATACTATGTCGGCCTGGCCAGGGAATTGCAGGCGGCAGGCGCCCACATCATCGCCGTCAAGGACATGGCTGGGCTTCTAAAGCCGAGCGCTGCCCGCGCGCTGTTCAAGGCACTGCGCGAGGCGACGGACCTGCCGATCCACTTCCACACCCACGACACATCCGGCCTGTCGGCGGCAACCGTGCTGGCGGCGGTGGAGAGCGGCGTCGACGCCATCGACGCGGCGATGGATTCGCTATCGGGCAACACCTCGCAGCCGTGCCTGGGTTCGATCGTGGAGGCGCTGAAGGGCACCGAGCGCGATCCGGGCCTCGACCCGCAGTGGATCAGGAACATCTCGTTCTACTGGGAGGCGGTGCGCAACCAGTATTCAGCCTTCGAAAGCGACCTGAAGGGGCCGGCATCGGAGGTCTATCTGCACGAAATGCCGGGCGGTCAGTTCACCAACCTCAAGGAACAGGCGCGCTCGCTCGGGCTGGAGACACGCTGGCACGAAGTGGCGCAGACCTATCACGACGTCAATCTGATGTTCGGCGACATCGTCAAGGTGACGCCGTCGTCCAAGGTCGTCGGCGACATGGCGCTGATGATGGTGAGCCAGGACCTGACCGTCGCCGACGTCGAGAATCCGGCGAGGGACATCGCCTTCCCGGATTCGGTGGTGTCGATGTTGCGCGGCGATCTCGGCCAGTCGCCGGGCGGCTGGCCAAAGCCATTGCAGAAGAAGGTGCTGAAGGGCGAAAAGCCGATCACGGTGCGGCCGGGTTCGCTGCTCAAACCGGCGGACCTCAAGGCCAGTCGCGCGGAGGTCGAGGAAAAGCTCGAGCGCAAGCTCAGCGGGTTCGAGTTCGCGTCGTGGCTGATGTATCCGAAGGTGTTTTCCGATTTTGCCGCCGCGCAGGAGACCTACGGGCCGGTCAGCGTGCTGCCGACGCCGACCTATTTCTACGGCATGAAGCCGGAAGACGAGATTTTCGTCGACATCGAAAAAGGCAAGACGCTGGTGGTGCGCTGCCTTGCCATCGGCGATGTCGACGAAAAGGGCATGGTCACCGTGTTCTTCGAGCTCAACGGGCAGCCGCGCCGGGTGAAGGTGCCGGACCGGGCCCATGGCGCGTCCGCTGCCAAGGCACGGCGCAAGGCGGAGCCGGGCAATGAGGCGCATGTCGGCGCGCCGATGCCTGGCGTCGTCTCGGCGCTTGCGGTCGCTGCCGGCCAGGCGGTGAAGGCCGGCGACGTGCTGCTGTCGATCGAAGCGATGAAGATGGAAACGGCGTTGCATGCCGAACGCGACGGCACCATAGCCGAGGTGCTGGTCAAGGCCGGCGACCAGATCGATGCCAAGGATCTGCTGATCGCGTTCGGGTGAAACAGGCCGGCATCAGAGAGACTTGTCGGCGCCTGGCAGCAGCCCTTCATGCCGCATCGATAGTACCTTGACCCGCCGCGCCCGGTCGGGCATCGAACCGCTGCAATTCGCCGCTCGGGTCACCCCGAGTCGCGGCGAGAAACGACGCGGAGAGAAGAATATGGCCGACGACATCACCGAGACCAGCCAGACTGTTGCCGCCGGCCAGCTGCGCGCCTTCATCGAACGAATCGAGCGGCTCGAGGAAGAGAAGAAGACGATTGCCGACGACATCAAGGAAGTGTTCGCCGAGGCCAAGGGCACCGGATTCGACACCAAGGCGATGCGGTCGATCATCCGGCTGCGCAAGAAGGACCAGGCCGAGCGGCAGGAAGAGGAGTCCATCCTCGATCTGTACAAGGCTGCGCTCGGCATGGTGTAAAGGCCGGCCTCGGCGCCGGAGACGATCGCGGGAGAAGCGGTTCTGACCATGGATTCCAGCCATGAGCGAATTCGATTTTGGCGCCCGCCGCGCCTCTGAATTCCGCCAACGCAGCTTCTGGACGCTGTTCGCGGAACGGCATCCGGATGAAAGGGCTCTGTTGGCGAGGCGCGGACCGTGGTTCTGGCAGCGTGGGCTGCCCGATTTCGCATTGGTCCTTTCCATGTATGTCGCGCCTGCGCACAATCATGTCGGCGTCTTCTTCGGCCGCAACGAGAAGTTCGGTGCCACGCAAGCCTGGTCGCGGTTGAAGCCGTTCCAGCCGGCCATCGAAGACAGGCTGAAGCTCAGGCCAGAACAAAGTTGCGACGGCCTCGGCATCAATTCGATGTGGCGGGTGAATTGTTTTGCCGAGGACAATTGGCCGGCGATGACCGACTGGCTGGTGACGGAAGCCTCACGTTTCGAGCGCGCGATTGCCGACGTTCTGGGTCAGGAATAAAGCAGGGTTTCCAGACGCAATCCTTGTGGAAGGGTTGCTCTGGTGAGCAGCCAGGGAGCCGGTCGATCGATGACGATCATGTCGCGCGTTGCCGCTTTCTTCCGCTCACGCTGGTTCGGCGGCGTGCCGCTCGATCGGCTGTTCTGGCGCGACCTGGTCGTTGTCGGCACAGCGATCAACGTCGCGTCGTCGGTGGCGGCGCTCATTCTGCTAGGATTGAAGCTGCCGCTTGCGCTCGTCCTGGCGGTGCATTTCGCGCCGGTTCCCTACAATATCTTCCTGACCTTTGCCGTTTGGCGAACTGCCGGAAAATCGAGTGGCGTCATGGCCTCGCTGATGACTCTTGGCGCCACGTTGTGGCTGATCCTGGTGGTTGTGGCCTGACGATCAGGCGGCCGGCTCGAATTTGAGCGCCACGCCGTTGATGCAATAGCGCAGACCGGTCGGTGGCGGGCCGTCCTCGAAGACATGGCCGAGATGGCTGCCGCAGCGGGCGCAATGGCATTCGGTGCGGACCATGCCGTAGCTGCGGTCGACGGTGGTCTCGACCGAACCCGGCACTGGGTCGTTGAAGCTCGGCCAGCCGGTGCCGCTCTCGAATTTCAGCTTGGATTCAAACAAGGGCTGGTCGCAGCCGACGCAGGAGAAGGTGCCGGCGCGCTTCTCGTGCAGCAGGGCGCAGCTTCCCGGCCGCTCGGTGCCGTGGTTGCGCATCACCGCATATTGCTCAGGCGTCAGCCGGGCGCGCCATTCGGCATCGGTGCGGGTAACGGGGTAGGTGTGGCTGTCCATTTTTTCCTCTTAGCTTATGTCGCTATTTGGGTTGCCTTCGCAACTTCGCCTGAAATAGGCATTTGTTACGGCGTTTGCTCGTATTTCCTGTCCTGCTGCGAAGAATCCCTCAGGCGATGGCCGCGAGATAGCGCGCAACCGATGCTGAAAATGCTGCCTTTGCATCTCCGATGACGTTCTGGTTCCACCATGCGCCGTAGATATGGTCGAACGCGAAAGGCTCCAGCGCGGCCTTGATGCCGAGCACTTTCGTCGCGTTGAGCGGGATATAGTTCGGATAGCTGTACATGAAGCTGACATGACGGCGGGTCGGCGTCACCTGCAGGATGTCGCCGGCCAGGATGGCATTGCCGCGGTCGCGCTTCCAGTGCAGTACCTGGCCACCGGCAAAGTGGCCGCCGCAGCGGATGAGCGTCAGCGACGGGTTTATGGCGCGCATCTCGCCTTCCCAACTGATGATTGCCGGATGCGGCCGCATGATCCACTGACGATCATCGGCGTGCAGATAAATCGGCACGCCGCCAAACGCCCCGCTCCATTCGACCATTGCCGAATAATAATGGCAGTGCGAAATGGCGATGGCGGTCAGGCCGCCCCGGCGGTTGATCTCGGCCACCGCCTCGTCGCTGACCATCGAGATGCAGTCCCACAGCACATTGCCGTGCGGCGTTTGCGCCAGCAATGCGCGCTGGCCGATAGCGAAGCGTGGCTCGATGCCGAAGGCGAGCACGCCGGCATCATCCTTGATCACGACCCGATGGCCGGCGGCGAGCTCTTCCGGCGTGGTCCAGGCCTGACCTTCCCAGCGCACATATTGCCGCTCGTCCTCGCAGATCGGGCAATGTCGCGGCGGCGTCGCTGTCGCCGCGAACTGGACACCGCATTGCAGGCAAAGGAAACAGGTCGACCGTCCTGTTTTGCGTGGATCCATTCAGTGCTTCCTTGAAAGTTGCTTCGTCGCGGCTTCGAGGCCGGCGAGCGTCAGCGGAAACATGCGGCCGCCAAAAATATCGCGGATCATGGCAATCGAATGGGTAAAACCCCAGTTCTTCGCGTCTTCCGGATTGAGCCAAATGGCGTTCGGCCATTGCTGCAGCAGCCTGCCGAGCCAGACGGCGCCGGCCTCCTTGTTCCAATGCTCGACCGAGCCGCCGGGTTGAGCGATCTCATAGGGGCTCATCGAGGCGTCGCCGACGACGATCACCTTGTAGTCGGGGCCATATTTATGGAGGAGATCGAAGGTCGGAATCACCTCGGCATGGCGGCGGCGATTGTCCTTCCACACGCCCTCGTAGAGGCAGTTGTGGAAATAGAAATATTCGAGCTGGCGGAACTCGGCGCGGGCGGCCGAAAACAGCTCCTCGACACTCCTGACATGGTCGTCCATCGAGCCGCCGACATCGAAGAACATCAGCAGCTTCACGGCATTGCGACGTTCGGGTTGTGTCTTAACGTCAAGATAACCGTGCTCGGCGGTGGCGTGGATGGTGCCGGGCAGGTCGAATTCCTGTTCGGCGCCTTCGCGCACCCAGCGGCGCAAGCGCTTCAGCGCGACCTTGATGTTGCGGGTGCCGAGTTCGACGGCGTCATCGAAATTCCTGAACTCGCGTTTGTCCCAGACTTTTACCGCGCGGCGGTTGCGGCTTTCGTGCTGGCCGATGCGCACGCCTTCGGGATTGTAGCCATAGGCGCCGAAGGGCGAGGTGCCGCCGGTGCCGATCCATTTCGAACCGCCCTGATGCCGGCCGTTTTGCTCCTCCAACCGCTTCTTCAGCGTCTCCATCAGCTTTCCGAAGCCGCCCAGCGCCTCGATCAGCTTTTTCTCCTCGTCGGTCAGGTGCTTTTCGGCGAGCCTCCGCAGCCATTCCTCCGGGATGTTTGCGACATCGACCGGCTTTTCGCCAGCCAGCGCCTCGACACCTTTGAAGATGTGCGAAAAGACCTGGTCGAAGCGGTCGATGTGGCGCTCGTCCTTCACCAGAGCGGCGCGGGCGAGATAGTAAAAGCCCTCGACATCATAGTCGACCAGCCCGGCCTCCAGCCCCTCCAGCAGCGACAGATATTCGCGGAGCGAGACCGGAACCCGCGCTGCCTTCAGTTCGAGGAAGAAGGGGATGAACATGGTCCGACTTTATCTGTGTCCCTCGATCTTCTCCCGTGCGGCGCTGGCGATAAAGGCGGAACGCGTCAGACCACGCCGACCCGCTTCTTCGTCGATTGCTGCCAAAAGACCTGCGTCGAGCGACAGATTGGCCCGGACAGGCCGTCCGGAATCGATCAGCACAGGGATCATCACGGCGGATTCACCGGCAGCGCTATCGACTTCGCCCAGTCGGAGCAGATCTGCCACAGTGCGCGCCGCGGGCAAGGGCAAGTTCTTCGCCATTCGTGTCTCTGCCCATTCGCGAACGGCAGAAGTCGCATCGGCTATCGCCTCTTCGGGACTTGCGCCACCGCCGTGACATCCGGGAAGATCAGGCACCCGCACTCCCCAGACTTCATCTGCGCCGTCAAGAATTCCGACATAGTGCGTCATGATTCGTCCTTAAATCCATCCAGCAAGCCGGGCGATCGACCGCGCAACACCCAGAGATTGTTCGCGATGCCGCGGCACGATAATCATGATCTCCGGCCTTTCCGGATGCTCGTACTTCTCGTGTTTGCCGCCGCCTACGTTCACCCAGCCGTCACGTAAAAGCCTCGTGACAATCTTGCGCGTGTTGGTCTCGATCAGCGGCACTGTCGCCCCTGATCATGCGCAATATATTGCGCACAGGTGATTATTTCAATCGTTGGCTTCATCATAGCAGATCGTATTCGATGAAGCCGGTCCGCCGCGCCACGTGGTCGTAGAGCTTGCGTGCGGTGGCGTTGGTCTCGTGGGTCATCCAGTAGACGTTCTTGACGCCGACCTTGCCGGCTTCCTGCTTGACCGCTTCGATCAGGGCGGCGCCGACGCCCTTGCCGCGTACATCGGGGTCGGCGAACAGGTCCTGCAGATAGCAGTTGTTTATCTGCGACCAGCAGGAGCGATGGTAGAGATAGTGCGTCAGGCCGACGGCCTTGCCGTCGAGGGTGGCGATGAAGCCTTTCGGCTCGAACTCGCCCGCCGTGAACAGCCGCTTCCAGGTGACGGCGTAAACCTCTTCCGGCAGCTTGGTTTCGTAGAAGGTGAGATAGGCGGTCCAAAGACGCCGCCAATCGGCGTGGTGAGATTGCGCCAATGGGCGGATGGTGATCTCGGTCATTTCGTTTCCCTCTGAAGTCGGCAACCTGAAGCTGCCTCCGTGCCCGGCTAGAGGCAACGGTCCAGCACCGGGAAAGCGCTGTCCGGTGACTTCGTGGGCTTCCGGCCGACCGGCCCCTCATCCCTGCCGTCTCGCCATGAAGGCCAGGCGCTCGAACAGATGCACGTCCTGTTCGTTCTTCAGCAAGGCGCCGTGCAGCTTGGGCAGCACGTTCTTCGGGTCGGCGCGCAGGTCCTCGGGCGCGATCTCGTCGGCGACCAGCAGGCGGATCCAGTCGAGTGCCTCGGAGGTCGACGGCTTCTTCTTGAGGCCCGGCACGTCACGGATTTCATAGAATTGCGTGAGTGCGGCGCGCACCAGGTTCTGCTTGATGCCGGGATAGTGCACGTCGACGATTTTGTGCAGCGTCTCGACGTCGGGAAAGCGGATGTAGTGGAAGAAGCAGCGGCGCAGGAAGGCGTCCGGCAGCTCTTTTTCGTTGTTGGAGGTGATGATGACGATCGGCCGGACTGTGGCACGGATGGTCTCGCCGGTCTCGTAGACGAAGAACTCCATCCGATCCAGTTCCTGCAACAGATCGTTGGGGAACTCGATATCGGCCTTGTCGATCTCGTCGATCAGAAGCACGACTTTCTTGCCGGCAGCAAAGGCGTCCCACAGCTTGCCGCGCTTGATGTAATTGCGGATGTCGTTGAAGCGCTCGTCGCCGAGCTGGCTGTCGCGCAGCCGCGAGACGGCATCATATTCGTAGAGGCCCTGCTGCGCCCGCGTGGTCGATTTGACGTGCCATTCGATCAGATCGAGGCCGAGCGCCGCCGCCACCTGGCGGGCAAGTTCGGTCTTGCCGGTACCGGGCTCGCCCTTGACCAGCAACGGCCGCTCGAGCGCGATCGCCGCGTTGACCGCCACCATCAGATCCTTGTCGGCGACATAGGCTGCCGTGCCTTCAAAACGCATTTTTGCTCCCGGGTTCATCGCGCGACCCTAAGGAGGCGGCCTTCGCTGTGCAAGGCGCTGCTGGCAAAGCGGGGATCTTGCCGGCGCGACCCTCGTCGAGCGGTTCTGCGTCGATTTAAGACTCGAAACATGTCGTCTCTCTGGCGCTTGGTCTGCCGTCTGCCTATATTGGCGGAGACGGTCTGCGCTTCCCGGCAGGAGAACATTTTCCCCGGGGCCTTAATGATCCCTAGGGAGCTGTCCCTGGGAAGACCCGTGGGTTTTCTCATACGGCGCCCACCTACTTTGTAGGTTCCCGGGATCGCTCTCTCCACCGGTTGTGTGGATCGTCACCTGTCGAAAAGGCAATGTCTGGCGGATCTTGTCGTCGCGCCGCTTTGTGCGGTGCTCTCACGAACGAAAGTTCGCCCCGCTCCTCCAAAACGTCGCTCGTAAAACTCCATCCAAATCTGACCTTTTCTAACGTCGGCGCATGACATCCCCAAAAGACCTGAAAAAAACTCTCCGCAACCAAGCCCTCGGGCGCCGCGACGCGCTCGATCCTTTCTGGCGGGTGGAGGCAGCACTCGAAATGGCCGAGACGGCGCGCGACCGGATCACCGTCGAGCCGGCCCAGATCGTCTCAGGCTTCTGGCCGATGCGCTCGGAAGTCGACGTCCGGCCGCTGATGTTTGCCTTGCGCGAAAAGGGGGCAAGACTCTGCCTGCCGGCCATCCTCAACAAGACCACCATCGTTTTTCGCGAACTGGTGCGCGGCGCGCCGATGATCGACATGGGCTTCGGCACCGTCGGGCCGCATGAGGAAGCCGAGGTGCTCGATCCCCAAATGATGCTGGTGCCGCTTGCCGCCTTCGATGCGCGCGGCCACCGCATCGGTTACGGCGCCGGCTATTACGACCGGGCGATCGCGCGGCTGGCCGACAAGGGACAGCAGCCGCGGCTGATCGGCATTGCCTTCGACTGCCAGGAGGTGGCCCTGGTGCCGGACGAGCCGCATGACGTGATCATTCCGGAAATACTCACCGAGAGCGGGTTGCGCCGGTTCGCGCCGAAATTGTAGATAAGTTCCTGGACGCATGGTCTTTTCCGAAAGTCATGCAGCTTTTTGCTTCGCTGACCTTCGGTTTGGGATCACGCTTATATGAGACTTCTCTTCCTCGGCGACATGGTCGGCAAGACAGGACGTACGGCGGTGTGGGAACAACTGCCCGGCCTGATCTCGGATTTCAAACTCGACTTCGTCATCGTCAATGGCGAGAACGCCGCCGGCGGCTTCGGCATCACCGAGGAAATTTTTCGCGAGACGATCTCGGCCGGCGCCGATGTCGTCACCACCGGCAACCATGTCTGGGACCAGCGCGATGCGCTGATTTTCGCGCCGCGCGAAGAGCGCTTCCTGCGTCCGTCCAATTTCCCCAAGGGTACGCCGGGGCGCGGCTCAGGCGTCTACATCGCCAGGAACGGCGCGCGCGTGCTGGTCGCCAACATCATGGGCCGGGTGTTCATGCATCCCGAGCTCGACGATCCGTTCCAGGCCGGCGAGCGCGAACTTGCCGCTTGTCCGCTTGGTGAGCAGGCCGATGCGATCGTCATCGATTTCCATGCCGAGGCGACCTCGGAAAAAATGTGTTTCGCCCACTTTGTCGACGGCCGTGCCAGCCTTGTTGTCGGCACCCACACGCATCAGCCGACCGGCGATCACCAGATCCTCAATGGCGGCACCGGTTATATTTCCGATGCCGGCATGTGCGGCGATTACGATTCCTCGCTCGGCATGGACAAGGAGGAGCCGCTCAACCGGTTCCTGTCCAAGGTGCCGAAAGGCCGCTTCGAGGCGTCGACCGGACCGGCGACATTGTGCGGCGTCGGCGTCGACATTTCCGACCGTAGCGGCCTGACCGAACGGATCGCGCCGTTTCGCCGCGGCCCGCGGCTGGAGGAAACGGCGCCATCCTTCTGGTCGTGACATTGATATGGACGCTTGCAGTACCCAATTGCCGGCGAAACTGCTCTAGATCGTAGAGGGGACGACCTCCATGCAGCTAGTCGAATTCCTGGCGCCGCATTTCGCCTTTGTCTCCGACCCGACGGCATGGATCGCGCTGCTGACGCTGGTCGTGCTGGAGGTCGTGCTCGGCATCGACAATCTGATCTTCATCTCGATCCTGACCAACAAATTGCCGGTAGCGCAGCGGGCCCGCGCCCGGCGGCTCGGCATATCCGCCGCGCTGGTGATGCGGCTGATCCTGCTGGCCACCATCTCGATCATCGTCCAACTGACGACGCCGATATTCACCGCCTTCGGCCACGGCTTTTCATGGCGCGACCTGATCCTGATCGCCGGCGGCCTGTTTCTCGTCTGGAAGGCGACCAAGGAGATCCACCACACGGTTGATCTCGATGATCACCAAGACACCATGATGGGCGAGACGCTGCAGCTTTCGCTGGCCGGCGCGATTTTCCAGATATTGCTGCTCGACCTCGTCTTCTCGATCGACTCGATCATCACCGCCGTCGGCATGACCGACGAAATCGCGATCATGTACATCGCGGTGATCGTGGCGGTGAGCGTGATGATGCTGGCGGCCGGGCCGCTGGCCGATTTCATCGCCAGGAACCCCAGCATCGTCATGCTGGCCCTCGGCTTCCTGCTGATGATCGGCATGACGCTGATCGCCGACGGCATGGGTTACCACGTGCCGAAAGGCTACATCTACGCCGCCATGGGTTTTTCGGCACTGGTCGAAGGGCTCAACATGCTGGCGCGGCGGCGGAAGAAGGCAAAGGGCGGGGGCGGGCATTGACTTGACTCTTACAGAATTGTGCGTACAATTTTGTAAATAACGGTGCCGCTATATTGCGATTTGGATGGGATCCCGAGAAGGCCAAGCGCAACCGTGCGAAGCATGGTGTTGCGTTCGATCTCGCCAAAGATGTCTTCAAGGATCCGCTTCATCTGATTGTGCCTGACCGGTTTGAAGATGGCGAGCAAAGGTGGCATGCGATCGGGATGAGGGCTGGTGGTACTGCTCGTTGTTCACACTTATCCCGATCTCGAAGATGAGGAACGAATTCGGATTGTCGGTGTCCGGAAAGCAACGCCGCATGAATGGAGGCGCTATGAGCAGGAAGGAACTTAGCCAAGATCAGCGCAACCAGCTCGCCAATTTGGCAGATTTGCCTGACAGCGAAATTGACACGTCCGACATTCCGGAAACTTCGGCCGAGAATTGGGTTCATGCTCGCCGAGGGCACCTCTACCGGCCACTAAAGCAGCCGGTGACCATTCGGCTTGACGCTGATGTGCTGTCCTGGTTCAAGGAGCATGTCGAAGGCGGTGGCTATCAAACGGAGATCAACCGCGTGCTCCGCCGTCATGTGCTAGAGCAGGAAAAGCGGCGTTCCTGAGCATTCGCGGTCTGTTGCCAGCCGATCTTGGCTCGCCGTTACTTAATTTGCTGGAACGTCCTTCGGGTGGCGGTCGCCGATCAGGCCGAGCATCACGCCTTGCTCCAGCCACGCCTTGGCGCCGGCGAGCACCAGCGCAAAACCGCCGGTCGAGCCGATCGCCTGCTTGACCTGCTCGTCAGGGCTGCCGGCAAAGCCGAAATTGCGGACCTCGACAAAGGTCGTGTTGCCCGGCATCTCCTCGAAAGTCCAGACCACCGTAGTCGGCGGATCGCTCCATTGCATGACGATCTTCTTGTTATCGACGATCTCACTGACATTGACCGTCGTCGAGACGCCATACATGCGCCATTCCCAGCGAACTTTGTTGCCGCTGTCCAGCCTGTTGCTGCCATGGGTGAACCAGAACTTCGTCGTGATCGCCGGATCGACGAAGGCTTCGAATACGTCGGCGACCGGCCGCCTTATCAGCATGCCGGCTTCGGCGGTCGGTGTTTCGCGGATTTCCATTTCATCCTCCTTTCCACGGCGCCGCCCTGTTCACCAGGCATCGGGTTCGCGCACCAGGTGAATGATGTTGGTCGGGTTGGTGATCCAGCCGCCGCGAAAGCCTTCACCCAGTGCCTCGATGGCATCGCAGCGCACGACACCGGCCTCGGCGAGATGCTCCGCAGCGGCCGGAAAGTCATCGGTGAACAGTTCCAGCCAGATCTCGGCCTGGCTCATCATCGGCGCCTCGTCGATCCACAGCCGATTGGGACCGAGTTCGAAGCCGACGGCCGGCGGCTTGGCGGTGAATGGCTTCAGGCCGATGACGTCGCGATAGAAGGCGACCGTTGTCTGGTATTGATGCGGCGGGACCTTCATCGCGATGTTGATGCCGCCGGTGATCTTCGCGGACATTCTTACTCCATTTGCTCTCAGATGTTGTTCTGGTTGGCCGGCTCGCCCTTCATCTCGCTGCGGTAATAGCCGTCGCGCAGATTGATGCCGTATTCGACATAGGCCTTCATGCAGGCCAGCATCTGCGACCAGCCCTCGCAATTGAGGTAGGATTTCTTCAGGCCGACCGCGTCCTCGTGCCAGCCGGTTTCGGCGATGGTGACGAAGGTGCCGCCATCGTCGAGCGGCTCGAAATTCATCTCGATGCGAGTCTTGTAGGCTGGCTTGCCGTCGGCGTCGGTGGCATCCCAGCGCAGCACGATGCGGCTGTCTTTCTTCACCTCGTCGACCTCGACGGGAACCTTGCCCCACCAGATGACGGTGGCGCCCGCCACCAGCAGTGCGCTGGCGCCGCCGATCGTGGTGAAGTAGCCGCTAAGTTTCTTCGGATTGACGACCGCATCGAAGACTTCGGCGACGGGTTTGCCGATGCGGCCAGAAACCCTGAATCCAAGAGACATATCCACAGCTCCTTCCTTGAATGGCTCAATGATATGTTATAGAAATATAACATGTCAAGCCAATCGCGGGACGACAATGTTTTCAAGGCGCTGGCGCATCCGCGCCGGCGTGCGTTGCTCGACCGGCTGAAGGATGCGCCGCAGACCACCGGCATGTTGTGCGATGCCTTCCCCGACATGGACCGCTGCACGGTCATGCTGCACCTGAAGGTGCTGGAGGAGGCCGACCTGGTCGTGGCGCGGCGCGAGGGGCGCGAACGCTGGAACCATCTCAACGCGCTGCCGATCAAGCACATCCACGACCGCTGGATCAGTCAATATGCCACGCACGCGATCAGCATCCTCGACCGGCTGAAATCCGATCTTGAGGGATGAAAGGTTTGCCGAAGCCTGCCGATTTTCGGATCTTGAAACCCTTGCGTGCCGGCAGCAATGGCGCGGCTGGACGAATTGAGCCGATTTATCTATAAGCCGGCCATTCCGACAGCGAGCGCCGTCCGTCCGTCAGGGACGCAGCAGGACGTTCTGAAATTTTGAATTCGAGCATTTTGCAAGATGCCGGGTGGTTCACCAGGCGGCAGATGCTCTAGCCGAGAAGATGACAGGGGTGCCATGGCTGGCCATTCACAGTTCAAGAACATCATGCACCGCAAGGGCCGCCAGGATGCGGTGCGGTCGAAAATGTTTTCCAAGCTGGCGCGCGAAATCACCGTCGCCGCCAAGAGCGGCACGCCCGATCCATCGATGAACCCGCGCCTGCGCCTTGCGGTGCAGAACGCTAAGGCGGTGTCGATGCCGAAGGACAATATCCAGCGCGCCATCAACAAGGCGTCGATGGGCGATGCCGAGACCTACGAAGCCGTGCGCTACGAGGGTTACGGGCCAGGCGGCGTCGCGCTGATCGTCGAGGCGCTGACCGACAACCGCAACCGCTCGGCGTCGAATGTGCGCGCTGCCTTCACCAAGGCGGGCGGGGCGATGGGCGAGACCGGCTCGGTATCGTTCATGTGGGACCGCGTCGGCGAGATCTACTATCCGGCATCGGCCGGCAGCGCCGAGAAGGTGATGGACGCGGCGATCGAGGCCGGCGCCGACGACGTCCAGTCGGACGAGGACGGCCACACGATCTACTGCGCTTTCGAGAATCTCGGCGAAGTGTCGAAGGCGCTGGAGGGCGCGCTCGGAGAGGCTGAATCGGTGAAGCCGATCTGGAAGCCGCAGACCAATATCGCGGTCGACGAGGAGCGGGCACAATCGCTGATGAAGCTGGTTGCGACGCTCGAGGACGACGACGACGTGCAGAGCGTCTACGCCAATTTCGAGGTCGACGAGGAGACCTTGGCAAAGCTCAGCGCGGCATGATCCAACACGCGCTGCCCACAGTCCGCATCACCTATTGCACGCAGTGCCTGTGGCTGCTCAGGGCCGGCTGGATGGCGCAGGAGCTGCTGTCGACCTTCGGCACCGATCTGGGCGAAGTGACGCTGGTGCCCGGCACCGGCGGCATCTTCACCATTTCCTGCAATGATACGCTGGTCTGGGACCGCAAGCGTGACGGCGGTTTTCCCGACGCCGCAAAGCTCAAGCAACTGGTTCGCGACGTCATCGATCCGGATCGCGATCTGGGCCATGCCGACCGCAAGGGCCATAAGTCAAAAGACCCTGCCTGACGGCCTTTTAGGACTTCCGTCCTGCATTCACCGCCATGCGAAGATGAAGCAGCCCAGCGCCACGATGGCGGTGATGGTGCGGACATGGTTCCACATCACCCAGTCCCTGAGATAGGTGGCCCATACCGCGGCGCCGTTGGCGCTTGCCGGATCGACCGCGGCCAGGGCGTTGTTAAGCGGCACGTTGAACATCATCGTCACGATTGGGTTGCCGACGAGGTAGATCAGGGCGCCGGCGAGGAGCCAGAACGAACCCGGTTGGCTCCAGCCGATAAGAGCGCCGGCGGCAAGGACAAGACAGACCAGCCCGGTGCCGAAAAGCGCGGTCATGAATGCCGGCGTAATCACGGTGATGTTGATCGAATTCATGGCGGCGATGCCGCCTCCGGCAGGCAAGCGGGCGAGCGCCGGCATGATAAAGTTGGAGAAGGCGAAGAAAACGCCGCCGACAACGCCTGAGCCAATGGCAGCGACGAAGGTGAGGGTGGGAAGCAGTTTCATGATCATGTCAGTTCCTCCGGCTTCAGATTCGAGCAGTTCGATTGGTGTGTCGTCTAAAAATATGAATGATCCTCACATTTGCAAAACGTGATAAACCCTCGTATTTTCTCAGTCAAGCCATTTTTCTGGAGACAGTCATGGAAGGCACCGCTGCACCGGGTTCCCGCAACGAGCAGATCGCATCGCCGCGCCGGGCGCCGAGCCAGCAGCGCAGCCGCGAGCGGGTCGAGCGCATGCTGGCCGCCGCCTCGGCGTTGATCGCCGAGCAAGGCAGCGACGCCATGCGCATGGGCGAGGTGGCCGAGAGGGCCGGCGTGTCGATTGGCTCGCTCTACCAGTTCTTCCCCGACAAGAGGGCGATCATCTGGGCGCTGGCCGAACGCTACACCGCCGAAAGCCAGGCCTGCATTGCGGCAGCGCTAGCCGAGGTCAATGACGCCGAAGGCCTGCGCCGGGCATTTTCGGAACTGGTGGATATCTACTACGGAATGTTCCTGGCGGAGCCGGTGATGCGCGACATCTGGTCGGGCACGCAGGCCGACAAGGCGCTGCGCGAACTCGAGCTTGCCGACAGCCGGGCCAACGCCGAATTCCTTACAGCCGTGCTGAAACGGCTGCGGCCATCCGCCGATCCGGAAGCGCTCGAAACGACGGCGTTTCTCATCTGGCAGATGGGCGAGGCCGCAATGCGGCTGGCGATCTCGGTCGGGCGGCAAGAAGGCGACAGGCTGGTCGCGGCCTACAAGCGGATGGCCCTGCGCGAGTTGCTCGGCGAGTAGGGCCGTATTTTCCCAACAAAAAACCCGCCACGAAGGCGGGTTTCTCGATCTGCGAAATGCCAATGCGGCTTAGAGGCCGAAGCCTTCGAAACGCTTCTTGAACTTCGACAGGCGGCCACCGCGGTCGAGCAGGGTCTGCTGGCCGCCGGTCCAGGCCGGATGGGTGGTGGGGTCGATATCGAGGTTCATCGTATCGCCTTCCTTGCCCCAGGTCGAACGGGTCATGTATTCGGTGCCGTCGGTCATGACGACCTTGATGGTGTGGTAGTCGGGATGGATATCGGTCTTCATGGGTCTGTTCCTGGCTTGCCGGGTGCTGCCGACGGGCTGAAGCCTGCGTCGATGCGCCCCTTTTTAAAACTCGAAGCCGCAGCTATTGAGGAGCCACGGCTTCTAAAACGGTCGGCGAGCCTATACATCAGCCGGAATTGAATCACAAGGCCGCGGCAAGCGCATATTGATGGCGCAAGCCTCAAAGGGCCAAAGGAAACGGTCATGGCGAACATCAGCGGCGATGCAGACGAGCGCAGGCGCTCGCTGAGGCCGCTGCAGCGCCTGTTTCCCTACATTACGCATTACCGCAAAATGGTCATCGGCGCGATCGTCTCGCTGGCCGTCGCTGCGGCGACGACGCTGGCGCTGCCGCTGGCCGTGCGGCGGATGATCGACCACGGTTTTTCCGCTTCCGATTCCAGCTTCATTGCCGAATATTTCGCCATGCTGGTGGTGATGGCCGCCGTTCTGGCGGCGGCGTCGGCCAGCCGCTACTATTTCGTCATCACGCTCGGCGAGCGCGTCGTTGCCGATATCCGCCGCGATGTCTTTGCCCACGTCACAACACTGTCGCCATCCTTTTTCGACACGGCCCAGTCGGGCGAGATCGTCTCGCGGCTCGCCGCCGACACGACACAGGTCAAATCGGCCGTCGGTGCTACCGCCTCGGTGGCTTTGCGCAACGTCATCCTCGGCCTTGGCGCCGTGGCGATGATGGTCTTCACCAGCCCAAAACTGTCCGGCCTGGTCATCGCGGCCATTCCGCTGATCGTGCTGCCGCTGGTCGCCTTCGGCCGCTCGGTGCGGCGCAAGTCACGGCTGGCGCAGGATACGCTTGCCAATGCCACCGCCTATGCCAGCGAGCAGATCGGCGCGGTGCGCACCCTGCAGGCCTTCACCAACGAGAAGCTTGTAACCAGATATTTTTCGTCCGCCGTGGAAGCAGCGTTCGAAGCGGCGCGGGCCTCGATCTTTGCCCGCTCCTTTCTCACCTTCTTCGCCATCTTCATGATCTTTTCGTCAGTCGTGGCGGTGCTGTGGTTCGGTTCGCGCGACGTGCTCGACGGCACGCTGTCGCCGGGCACGCTCGGTCAATTCCTGCTCTATTCGGTGTTCGCCGCCGGCGCGCTCGGCGCCCTGTCGGAGGTCTGGGGCGAACTTTCCCAGGCAGCGGGCGCTGCCGAACGGCTGACCGAGATCCTGGCCGAGAAACCCGCGATCCAGGCGCCCGCCGATCCGAAGCCGCTGCCGGCAAAGGCGAGAGGTGCCATCAGCTTCGACGATGTCTCCTTCTCCTATCCGGCCCGGCCCGACCGCGCCGCCGTCCATGGCCTGAGCTTTCAGGTCAAACCCGGCGAGACGGTCGCGATCGTCGGACCCTCGGGCGCCGGCAAGAGCACCGTGTTTTCGCTGCTTCTGCGCTTCTACGATCCGGAGTCCGGCGGGATCATCATCGACGGGGTCGATCTGCGCGAGGCCGATCCGGCGGCGATCCGCGCGCGCATCGCCATCGTGCCGCAGGACGTCACCATCTTTGCCGCAAGCGCGCGCGACAATATCGGCTTTGGCCGGCCTGGCGCCAGCCAGGCCGAGATCGAGGCGGCGGCGAAGGACGCGCTTGCCGACGAGTTCATCCTGAAACTCGAAAAGGGCTATGACAGCCAGGTCGGCGAGCGCGGCGTGACGCTGTCGGGCGGCCAGCGCCAGCGCGTGGCGATCGCCCGCGCCATTTTGCGCGATGCGCCCGTCCTGCTGCTCGACGAGGCGACCTCGGCGCTAGATGCCGAAAGCGAGACGCTGGTGCAGACGGCGCTGGACCGGCTGATGAAGGGCCGCACCACGATCGTCATCGCCCATCGGCTGGCCACCGTGCTGAAGGCCGATCGCATCCTGGTCATGGATGGCGGCCGCATCGTCGAGGAAGGCACGCATCAGAGCCTGGTCGCCAAGGGCGGCATCTATGCGCGGCTGGCCAAGCTGCAGTTCGACACCGGGGCGAGTGCTTTCAGGGGCGCGGCCGAGTAGCATCGCTCCATCCCGATGAAATCGGGATAAGGCTCCATCTTCTTGTTTGACCATGATCTTTTCCGAAAACCGGCATCCACTTTTCGGGATCATGGTGCCCCGCGGCGGCCGAGATTCTTCAGCTACCGAAAGCTCGGCGTTTGCCGCGTCGATAGGCGATGAACAGGGGAACGCCGACAAGCAACGACAACAAAAGCATGCTGGCGACGGTCTGTCGCTGCTCCTTTGCCGGATCGCTGAGCTGCACATCGGCAGGCGGCTCTTCATAGGTAAAATCGTACTGCCAGCGAACCTGGTCTGCGAGGTCATCGACGATTTTCAGATAATCGGCAATCGCCTTGGCCGGTACTTCAGTCGCCAGCGTCTGAAAGTTCCATTCAACTTGAAATTCGGTGGGCGTGTTGGACCAGGATGCCTTGAGAGACAGATAGGGCGTCACGACGTTTTTCATCGACTCGCCGGAAAACCTCGCCTTGAGGTTGCGCACGGTCACCTTGTGGCGGCGGTAGAACTGGGGGCCGAGGGAGACGGGCCCGGTTCGGTCGACGATTGTCGGGGTTGGAAGAGAGTTGTTGCCGAGATCGGCCGCGCGGATCGGGAAATTCTTTGCCAGATCGTTGGCCGTCAGCGCTTCCGCCGGCAAGCGATAACTTTCCTTCACGCTCACTATGTTGCCGTCGCGGCGATCCACGATTTCCGGCTTGGCGATGGTTTGGATGCCCGGATATTGCTTGTTGTAGTATTTCAGGTAGGCGTCCGACACCTCGCTCAGCGACCGGCTGGCGAAATTGCCGCGCATCCAATCGGCATCGGCGTCCTCATATGTCGAGAAGACCGTCAGCACGAGGGGATCGCCCGGTCTCCGCGGAAAGTCGAATTCCTCGGCGATCTGGATCGATGGGCTGGTAAGCACAGGGCTCGGCATCTTCTCCAACCCGCCGGTGCTGGAAAGCGGCAGCGCGAAGCCGTAGTCGGGCTGTGCGAGATTGTGCGCCCCGCCGCCCTGAAGATAGTTCGTGGCGTCCAGCCAATATGTCTTTGCTCCGATCCTTGCCTTGACGATGGCATGGTCGAAATCGCGGAGCGCCGGCAGATGCTGGTCCAGGGCCCGTCCCTCGTCGAGATCGGCCAAGGCGACCTCGGCAGCAATGCCAAGCCGCACAAGCGACGAAACCAGCAGCAGGGCCTTGTCCTTGCAGTCACCGAACCCGCTCAGGATGACCGTCGCGGGATCACGCGGAACGTAGGAACCGGCACCCATCGACAGGCTTACATAGCGGATCTGGTCCTGCACCAGCCGCATTGCCTCGACCATCCGGTCTTCGGGCACCGGATGCCGCAGAGCGATGTCGTCGAGCTTTGCGGCAAAAGCCGGGGAAAAACGGTCGCTGGCTTGTAATAGGGCGCAACGGCATCGACCACACTTTGCCAATTCGCGGTAGACGCGACATCGATGGAGCCCCAGCCTGGATAGGTCACGGGCAGGTTGTCCTCGACATTGACCGGTTTCGGGTTTGGAATCTCCCATAGATAGGTGGTGTCCGGTCCAGTCGGGGAGATTGAGGGCTTGAGTCGGGTTCCCCGTGTCTTGATCTGGAGCGGCTGGTCCGAAGGCCAAATGATGCTTGTGCGGATAAGCGCTACCGGCTCTTCCCATTCGGTGGAGAAATTCTTGAAGAAAAGGTCCTTGCCGGCCAGCGGCGTTATCTCATAGGTCGACCCGTAGTCGACGATGTCGCCGGTGCGCACATCATCGATGTTGACATGTGCTGTCAGCCAGCCGTCGAAGACACCCTTCTCGGCGTCTCTTTCCCTGCGGAAGATGTCGAATTCGACACCTTCCAGCCGGTCCAAAACGGCGCCATCGCGGATGATGTGAAGATGGTTGAGCGTGACCTTGTGCCGGGACGGATCGAACTGCAGATCGATACTCGCGCCACGATCCAGGCCGGGACGGTCGACGATTTTATAGACGGTGCGCGAGTACTCGACATAGCCGCCGGCGCGATGCGTGATCTGGTCGTCCGAGAGCAGCCATGAAACGCCATTCTTGATTTGATCCGATCGGGTGGGATCGGCAGCCGGAATATCAAGCTGCTTTACCCAGCTTTCTGCCGGCCCCTTGAGAACCATGTCGTCGGCCATGGCCGGAGAACTCAGGCCGATCAATAAGATGAAAAATACCAAGCGGGGCCAGAAAGACTTCATCCTATGAAAACTGTAACAGACAGACATCTACGCTCGCCCAACTTGGAAGAACTCCTTTTTCAGAGGCTTTCCCACCAAAGTAAAGGCCAGTTTCGCGGATTTCTGCAGTCACCGCGGCAAGAACCTGGAATAGACGAAGCGGCTCAGTTCCCGTACCGCTTCTTCAGGTGATCGGTGAAATGCACGGCATTGAGCTTTTCGCCGGTAGCGCGTTCGAGCAGTTCTGGCGTCGACCAGCGCGAGCCTTGCGACCAGATCCTTTTGCGGCGCCAGTCGTTGATCGCGGCGAAATCTCCCTTGGCGAGGTCTTCGTCGGCTGAAGGATGATCCCTGGTCAGCGCCGCCCATTGCTGCGCCGCCATCATGGCGCCCAGCGTGTAGGAGGGGAAATAGCCGAAGGCGGCACCCGGCCAGTGGACGTCCTGCATCGGACCATCAGCCGGATTGTCTGATGTCGACAGGCCGAGATAATCGCGCATCTTGGCATCCCAGGCTTCGGGCAGGTCGGCTGCTTCCAGCCGTCCCGAGACAAGCTCCTGCTCCAGCTCGTAACGCAGGATGACGTGCAGCGGATAGGTGACCTCGTCGGCATCGACGCGGATCAGGCCGCGCTCGACCCGGTGCACATGCGGCAGGATGTCGTCGATCCTCCAGCGCTCGCCGAGGTGTCTTTCGACCACCGGCAGCGCCCAGCGCCAGAATTCTGGATTGCGGCCGATCTGCTTTTCGACGAACAGGCTCTGGCTTTCATGCACCGCCATACCGCGCGCTCTGCCGAGCGGCCAGTGCGCCCACGCCTTCGGCAGATTCTGCTCGTACAGCGCATGGCCAGTCTCGTGCAGCACGCCCATCAGCGCCGACAGGAAATCCGAGGTCTTGTAGCGGGTGGTGATGCGCACGTCGCTCGGCACGCCGCCGCAGAACGGATGGTGCGAAACCGACAGCGAGCCGTGGGTGAGGTCGAAGCCGACTGCCGCCATCATGGCGAGGCCGAGCTCGCGCTGTTTGTCCAAGGGGTAGCTGCCGGAAAGCGGCTTCAGCGGATGTTTCGCCAGCCGCTCTTCCTGCACGGCCAGTGCCTCCGGCACGAAACCTTTCAGGAAGGTCTTCAACTCGGCAAACACAGGCGTGACGTCGGCGGTGCGATTGCCCGGATCATATTGCTCCATCAGCGCGTCGTAAGGCTCGAGCCCGAGCACCTCGGCGCGAAGGGCCGCCTCCTCGCGGACCAGCGCCACGACGCCTTCCAGCGCCGGCAGGAAGCCGGCCCAGTCGTTCTTGGCGCGCAGGTCGCGCCAGAGCTGCTCGGAGCGCATCCGCGCGGTCGTCTGGCGCTCGACGAACTCGACCGGCAGGCAGGTCAGGTTGGTGTGTTGCCGGCGGAATTCCCTGACCGCGGCCTGCTGCTCTTCGTTCAGCGCTTCCTGCTCGGCCGCCGCGATCCAGTCGGCAATCTCCGGCGCAGTCGCCCGGGCATGGTGCATGCCGGCAAGCGCCGACATTGCCTCTGAGCGCTTCTCGCCGCCGCCGACCGCCATATGGGTCGCCTCGTCGGCGCCGAGGATGGCGAGGGCGTGTTCCAGCGCTTCGAGCTTGTGGCCGAGGTCGTCGAGTTTTTGAAAGGACATTGTGGGTTCCGCTGATTTGACGGCGGGAAAAGATACCAATGCAAAGCTATTGGCAACCCCGAAGCCGTCCGCGATCGACGCATTGACTGCCGGCTGCAACGGCCGAAAAGCATCTCGCGGAAGCGGTGGCGTGCGTGATCAATGTCATCCGCGGCGGCAGACCGCGATGGGGAGACGAAACATGATCGCCAATGTGCTGGTCGGGCTGGTGGCCGTGATCCACCTCTGCATCGTCTATCTGGAGATGGTGCTGTGGGACACGCCGCGCGGCCATATGGTATTCAGGCTGACGCCGGAATTCGCCAGGGGCCTCGAAAGTGCTTGCTGCCAATCAGGGGCTTTACAACGGCTTTCTCGCAGCCGGCCTGATCTGGGGCTTTACCTCGGCGAAGCCGGTTTTCAGTAGTCTTCTTCCTGCTCTGCGTCGCCGTCGCCGGCCTTTACGGCGCGGCAACGGCGGCCGCAAAATCCTCTTCATCGAGACAGTGCCGGCAGTACTGGCGCTGATCGCGCCGGCGTTGGACTAGCGCATGATCCCTGAACCGAAAGCTGGAAAAGGATCATGGGCAAATCAATTGCCACAGCGCCGGGCATTGCGGCCGATTTCAGCCGCCTGGATAAGTTGGGCCATAGCCGTTGGGATAGTATCCGCCATCGGCGCCGTTGCCGATGAGGAAGGCACTGCCGGTGTCAGCGCGCAGCTTTTGGCTGATATCGTCGAGCTGCGCCATCAACTGCTGATATTGCGTGCTCGGCATCGTTCCACGGCGAGCGGCCCTCTGGGCGGCCCGATCGAGCTGAGCGACCTGCGTGCGCAAGTCACGTGCCTCGCCCGGCTCGAGCTTGTTCGCCCGGATGGCGCCCTGGATACCCGCCTCCACGCTCTGGATCTGATTGATCAAGGCCGTCTCACGCGGGCCGGCGTAAGCGCCAGCAAACGGAACGGCGAGGAGAAGTGTGGCGAGCGTAGCAGTCCTGAGATTCCTGGGAGCGAAGAAGCGCATGGTTGCGTCTCCTTTACTGGGGAAGGCGGTGGTTGGGAGGGTCCTGCCTTCCGGCCGCGGGCCGTCAGGTTCCGTCGCGTCGCGATGAGCGGTTCCACCGCCGGCGGTTCTCGGCCCATGACCAAGGCTAAAAGGCCATGGCGGCAAAGTGTAATTAAAAAAAGGTAATTTTTTCAGTTCTTGCCGCTGCCGTACCAGTGCCCTAAATGCCGCCGACTTGAGCCGGCTCGACCTGGCGCATGATACAAGCCAAAGGCTTGCAGATCACCGCTCGGTCAGCTTCAACTCGATGCGGCGGTTCTTGTTGCGCGCCTCTTCGGAATCGGCGGGGTCGAGCGGCTGGAATTCGCCGAAGCCGGCCGCGACCAGCCGGTTGGCCGGCACGCCGTTCTCGATCAGGAACTTGACCACCGATGTCGAGCGCGCCGTCGACAATTCCCAATTGTCGCGGTAGCGGCCGGTACCGGAGAGCGGCTTGTTGTCGGTGTGGCCATCGACGCGCAGCACCCAGTTGATCTCCGGCGGGATTTCCTTTTGCAATTCGATGATGGCATCGGCAAGCTTCTTCATCTCGAGCTTGCCGGCATCGTTGATCACCTCGGAGCCGGTCGGGAAAAGCACTTCCGACTGGAAGACGAAGCGGTCGCCGACGATGCGGATGTTCTCGCGGTCGGCAAGAATTTCACGCAAGCGGCCGAAGAAATCGGAGCGGTAGCGGTTTAGCTCCTGCACGCGTTGCGCCAGTGCGACATTGAGGCGGCGGCCGAGATCGGCGATCTTGGTGTTGGATTCGCGGTCGCGCGTTTCGGACACGTCGAGCGCTTGTTCGAGCGCTGCGATCTGCCTGCGCAGCGCCGAAATCTGCTGGTTGAGGATCTCGACCTGGCTCAGCGCCTGCTGGCTGATCTGGCGCTGGCTGTCGAGCTCGCCGGAAAGTGCCGTCGCGCGCTGGTTGGCGGCATCGCCGGCACCGGCGCCTTGCGCCAGCAATTGCTCGAGCCGGCTCTTTTCCGCCTCCGATGCAGACAGCGATGCCTGCAAATTGGCAAGGGTGTCCTCCTTGTCCTGCGTCGTCGAGCGCTCCAGCGCCAGAAGCTGGGTCAACTCGTTGATCTGCGAATTGAGGCGGTTGAGCACCGTGTCCTTGCCGGAGATCTCGCGGCCGAGCAGGAACTGCGCCAGCACGAAAACAGTCAGCAGGAACATGATCGCCAACAGCAGCGTCGACAGCGCATCGACGAACCCCGGCCAGTAATCGATGCGGCGGTCGGAGCGCCGGCCTCGTGCCAACGCCACGTCAATGCACTCCAGGCTTCTTCAAGGCGTCGGCGATCTTCTCCAGGGTGTTGCGCATCGCCTTCTGCTCGTCCGACTGGGCCTCGACCCAGTCGCGCATGATCTGCTGTTCCGAGCGCATGTTCTTGACCAGGCCGGAAATGCCGTCGGCGAGATTGGCCATGGCGGTGGCGACGCGCGGATTGGAGCCGCCGCCATTCTCCTGCAGAGTGCGCAGCTTTTCCGACAACAGCCGGATTTCCTCGGAGGGTTCGGTCTTGGCCGTGTCGGCAACGACGATGTCGGAGGACAGGTCGGTGACCGAGGACAGCCAGTTTTCGAGTTCGGTATAGAAGCGCGTCTGGGCGCGGCCGGCCTGCAGGTCGAGGAAGCCGAGCACCAGCGAGCCGGAGAGGCCGAACAGAGAGGACGAGAAGGCGGTGCCCATGCCGGCCAACGGAGCGGAAAGCCCCTGCTTCAGGGATTCGAGCACGGCCGCGGCATCGCCGGTGCCGGGATCGAGCGACTCGATGGTTTCGCGGATCGAGCCGATCGTGTTGAGCAGGCCCCAGAAGGTGCCGAGCAGGCCGAGGAACACCAGCAGTCCGACAAGATAGCGCGACGTGTCGCGGCTTTCGTCGAGCCGGGTGGCGATCGAATCCAGCATGGTGCGCATCGAACTGGTCGAGAAGGCAATCGTCGAGGAGCGGCCGATCATCGCCTTCATCGGCGCCAGCAGCACCGGTTCGGTGGTTTCGGAGCCGGCGCGGAACGAGTTGACCCAGCGCACCTCGCGGAACAGCCGGCCGACCTGGACGAAGGCCAGCAGGATGCCGACCGCCAGCACGCCGATGATCAGGCCGTTGAGGCCGGGATTGGTGACGAAGGCGGTCGAGATCTGGCGCGTCAGGATGGCGGCGATAAAGGCCACGATGAACAGAAAGATCACCATGGTCAGCAGAAACACCTGCGGGCTCGACAATTTGTGCGGATCGTAGATCAGAACGTCGGAGCGCCTGCCCATGCCGAAGGATCTGAGAAGAGTCATCCGTGCCCCGTTTCCGATGCCGTCGCCGCCGATCAATTTGTGTTTGCGACTCTAAACGGAATTGTGACGAAATTGAATGGCGCTTGGCAATATTGCCACTGTCCGCGACCGGAGGTCAAAGCCGGTTGATGACCAGGCAGTCGACCATGGCGGCCAGATGCAGGCCGGCGCCGGTGACGACAAAGCCATGCCACAGCGCATTGTGGAAACGCAGGCCCTTCCAGGCGAAGAAGATCACGCCACAGGAGTAGACGATGCCGCCGGCAACGATGAGCGCGATCGAAGTCGCCGGCAGCGTCCGCACGAGCGGCTCCACCAGAACGATACCGCTCCAGCCGATGGCTAGGTAGAAGACGATCGCCAGCCGGTCGAAACGGCCGGGAAGAAAGACCTTGATGGCGATGCCGACCGCCGCGGCGGTCCAGACCAGCACGATCATGGAAACGGCCAGCGGCGAGCCGCCGAGCTGCGCCAGGAAAGGCGTGTAGGTGGCAGCGATCAGCAGATAGATCGCGGCATGGTCGAAGCGCCGCAATATCCATTTTGCCGGCGACGACACCGGCCAGACATTGTAGGCCAGCGAAACCGACAGCACGGTGAGCAGCGAGACTACATAGAAGGCGGCGGCGACGTATTCGCCGGGGCCGGTTCGATAGGCGGCCAGTGCCAGCAGCGTCGAGCCGGCAGCGATCGCCAGCACGATGCCCACGGCGTGGACAATGCCGTCGGCGATGATCTCGGCGCGCGAGTAATGCCAGCGCCCCATGAAGGGAATGTCGAGCTGGGAGAGTTCGCTCTGGGGTTGGGGCCGGCTGTTCGTCATCGATGATCCTGCGCCACCTTATCTGGGCGGCCGCGGGACAGTATTTCAAGCTTTGGTTGCGGTTTTGCGACTGCGGCGGTTCAGCGCGGTGTGCCTCTATCAGCCGGCTGAGAGTGGCCTTTTGATAGTCTTCAACAGCGCGCGCTGGATGAGTTCGTTGCCGGCGACCAGTGAACCGGCGTTCAGCACATCCTGTCCCCCGGCGAAATCGGAGACGAAACCGCCTGCCTCGCGGATCAGCAAAATGCCGGCGGCGACATCCCAGGCCGACAGGCCGGTTTCCCAGAACCCGTCCATGCGGCCAGCGGCGACGTAGGCGAGATCGAGCGAGGCGGAGCCGAGACGGCGGACGCCAGAGACCTCGGCCATGACATTGCGCAACTCGATGAGGAAATTGCCGTGCTGGCCACGCCCGAGATGCGGCATGCCGCAGCCGATCACCGCATCGACCAGCTTGGTGCGGCCGGCGACGCGCAGCCGGCGGTCGTTCATGAAAGCGCCGCCGCCGCGCTCGGCGGTATAGAGCTCATCCATCGCCGGATTGTAGACGACGCCGGCGACGATCTGGCCCTGGCGCTCCAGCGCGATCGAAACGGCAAAGAGCGGAATGCCGTGCAGGAAATTGGTGGTGCCGTCGAGCGGGTCGACGATCCAGCGGTGCTGGCCGTCGTCGCCCTCGATCACGCCGCGTTCCTCCATCAGGAAGGCGTAGCCGGGCCGCGCCTTGGAGAGTTCGGCAAAGACGATGTCTTCGGCCTTGCGGTCGGCCTGGCTGACATAGTCGCCCGGCCCCTTCATCGAGACCTGCAGGTTCTGCACTTCGCCGAAATCACGCGACAGCGAGCGGCCGGCCTTCATTGCGGCCTGGACCATGACATTGAGGATCGCGGAACGCGCCATTGCTGTTCTTCCTGTCGCTGCGCCTATTTGCCTTGACGCATGATCTTATCCAAAAAGTCTGCAACTCTTTGGGATCACGCCTTAGTCGGCGCGGCGCACGTAAGTGATTTCGTTGGTATCGACGATGATGCGCTCGCCCGAGCCGATGAACGGCGGCACCAGCACGCGGATGCCGTTTTCGAGTATCGCCGGCTTGTAGGACGAGGCTGCCGTCTGGCCCCTCACCACCGGGTCGGCCTCGGTGATGGTCAGCGTCACCTGGTCGGGCAGCGAAATGCCGATCGGCCTTTCGTCATAGAGCTGGACCGTCACCATCATGCCGTCCTGCAGGAAGGCGGCGCGATCGCCGACGAACTCCTTTTGCAATTCGAGCTGCTCGTAGCTTTCGGTGTCCATGAACACCAGCGCGTCGCCCTGCTCGTAGAGGAAGGAAAAATCCTTCAGATCGAGCCGGATCTGCTCGACCGTCTCGGCCGAACGGAAGCGCTCGTTGAGCTTGGTGCCGTTGATCAGGTTCTTGAGTTCGACCTGGTTGTAGGCGCCGCCCTTGCCGGGTTTGACGGTGTTGGTCCTGACCGCCACCCAAAGGCCGCCATCATGCTCGATGACGTTGCCGGGACGGATTTCGTTGCCATTGATCTTGGCCATGGTGAGGTGATCCGGAAATGAGATGATCGCCGCAAAGGGCAATTTGGCGCCTCCAAGACCACAAATCGCCAGCAGAGGCAAGGAGCGCCTTCCGATGAAGCGGGAACGAAGCTGGCGCGGCAGCGCGGCGTGGCGGCCTCAGTCCGTCCTGACAGTCGCGGTGACGGCCTCGGTCACTGCGTCGGCGACCTCTCTCAAAAGATGCAGGTGCGGCGAACGCAGGACGACAATTCGCAGCGACAGCTCGAGGCCGGGAGCGTCGACCAGGGCAATGCCCTGCGGCAGCTTTTCCCGCAGCAGCCGCCTGGGCAGCAGGCCAAGGCCTTGGCCTCGACGAACCCAGTCGATCTGCAGCGCGCTGTCCTGAATCTCGGCGCCGACCATCAACCTGTGGCCGCCCTCGGCCAGGGCAGCCGCCAGCCGCCGGCGCGCGTCGCAAGGCTCAGGGCTGAGGATCCAGGGCATGGTCTTGACGTCGGCTTGCCGGACAGTGCTTTCGGCAGCGATGACGCCGAGGGCCTCGGTTCCGACAACGCCGTCGCCAGCTTTGGAATTGCTGCCGTCCAGGATGACGGCGAGGTCAAGCTGTCCGCGCTTGTGCTGGTCGGCCAGCTCAAGGCTCCAGCCGCTCTTCAGACGCAGCGAGACCTTCGGAAACCGCGCCACGGCATCACCGATGGCAGCGGCCACGGCTTTGTCGCAAAGTCCATGCGCGAGGCCGAGCCGCAGCAGGCCCTCCGGCTCGTCGCCCTTGGCGAATGATCTCAGCGCGTCGACGGCGGCGAGAATGTCCTTGCCGCGTGCCAGCACTTCTACGCCGGCCGGGGTCAGTCGCGACGGCTTTAGCCGGCGGTCGAGCAATTCCGTGCCGAGCATCTCCTCCAGCCGCTGGATCTGGCGGGTGACGGCCGGCTGCGTCAACGGCAGGCGTTGCGCCACCTTCTGAATCGAACCCTCCTCGGCAAAGAGGGCCAGTGTTTTCAGTTCCTCAAGCACGACACACCCGAACATGTCATAGAAGCATAATTATGCTGAACATTATGAATTTGAAATCCGGTGGATGGCAAGCGATTTTCCTCTGGCAGGACCCAGCTGAAAAGGAACGACGATGAAAGCGATCGAATTGCAGAGCCCGGGCGGCCTCAAGAGCCTCAGAATGGTCGAGCGGCCGATGCCTGAACCGGGGCGCCAGGAGATGATTGTGAAGGTCAAGGCGACGGCGCTGAACTACCGCGATGCCGAGATCGTCCGCGGCAGCTATCACACGAAGTTTGCATTGCCGCTGGTGCCGCTGTCGGACGGCGTCGGCGAAGTCGTTGCCATCGGCGCCGAGGTCAGCCGGTTCAAGATCGGCGACCGGGTCTGCGGCACGTTCTGGCAACGCTGGGTCGGCGGCAGTTTCGCGATGGCCGAGCCCTCCTATCAACGTGGCGGCCCGATCGACGGGCTGCTCAGCGAATTTGCCCGGCTCGACGAACAGGCGGCGGTGCTGGCGCCGGCCAATCTGAGCGACCTCGAGGCGGCGACGCTGCCATGCGCCGGCGTGACGGCATGGCACGCGCTGTTTACGGAAGGCAGCGTCAAACCCGGCGACACCGTGCTTTGCCTCGGCACCGGCGGCGTTTCGCTGTTTGCGGTGCAGTTCGCCGCCGCTGCCGGGGCGCGCGTCATCGTGACGTCGAGCAGCGATGAGAAGCTTGCGCGGGCAAAGCAACTTGGCGCGCAGGATGGCGTGAACTATCGCAGCGTCCCCGATTGGGCATCGGCCGTGCTGGGATTGACGGATGGCCGCGGCGCCGACCATATCATCGAGGTTGGCGGACCGCAGAGTTTTGCACAATCGCTGAGGGCAACGGCGCGCGGCGCCCAGATCAACGTCATCGGCTATCTCGGCGGCAGTGACGGCGCCATCAACCCGCTCGACATCTTCCGCCGGCAGGTCCGGGCGCGAGGCATACCGGTGGGCTCACGCGAATCCTTCGAGGCGATGAACCGAGCCATTGTCGTCAACCGGTTGAGACCGGTGATCGACCGGGTCGTGCCATGGAGCCGGGCCGCCGAAGCCTTTCGGTACCTTGAACACGGCTCGCCCTTCGGCAAGGTCGTGCTCGATCATACCCAATGAGCCCGCCTGACGAGCCCGGTGCGATGAGTCTCGAGACCGCGGTCAGGGCAGGCGGTTGGCCCGTTGCAGCGCCTGCTGCGTCTGGTCGTCGGTCAGGCCCTGCAGGAAATCGTCCATCTCTTGGTCGATGAGCCCGGCGCGGCGGGCGACAACATACCAGGCGCCAGCGAGGATCAGATCCGGGTCGGTGCCGATGCCGTTCATGTAGAGCTTGGCGAGACGGTTCTGGGCGGCGACATTGCCGCCCTCGGCGGCCTGCTTCATCCAGTTGAAGCCGGATTTCAGGTCGCGGGCGCCGCCGCGCCCCTCGATCATCCAGGTTGCGAGATCGATCTGTGCCGTGTCGTAGTTCTGCCGCGCGGCCTGTGCCAGCAGGCTGCGGGCGCGGACATCGTCGCGCGGCTTGCCGCCGGCGCCATTGGCGTAGACCTGTGCCATCGCATATTGTGCGTCGGCAAGCCCGGTCGCGGCAGCGCGCTCGTAATAGGATACGGCTTTGGCAATACCGGCATCGCCGGGCTCCTGTTCGACCATCAGCTGCGCAAAATTGAACTGCGCCAGGCGGTTGCCGGCCTCGGCGGCGGCCTGCATCAGCGCATAGGCCTCCTTCTCGTCCTTTTTGACGTAGCGGCCGTCGAGCAGCATCAGTGCATACTGGAATTGCGATTCCGGGACGCCCTGCTCGGCGGCAAGCGCATACCACTTCGCCGCCCCTGCCGCGTCGACCGGCACGCCGAGGCCGCGCGACAATATCTCGGCCACCAGCGTCTGTGCCGCCGGATCGCCGTTTTGAGCGCGCGAAAGCGCAAGGTTGTAGGCCGTCTTGTAGAGCCCGCGCTGAAAGGCGCCGTAGGCAGCATCGGACGGCTTTGCGCCGAAGCGGTCGGGGTTGATGGTGTCGGCCGACGGCAACGGGGTGGTGGTGGCGGGCTGCGGCAATTGTGCGGCGATCGGCTTGTCGGCAGGTTCGCTGGAATCCGGCCTGGGCTGCGGCAGCGGAACGGGTTCCGCCGCTATCGCCTGCGTCACGGCCGTTGCAAGAAAGGCGCTGAAAAGGATTTTCCGCGAGAGCACGTCAGTCCTCGAAGCGCGGCGCGGTTTCGTCGAGCAGCGCGTTGGCGGCGGCGACCGCCATCTTCGGATCGACGCCGTCGGCGAAAACGGCGCTGGACAGTGCCACGAATTCAGCGCCGGTGGCGGCGACCGCTTCCACCGAGGCAAGATCCGATCCGGCCATGACGATGCAGGGGATCTGGATGACGTCCGCCCACCATTGCCCGAGCGACAGGTTGCGGGGGTGCGGCTCAGGCTTGTTGTCGTAACCGAAACGGCCGAAGAAAATGTAATCAGGCCTGACCTCGCCGAGTTCCAGCGCATCGTCGCGGGTCTTGGCGCCGCCGGTGCCGACCATCATCCTGGCCTGGAAGTGTTCGATCGTTTCGGCGAGCTCGTCCTTGCCGACCTCGACATGAATGCCGTCGGCCTGGACGCGGCCGGCGATGCGGGTGTCGCCGGCAATGATGACCGCAATGCCGGCCGCTTGCGCCACCGGCACGATCTGTTCGGCAAAGGCTTGGAAAGAGGCCTCGTCCATACCGTTTTCCGGCAGGATAAGCGAGGCGACGTCACCGCCCTCGAAGGCCGCGGCGATGCGCTCGGCCGGCACGTTCGGCGGCGCGATCAGCACGATACGGCAGCGGTTGGGCGGCGTTGCGTCATTCATTGGTGTTCGATCCCGGTTATCGCCTATGCCGGGCGAAGATGGTTGCATTGCGGCATAGAGCAAAGTGCGGGGATTGAACAGGCGGCAGGGGGATCACGATTGCCGTCAACGATTCCATAGGGCTCGGCGCATGACTGCCGTTGGCCGAAATTCTCCTCGCCTGGTCGCCTGCGGCCCTACGCAGGCACCTTCGATTTCCACAGCGACCAGCCGAGATTCATGCCGGCCGCGGCGACCAGGATGGCGGCGGCGCCGACGATCTGCGCCGGATGCAGCCGATGGCCGAAGGCGACGACATCGACGAGGATGGCGACGACGGGATAGATGAAGGACAGCGATCCCTGCAGATGCGTCGGCAGCTTCTGGATGGCGCCGTACATGAGGATGTACATCAGGCCGGTATGGACGATGCCGAGCGTCGCCAGCATGACCCAGCTTCGCGCATCGGCGGGAAGGTGGGTGAGATTGGCGAAGGGTGCCAGCATGAGAACGCCGACGCAGACCTGGATCAGGGCGATCAGGTGCGGCGGCGTGCCTTTGAGCTTCTTGGTGACGATAGCCGCAACGGCCCAGAAGAAAGCCGCGGCCAGCGCCATCGCAATGCCGGTAAAGTAATCCGTACCATGATCGCCTGCATCGGGCGCGGCCTGCACGATCAGCAGCATGCCGGCAAAGGCGATGCCGAGCCAGGTCAGCTTGGTCACCGTCAGCCGTTCGGAGAAGAAGAGCGCGCCAAAACCTACCAGCATGAAGGGCTGTGTGTTGTAAACGGCCGTGGCGATCGAGATCGACGCGCGGGAAAACGCGCTGAACAGCAACAGCCAGTTGATAACGATGGCAGCACCGCCGAGAGCCGCGATCGCGACGATGCGAAGCGACAGCCTGCCACGCAGCAGTCCCAGCGCCGCGCAGATGATCAGCAGCGTTACCGCCCCGAAAGCACAGCGCCAGAACACCACGTCCATGATGGGCTGGCCGGAAAGCACGACGAACCAGCCGATCGTGCCGAGGATCGCCATCGCCGCCGTCATTTCGATCGTGCCGCGTACCGTGTTGTCCATGGATGCTCCTGAAACCCGTTGAGATTTTATAATCCCACGGCGGATCGGGTATTTCCATGATTTGCAGCTGGTGATATGCAGGACGAACCTCATTTAATTAGGTAGACATCGGCTTTTTCTTGGAATTGTAAAATGCTGGACGAACTCGACAGAAAGCTCCTCGATATCCTGGTCAAGGATTCACGGACCTCGCTGAAGGAACTGGCGCTGCAGGTCGGGTTGTCGTCGCCAAGCGTTTCGGAGCGGCTTCGGCGGCTTGAGGATCGCGGCGTCATCCGCGCGTTCACCATTGACATCGATCCGCAGGCGCTCGGCTACGCCTTGCAGGCGATCGTTCGCATCCGGCCATTGCCGGGCAAGCTGCACATCGTCCAGAAGCTGATCGAGGAAATCCCGGAATTCGGCGAATGCGACAAGGTGACGGGCGATGACTGCTTCGTTGCCCGGCTGTTCGTCCGCTCGATCGGCGAGCTCGACGGGATTCTCGACCGCATCGCCGACAAGGCCGAAACCAGCACCGCCATCATCAAGGCGCAGCCGATCCGGAGACGCCCGCCGCCGCTCGACATGCCAAACATGTGACGGGTTTCGGTGGCGTGGCCCACATATTTGCGGTCGCGGTCTGGCCATTTCTGGTCTATTCCAGAGTTCAACTTTCCCTCCAGCGTCCCTTCCCCATGTCAGGCCTGCTCGTCGATCCCTGGTTCTATGCCGCGGCCATTCCGGCCGTCATCCTCGTCGGCCTGTCGAAAGGCGGCTTCGGCGGCGCCGTCGGCTTTGTCGGCGTGCCGTTGATGGCGCTGACCATGCCGCCGGTTCAGGCTGCCGCAATTCTTCTGCCAATTCTGTGCCTGATGGACATTGTCTCGGTATGGACGTGGTGGGGCATCTTCGACCGCAAGATGCTGGCCGACATGATGCCGGGCGCCGTGATCGGCATTGCCCTTGGCTGGCTGACGGCGGCACTTGTAACCGAAGAGATGGTGCGGCTGATCGTCGGCGCGGTTGCCCTGATCTTCGTGCTGCGCTGGCTCTATTTGCAACTCCGCCACGGTGCCGGCCACGCAGCGGAGCCCAACCGCGTCGCCGCCGGCTTCTGGGGTACCGTTGCCGGGTTCACCAGCTTCGTCGCCCATGTCGGCGGCCCGCCTTTTCAGGTCTATGCGCTGCCGATCAGGCTCGATCCGAAGGTGCTGTCGGGCACCGCGGCGATCTTTTTCGCCGTCACCAATGCGCTGAAGCTCATCCCTTATTTCGCGCTCGGCCAGTTCGACACCACCAATTTGACCGCATCGGCGGTGCTGATGCCGCTGGCGCCGCTGTCGACCATCGCCGGCGCCTGGCTGGTGCGGCGGATGCGGCCGGAGCTGTTCTATCCCTTCACCTATGCGACCGTAGCGGTCGTCGCGGTCAAGCTTCTGTGGGACGGCATCGCCGGCCTCCTGTAAGACGGCGGCCCCATTCGGCCGCCGCCGGATATCCTTACACCTCAGGCGGCACTCGGCAGCAACTGCCGCGTCCTGCCAAGCGCCAGGGCAATGCCGGTTGCCAGTATGAGCGCCATGCAGCCCAGAATGGTGATGTCGTGCAGCGTCGGCTTCAGCACCATGTCCGCGATGATCACCAGCATCACCGAATAGTCGAAGCGCGCGGCGCTGAGGACGCGCTGGCCCTGGGCAAGCACCGCCGGCGTCACACCCTCCTTGGCGATCATGCCTGCCATGCGGTCGGCAGTCGGCTTGAAGATGAACATGCCGATGCAGAAGGTCGTCGCATAACCGGCAAGGCCGATCAGCACCCACAGATCGGAAAAGCCGACCCAGAAGCCGCACATGATGAGGCCGAAAAGCAATGTCAGCATCGACATCGGCGCGAAGAACCGGTTGCCGAGCTCGCCGGTGGCGCGCATCGCCTGCAGCATGCCTTCGACGTTCCCGGCGCGGTCGGCGCGTACCGCGAGCAGCATCAGCGTGAAGCCGCCGCCGACCCAGAGGATCGCCGAGACGACATGCAGAAATTTAACGGCCGAGTACCAGTCCATTATTCGCTCCTTGAGAGATTTGATGATTTGCCGGAGCGCAAGGTTTGCTCCGCCTCGTTGCGAGGAGCGGGCGTTTAGCGCGGCGCCTGTTTCGGAACGATGTCGCGCGGCGAGTGGATCGGTTTCGGTATGTCGGTCGCGATCTGGAGGAAACATGGCGCAAGCGCGTCGCCCCGACTTTCCAGCCGGTGGTGTGAACGGCGCCGTGGCCAGTCAGCTGTGCTGTTACGGCACAGATGCTGGGCGCTTGATCAAAAAATATGCCCCGCGTTAAGGCTTCGTTAAGCTTTACAGGCGTTTACTATGTCCATCCAGTGATCTGGATTCTTACCGAGTGGTTGGAGCCACTTTGTTTGACGCCTCCCTGTTAAACTCCTGAGAGCCGCCTTATCCGCGGCTCTTTTTTTGTCCGCCGGCATGGGCGTCCTTCCGACTAAATGCGGCCGTTAACCGTTTGTTAAACATGTGCTTGCCTTCGCTGGCAGCGAAGCGCATTTTCAAGCTTCAGTCGTTTAGGCTGCCGGATATGGCGGCCAAGAGCCGAATCGGCCGGCTGTCAGGCAAGTGCAGGGGCGTAGCGATGAACGAGCCTTCGAAGGCGAGCGCGAAAACCATCAAGCTGGCGGAGCGCCGGGTTTTCTCCCAATCCTTCAAGCCGCTCTATCAGGAAGGCATGGGCCTGGTCGAGCAGGCGGCCGAATATCTCGACGGCAAGGGCCGCGCCGAGGCCAAGAAGCTGTCGAGGCTGGCGGCGACGCTTTATGCGGCCGAATCGATGCGGCTGACCACCAGGCTGATGCAGGTCGCCTCGTGGCTGCTTTTGCAGCGGGCGGCGAATTCCGGCGAGATGACCCGCGATCAAGTGGCCTCAGAAAAATCCAAGGTGCGTCTCGACACTGCCTCGGCGCATGACGAGGCGCCCGGCTGGGCCGAGCTGCCGAAGGATTTCATCGACCTCGTCAACCGTTCGCTGCGGCTGCAGGCGTTGGTGCGCCGGATGGACGAGGAGATCTATGGCGGCCTTGCCGAGGTGCCGCCGTCGAGCCGTCGCCTCAATCCGGTCTCCGACCAGATCACGCTGCTCAACACGGCTTTCGCCCGCGGCTGAGAGACCGTTTCATAATTCTACTCCGGCGGCCATCTAGACTAACCGCGAAGGGACGGGCTCGCGATCATCAGGCGGGGAGAATCACGCAGCAGCAGGCGCGATCCGACCTCCACGATAGACCTGATCGCTGGGAGCAGCTCCTGCCCCAATGACGTCAGCTCATACTCCACGGTCGGCGGCGATGTCGGCATCACGTGGCGTGCGAGGACGCCACGCTCCTCGAGATCGCGCAACCTGGCGGTCAGCACCTTCGCCGAAATGGCTGGGATATCGCGGCGCAATTCGGAGAACCGGCGCGGGCCGTCGCTCAAGGACCAGAGCACCTCGGGTGTCCAGCACCCGCCAAGCAGCGCCATGCACCTCGACATGGGGCAGCCGGGAAGCGCCTTCACCTTCGTTCGCATCCTGAGGACCATGGCGCATCTTCCATGAGAGTTTCCAGTTGGTTACCGGAAAATGATGGTAACTACAAGATACGTGGTTTCCGATGGTAACGAGAGCCGCTATCTGAGGCTCTCAATCCATCCAACCACGAAATGGACAGAACGATGTACGCAATAACTGGAGCAACAGGACAGCTTGGCCGTCTCGTGATCGACGCACTGCTGAAGACAGTTCCGGCCAGCCGGATCGTTGCGGCGGTTCGTGATCCGGCAAAGGCCCGCGATCTTGTCCAACGCGGCGTAGTCGTGCGGGAGGCGGACTATAATCGTCCCGACACGCTCCCGATGGCGCTGGCCGGCATCGATAGACTGCTGCTGATTTCCTCGACCGAAGTCAGCGGCCGCTTGCCGCAGCATCGGTCAGTGATCAAGGCCGCCCAACGGGTGGGGGTTTCGCTGATCGC
The DNA here is from genome assembly GCF_040320195.1 of Mesorhizobium sp. M0768. Taxonomy (NCBI): domain Bacteria; kingdom Pseudomonadati; phylum Pseudomonadota; class Alphaproteobacteria; order Hyphomicrobiales; family Phyllobacteriaceae; genus Mesorhizobium; species Mesorhizobium sp. M0768. Next base: position 355,852 of record NZ_JAMYPD010000004.1, on the reverse strand, counting down.
TTACACAAGCATGCTGCATGCGGACACGTCTCCCGCGAGGCTCGCGGTCGAACATCGGCAGACGGAGGAGGTCATCGCGGCCTCCGGCCTACCCGCCGTCATCCTGCGCAACGGCTGGTACACCGAGAACCATCTGATGGCGCTCCCGGCGGCTCTGGAGCACGGCGCCTTCATCGGCGCCGCAAATGAGGGGCGCTTCTCGTCCGCGGCGCGGCAGGATTATGCCGAGGCCGCGGCCGTGGTGCTGACGAGCGAGGATCAAGCAGGGAGGACTTACGAGCTCGCCGCGGACCAAGCCTTCACGCTCGCCGAGCTTGCGGCGAAGGTCTCGCGGCAATCGGGCAAGGCGATCGCCTACAACGATCTTGCCGGGGCGGCCTATGAGGGTGTGTTGACAGGCGCCGGGCTGCCCGCCGATCTCGCCGCTATCCTGGCCGATGCCGACATTGCAGCCTCACGCGGAGCGTTGTTCGATGACGGCGGCGCCATGAGCCGGCTGATCGGTCGACCGACAACGCCACTGGAGAGCGTCGTTGCGGCAGCATTGCGCGGTTGAAACCGAGACGGCTGTCACATCCGCCAAAGGATCAGAGGACCGTCTGTCGCTCGCGCCAACAGTTATTCAAACGACTAGACTAGCGCAGCTTTCTGCGCTTCCGGTGCTCGCGTACTTATGTACGCTCCGCTCCGGTCTCGAAAACCACGCTATCTGTCTCGCCAGAGCGAATTCTCAAACATTCTCTAAACCAGACTCGGTTGCTGTTTCTGGTTTGTTCACATTTCGCTGGCATCGCCGCTCGCCGGGGTTAAAGTTGACGGATGGGGGAAGCGATTCGCATCATCGGCATCGATCCAGGGCTGAGGCGCACCGGCTGGGGCATAGTCGAAAGCCTCGGCAATTCGCTGCGCTTCGTCGCTTCCGGCACGGTGCGGTCCGACGACAAGGCCGCGCTGGCGGTGCGTCTTTGCCAATTGCATGACGGGCTCGCCGAGATCCTGCATGCCGCGATGCCGCACGAGGCGGCGGTCGAGCAAACTTTCGTCAACAAGGACGCGGCGGCGACGCTGAAACTCGGCCAGGCACGCGGCATCGCCATGCTGGTGCCGGCGCGTGCCGGCCTTGTCGTTGCCGAATATGCGCCAAACGCCGTCAAAAAGGCGGTGATCGGCGTCGGCCATGGCGACAAGAAGCAGATCCACATGATGGTCAAGGTGCTGATGCCGAAGGCGACTTTCGACACCGACGACGCCGCCGATGCGCTGGCCATCGCCATCTGTCACGCGCATCACCGGCAGAGCATCGCCTACAGGATGGCGGCGCTGGCCGGATAAGTATGTTCTTGACTTGTTCTCCAGTGGGCAATAGGTAATACCAACGAGGTATTACCATGCGCGTTACCACCAAGGGCCAAGTGACCATCCCGAAGGAAATACGGGATCATCTCGGTATCGGCCCGGGCTCGGAGGTGGAGTTCGTCCCCACCGAGGACGGCGCTCGTGTCATAGCCGTCGACGAAAACATGTCGGAGGAGGAAGCCTCGCGCAGATTCAGCCAGATACTCGATCGTATGGCCGGTACGCTGGATCTGGGAGGCATGACGGCGGATGAATATGTGGAATGGCTGAGGGGCCCACGTGAAGATCTCGACATTGATTGACACAAATGTCTTGATCGACGTTTGGGGTCCTGCCGGACGGGAGACGAAATGGTCGGCATCCGCGATTACCGCATGCCGGCGCGACGGCGCACTCGTAATCAATGCAATCGTCTGGTCCGAGCTCGCGCCGTTGATTGCGACCGAACAGGCTCTTCGTCAAGCAGCCGACATGCTCAAGATGGATCGCGAATTTCTGCCGTGGGAAGCAGCCTTCCTCGCTGGTGTCACGCACTCGCGCTATCGCCGCGCCGGCGGCATTCGCGAACGAACCTTGCCGGATTTCTTTATTGGAGCCCATGCGGTTGTCGCTGGGCATCGCCTGCTGACGCGCAATGCTGCGCGCTATCGCGGCTATTTCCCGGACCTCGATATCATCTCTCCGGAAACCCACCCGGCATGATCGGCACGCTCAAATGATCGGCAAGCTAAAAGGCACGCTGGATGAGATCGACGAGGATTTCTGCATCGTCGACGTGCATGGCGTCGGCTATGTCGCCTACTGCTCGGCGCGCACGCTGGCGGCATTGCCGCGGCCGGGCGAGGCGGTCGTGCTGTTCATCGAGACCTATGTGCGCGAGGACATGCTGCGGCTCTATGGGTTCCAGTCGGTGCTGGAGCGCGAATGGTTCCGGCTGTTGATGAACAATGTGCAAGGCGTCGGCGCCAAGGTGGCGCTGGCCATCCTGTCGACTCTGGCGCCGGCCGATCTCGCCAATGCGATTGCGTTGCGCGATATCGCCATGGTCAGCCGTGCGCCGGGCGTCGGCAAGAAGGTGGCGGAGCGCATCGTCACCGAATTGAAGAACAAGGCGCCTGCCTATGCGGGCACTGCCTCCGGCACCATCGGCCTGAAGCAGGAGCTCGGCGAGGGCGTCGCCTCGGCGCCGATCACCGACGCCGTCTCGGCGCTGGTCAATCTCGGCTATTCGCGCGACACCGCCGCCAATGCGGTGGCGGCGGCGCTGAAGACGGCAGGCGAGGAGGCGGACGCCTCGAAGCTGATCCGCTTCGGGCTGAAGGAGCTGGCACGGTGAGACGTTGCTTGTCCCGTCCCTTGCCATATGCAAGGAAGGCGGCATGAGCCTTTCGCCACGCCTCATTGCTCCCGACAGACGCGGCGAGGACGCCGAGCAGACCTTGCGGCCGCAGACGCTCGGCGACTTCGTCGGCCAGGCGGCGGTGCGGGCCAATCTCAAAGTGTTCATCGAGGCCGCCAAGGGCCGCAGCGAAGCGCTCGACCATGTGCTGTTCGTCGGCCCGCCCGGCCTCGGCAAGACGACGCTGGCGCAGATCATGGCGCGCGAGCTCGGCGTCAATTTCCGCTCGACCTCGGGTCCGGTCATCGCCAAGGCCGGTGATCTCGCGGCGCTGCTCACCAACCTCGAAGACCGCGACGTGCTGTTCATCGACGAGATCCACCGGCTCAACCCGGCGGTCGAGGAAATCCTCTATCCGGCGATGGAGGATTTCCAGCTCGACCTGATCATCGGCGAGGGGCCGGCGGCGCGCTCGGTCAAGATCGACCTGGCCCGCTTCACGCTTGTCGCCGCCACCACCCGGCTCGGCCTTTTGACCAACCCGCTGCGCGACCGCTTCGGCATTCCGGTGCGGCTCAATTTCTACTCGGTCGAGGAACTCGAGCAGATCGTGCGGCGTGGCGCCCGCATCCTTGCCATGCCGCTCGGCGACGACGGTGCCTTGGAGATCGCCCGGCGGGCGCGCGGCACGCCGCGTATCGCCGGCCGGCTGTTGCGCCGGGTGCGCGACTTCGCCAGCGTTGCCGGCGACGGTCATGTCGACCGCAAGGTCGCCGACGAGGCGCTGACGCGGCTGGAGGTCGACGGGCTCGGCCTCGACGCGCTCGACCGCCGTTATCTGTCGATGATCGCCCGGAATTTCGGCGGCGGGCCGGTCGGCATCGAGACCATCGCGGCCGGGCTTTCCGAGCCACGCGATGCCATCGAGGACATCATCGAACCCTTTCTGATCCAGCAAGGCTTCATCATGCGTACCCCGCGCGGCCGCGTGCTGGCGGCCAATGCCTGGCGGCATCTCGGCCTCGACGCGCCAAAGGACCTGGCGCAGCAGCAGATCAGCCTGTTCCAGGAAGAACCCTAGGTTCCGCTGCTTATGGCTTCGGTGCTGGCAGTCCCCGGCCCAGCCCTCCAGGTCTTGATCATCGCCGGTCTATGCGCAAAACAGGTGTTGCTTGAAACAGGGCCTGTCGGGCCAAAAGGACAGCGCAATGGACGATCACGGTGAATCGGCATTGTCCGCCGGACTTTCCGGCGCGCTGACGGAATTCGGCCATCGACTGATGGCGCGGGTCTATTATGCCGACACCGATTTTTCCGGCGTCGTCTACCACGCGCGCTATCTCGAATTCTTCGAGCGCGGCCGGTCCGACTATCTGCGGCTGGCCGGCGTCCACCACACCGAGCTTGCCGACGGCAAGCATGGCGAGAAAATAGTCTGGGTGGTGCGGCGCATGGAGATCGATTTCCGCGGTTCGGCCCGCATGGATGACATCCTGACCATCGATACGCGCACCGAAGACATTTCCGGCGCCCGCATCGTCATGGCGCAGCAGTTGAAACGCGGCAGCGAAGTGCTGGTCGAGGCGCGGGTCGAAGCGGCGATCGTCGGCGAGAACGGCCGGCCGCGGCGCTTTCCCAAGGATTGGGTGGCAGCCTTCATGCCCGGAACGCGCAAATAAGAGTTCAGAGGCGGAAGATCCGGAGCTCCCGGTCGAGGCGAGGATCGCCGGGCTGGTCGTCGGGGCGCGGCAATGCGCCGCGCTGTACGTCCTAACCCATCCTTAACCATAACGGTCCATGAAGGGATTGGTTAAGATTGGAAGAATCCAAGCGCCTTCCTTTCACCAATATTTGCCCCGAAAAGGCCGCCAACGGTGCATTTGGGGTTATTCCGCAAGCTTAACGCGAACGGACCACAAGGGATGCCCATGGGCCAGCCGCCAGCCACGCCCCGAAAATCTTTAAGGACGTAACATGGAAAACATCGCTCTCGCCGAACCGGGCGCGCATTTATCGATTTGGGCCTTGTTCATGCAGGCCGGTTGGGTGGTCAAGCTGGTCATGATCGGGCTGCTTGGTGCCTCGATCTGGACCTGGGCGATCATCGTCGACAAGCTCGTCGCCTATGCCCGCATGCGGCTGGCGCTCAACCGCTTCGAACAGGTGTTCTGGTCGGGGCAGTCGCTGGAAGAGCTTTACCGCACGCTCGCCGACCGCAAGACGACCGGCATGAGCGCGATCTTCGTCGCCGCCATGCGCGAATGGAAGAAGAGCTTCGAGAAGGGCGCAAAATCGCCGCTCGGCCTGCAGACCCGCATCGACAAGGCTATGGATCTGGCGCTGACCCGCGAGATGGAAAAGCTGGAAGGGCGGCTCGGCTTCCTCGCCACCACCGGCTCGGCGGCGCCCTTCATCGGCCTGTTCGGCACCGTGATCGGCATCATGACCTCGTTCCAGGCGATCGCCGCTTCGAAGAACACCAGCCTGTCGGTGGTCGCGCCCGGCATCGCCGAAGCGCTGCTGGCGACGGCCATCGGCCTGCTCGCCGCCATCCCGGCCGTCATCGCCTACAACAAGCTGTCGTCCGACGCGAGCAAGATCGCGGTGCGCATGGAAGGGTTCGCGGATGAGTTCTCCGCCATACTCTCGCGCCAAATCGATGAAAAAGTCGCGCAGAAGGCCTGAGGGACGATCATGGGAATGTCCGTAAGCGCGGGTGGCGGAGGACGCGGCGGGCGCGGCCACAGGCGGCGCGGCCGCCATCACGCCTTGATATCGGAGATCAACGTCACGCCGATGGTCGACGTGATGCTGGTGCTGCTGATCATCTTCATGGTCGCGGCGCCGTTGCTGACGGTCGGCGTGCCGATCGACCTGCCGGATACCCAGGCCAAAGCGATGAACGCCGATACGCAGCCTATAACCGTGTCCATCAACTCGGCCGGTCAGATCTACCTCCAGGAAACCGAGATCCCGATCGAGGAGCTGGTGGCAAAGCTGCAGGCGATCTCGAAGACCGGCTATGACGAGCGCATTTTCATCAGGGGTGACAAGTCCACCGACTATGGCACTGCCATGAAGGTGATGGCCCGCATCTCGGCTGCTGGCTACAAGAATATCGGCCTGGTTTCACTGCAGGAACAGGATCAGTAGACGCAAGATGAGGACCGGCCTCACTACATCGGTGATCTTGCATACGGTGGCGATCGCCTTCGGGCTGTTCACGTTGTCCTCGCCGCCCGCGATGCCTGCGTCCGATGCGGAATCGGTGTCGGTCGAGATCGTGCCGATGGAAGCGACGGCACAGGTCCTGCAAGGCGACAAGAAAGCTGTAATGCACGACAAGCCGGCGCCGGTACCGACGCAGCGTCCCGACATCGTTCCCGATGCCCAGAAAGTCGGCGATAACAGCGTCGACACCGACAAGCCGCCGACACCTGAGCCCAAGCCCCAGCCAGTCGACATGACGGCGGCTCCACCACCCGCGCCGACGCCGGTCGAAAAGCCCAAGCCCGAGGACGTGCCGAAGCCGAAGGAAGAGCCGAAGCCTATTCCTGCTACGGAGGTGGCGCCGGTGCCGCAGCCGAAGGAAGAGGTCAAGCCCGAACCTGTCAAGCAGACCGAGCCCAAGCCGACGCCGGCCAAGGAGCCGACGCCCACGCCGCCGCAGGACAAGACTGCCGCGATCGATCCGCAGCCCGAGGTCAAGCCGGATGCCGTCGCCGAGGCGATTGCCAAGCAACCGCCAACCGAGGAGGCGCAGCTTCCCGACTCGGCGCCGGCACCCGAGGCTCGGCCAAAGCCGCAGCCGGCCCAGGCCGAGAGCGCGAAGGCACCGGAGCGCAAGGACGCCGACAAGCCGGTCAAGGAAGCCTCATCCAGGCCGAAATCGGACGACAAGCAATTCAACGCCGACGAGATTTCGGCTCTGCTTGACAAGCGGAAGCCGTCCGGCGGCGGCGCCAAGCGCTCGACCCAGCAGGCATCGCTCGGCGGCGAGAAGGATCAGGGCCAGAAGCTTTCGAAATCGGAGCAGGGGGCATTGGAGGCCCAGCTTGGTGGTTGCTGGACGCTTCCGGCAGGGCTCGAGGGTTCGGAGAATTTCGTCGTCGTGGTCCGGTTTAATCTGGACGCCTCCGGCAAGCTGGATGGCCGGCCGAGCGTTGAAAAGTCGAGCGGAAACCGCCCGTTTGACGAAAGTGCAGTGCGCGCGGTTCAGAAATGCGATGTGGCCGGCTTGCAGGTTCCGGCGGGCAAGCAAGACATCTGGTCCGACGTTCGGGTCACTTTTGACCCCAGGGAGATGCTCGGTCTTTAGGCCTGGCGCTCACAGAATCAGCGAAAGAAGCGAGAAGACATGAAATCCATCCTCAAGCCGCTCCTGACGATCGCAGCGATGGCGCTGGGTATGACCGTTGCTGTCACCCTGCCGGCGCGGGCGCTCGTTGAGCTCAACGTCAATAAGGGCAATGTCGAGCCGTTGCCGATCGCCATCACGGACTTCCAGGGCGGCGATGCGCTCGGCGCCGAGATTTCTGGCATCGTCAGTGCCGACCTGAAACGCTCCGGCCTGTTCGCGCCGATCGACAAAAGCGCTTTCATCGAAAAGATCTCGAACCCGGATGCCACGCCGCGCTTCGAAGACTGGAAGGTGATCAATGCGCAGGCGCTGGTCACCGGCAGTGTCGGCAAGGAGGCTGACGGCCGCATTCGCGCCCAGTATCGGTTGTGGGACACGTTTGCCGGCCAGCAGATGTCGGGCGAGCAGTTCTTCGCCAACGACGCCAATACCAGGCGCGTCGCCCATATCATCGCCGATGCGATCTACGAGCGGCTGACCGGCGAGAAGGGTTATTTCGACACGCGCGTCGTCTTCATCGACGAGTCCGGTGCCAAGAATGCGCGCAAGAAGCGGCTAGCCATCATGGACCAGGACGGCGCCAACGTCCGCTATCTCTCGAACGGCAAATCGATCGTGCTGACGCCGCGCTTCTCGCCGAACCGGCAGGAAATCACCTACATGTCCTATGAAAGCGGTCAGCCGCGGGTGTACCTGCTGCAGATCGAGACGGGGCAGCGCGAGCTGGTCGGCAATTTCCCCGGCATGACGTTTGCGCCGCGCTTTTCGCCGGACGGCCAGAAGGTGATCATGAGCCTGCTGCGCGATGACGGCAATTCCAACATCTTCGCCATGGATCTGAGAAGCCGCTCGACGACCAGGCTCACCAATTCGACCGCCATCGACACCTCACCGTCCTACTCGCCTGACGGCAGCAAGGTGGTGTTCACCTCGGATCGCGGCGGCCGCGCGCAGATCTATGTGATGGGCGCCGACGGCTCGGGCCAGACCCGCATCTCGTTTGGCGACGGCGTCTATTCGACGCCGGTGTGGTCGCCGCGCGGCGATCTCATCGCCTTCACCAAGCAGACCGGCGGCGAATTCCAGATCGGCGTCATGCGCACCGACGGTTCGGGTGAGCGCATCCTGTCCACCGGCTTTCAGCAGGAAGGGCCGACCTGGGCGCCCAACGGCCGGGTGCTGATGTTCTTCCGCGATTCCAATGGTGGACCAAAACTTGTTTCGGTCGATCTCACCGGCCGCAACGAACAGTCGATCCCGACGGCGAACTTCGCCTCGGATCCGGCCTGGTCGCCGCTGCTGGAGTGATGGAAGAAGAACTGAGGAATTGAAGAACTGACGAGTTGACGAGTTGAAGAACTGAAGAATGGAGAAGGCAGGGGTCTACATCGAGCACGCGAGGGATTTAGAAGTCTATAAGCGTGCCTATGCGGTTTCCCTTGGGGTACACAGAGCCACGCTTGCTTTTCCGAAAATGGAGCAATACGCGCTCGCCGATCAACTACGTCGTTCCAGCAAGGCGATCTGCGCCAATTTCGCCGAAGGCTTTGCCAAACAGACTCACTCCAAGCCCGAATTCGCACGCTTCATTTCGATGGCCATAGGATCATACAGTGAGGTGGAGACCTGGATTTCGTATGCGTTCGACCTCGAGTACATCACACAGGCGCAACGCGACGATTGGTTGCAATCCTATGCCCGCATCTACGGAATGCTGGTCAATCTCATAGAGAAGCTGAGGTGATCTCTTTCCTCAATTCCTCAGTTCTTCAGTTTCCTCAATTCCCTCTTTTTCATGTTTTGGCCGCATTTCCGCCTACGGTCCGCGCTCATTGTCGCCCCTCGGCAGAACGGTTGCGGACGGCAGCCGAAACCAAATTTTAACCGTGTTTCTTGAGCGTCGGTTAACCCAAACGTGGTTACTGGACGATCAATGAAATCACTCGAATTGCGAAGGAGAGGCGGCATGGGCCGTATCGCAGCACTTACCACAAACCCGGTCATGATCGCGCTGGTCGCGATGCTCGCGATCACCGGTTGCGCCTCGAAGAAGACGCCGAACAGCGCCGCCGATCTCGGCCTCAACGGCGCCGGCGCGGCAACGCCCGGATCGGCCCAGGACTTTACCGTCAACATCGGCGACCGCATCTTCTTCGACACCGATTCGTCCTCGATCCGCGCCGATGCGCAGACGACGCTGTCGCGCCAGGCGCAGTGGCTGAACCAGTACAAGCAGTATGCCATCGTCATCGAAGGCCATGCCGACGAGCGCGGCACGCGCGAATACAATCTGGCGCTCGGCGCCCGCCGTGCTGCCGCCACACGCGACTTCCTGGTCGCCAAGGGTGTTTCGGCGCAGCGCCTGAAGACCATTTCCTACGGCAAGGAGCGTCCGGTCGCGGTTTGCGACGACATCTCCTGCTGGTCGCAGAACCGCCGCGCCGTAACCACGCTGGGCGGCGCCGGTTCTTGATCGGCATAAATGCAACACTTGGTGCGAAAGGCGGCCAAAAGGCCGCCTTTTTCATATCTGCCCGCTCCAAACAAAATTTGGCCGAAGTCTCACGTCCTGTTAAGAGCCGAGGGCGCCTGGCAACTTCGGTTGGAAAGGGCGCGCAACAGGCTAACGGTTTCACGGCGAGAGGCACATGCATTTCAGATCGGTCTTGAGCGGCACGCTTGCGCTGCTGCTCGTATCAAGTATCGCGGCACTTGCTGACGGGGCAAACGGCACCGGGCAGTCATCGGAAAGCGGTTTTTCCTTCCACCTGCCGACGATCAAACTGCCCGGCATTTTCGGCGAAAAGAAAAAGCCGGATCAGGTTCAATTCGCGCAACAGGATGGTACCGGCACTCCGGCGCTGGAGGAACAGCTCCGGCAGATGAATGGCAAGATCGAGGAACTCAATTTCCAGGTCCTGCAGATGCAGGAGCAGATCCGCAAGCAGCAGGAAGACAACGAATTCCGCTTCCAGCAGCTGGAAGGCGGTCCGCAAGGCGCGCAGCAGCCGGCCGAGCAGAAGAAGTCCGAGGCCGCGCCCAGCAGCGACAGCCCCAACGGCGACAGTAACGTGGCGGAGGCGCCGGGGACGCCGGCTCCGGCCGATGCGGGCAAGGCGGCAGACGGCGACAAGAGCGTCGAGGACGTCATCGTCGAATCGCCCAACGGCGATCCCGGCAAGCTGATCCCCGGCGCGCCGCCCAAGACGTTCGGCACCATCACCGTCGACAAAAACGGCAATGTCGTCGAAGCCGATGGCAATGCGCAAGCGAATGCGCCGCAGCAGAATACGGCCCCAGCCAACGGCGCCAGCGCAGCCGGCAACAAGGCCGGTAAATCCGACGATACGGTGGTTGCGGCACTCCCGTCGACCAACGATCCGGAGGAGCTTTACCGCAACTCTTACCAGTTCATCCTGTCGGGCGACTACAGCACCGCCGAACAGGGCTTCCGCGACCATATCGCCCGTTTTCCCAAGGACGCCAAAGCAGCGGACGCGCATTACTGGCTTGGTGAATCGCTGCTCGGCCAGCAGAAATACCGCGATGCGGCCGAGACTTTCCTCGCTGCCAGCAAGGACTATCCCAAGGCCAAGAAGGCGCCAGACATGCTGCTGAAGCTCGGCGTTTCACTGGTCGGGCTGAAGCAGCGCGACGTGGCCTGTGCCACTTTCAGCGAGATCGGCAAGCGCTACCCCGATATTTCCGGCGCGCTCAAGGAGCGGGTCAAGCAGGAAAGGGCACTCGCGGCGTGCTAGTTTTTCCGTTGCGTGTCGTTGCCGCAAAACCAGGCCCACGCTTGGGCGACATGCATGACGCTCGACAGCGAGCCTGACCTTTCGGATTTTTCGCGGATCGACTTTTCCAACGGCGCTGTTGCGGCCGTGTCCGGCGGCAGCGACTCGACCGCCCTTCTCCTCCTCCTCAAAGCCCATCTCGATCGTAACGCCCCGGCAACGAAATTGCTGGCGGTAACGATCGATCATCAATTGCGGCCGCAAGCGGCAGCGGAAGCGCAAGCCGTGGCCAGGCTGTGCGCGGCGCGCGGCATTGCCCATCGCATCCTCGCCTGGTCGGGGCACAAACCATCGACCGGCCTGCCCGCCGCCGCGCGCGAGGCGCGCTACCGGCTGCTCGCCGAGGCCGCCGAAGCGGCAGGCATCGGCCTGATCCTGACCGGCCACACCGCCGACGACCAGGCCGAGACCGTGCTGATGCGGCAAGCACGTGACGACGGGCCAGGTGAGGAAAGGCCGCGCGACGAAGCGCGGGGCCTTGCCGGCATGGCGCCGGCAACCCTCTACGAGTGGCGGCACTGGATCGTGCGGCCGCTGCTCGGCGTAAGGCGTGCTGAGCTGCGCGAATTCCTGCGGCGTGAACAGGTTGCCTGGATCGAAGATCCGACCAATGCCGACACCGCTTTCGAGCGGCCGCGCGTCCGCGCAGCACTTGTTGAAGGCGACGATGCGCCTCGCATGGCTGAAGCTATGGCGCTGGCCAGAAAGGCGGCGGTCGAGCGTGAGCAGCTGGGACATCGCGCGGCCATGCTGATCCGCAGCTTGGCCTCCAGGCCGGCCGCCGGCCTCGTCCGGCTCGATCGGGATTTTGCGACGGCCGCCGACAGCCGGTCGGCCATTTATGCGCTGCGCATCCTGCTGGCGGCGACCGGCGGCACCGCCTTCCTTCCCGACCAGGCCCGCAGCGAAGCCCTTTTCGGCCGGTTCCGCACCGGGCCGCTTTGTGCCACATTGTCGCGGACCGTGGTCGATGCCCGGCGTACCGGCATCTTTCTGCACCGCGAATTGCGCGATCTGCCGCCCGCTGTTGCGGTTTCCGGCAATGCCCTGTGGGACGGCCGCAGACGGATCACATTGGGCGACAGTCCCGGTGCATTGTTGATGATCGCGCCGCTGTTGATAGCACCGCTCGGGGCGGCTCTTGCCGCAAAGCGGGCAATTGCCGGGCATGGCACGCCGGCAAGCCTTGTGCGTGCCGCCTTGGCCGCCGAGCCGGCGCTCTGGCGGGACGGCGAATGCCTCGGTTTGCTCGGGGAAGGCCGGGGTTTGCCCGGGGAAGGCCCGATGCCGGCGGCTGTCGCCGCATATCCGGCAGTCGCGCCCTTCGCCCGTTTCCTGCCGTCCTTCGATCTGGCGCCGGCCGATGCCGTCGCCGCGTTGCTTGGCGCGGCGCCCGTTCCAGCCGTGCCGTTCGGCGGCCACAATGCCGGCCTACCACGGGCGAAAGCTTAACCGAGACCTGCTGTTATGCTTGGCAATGGGAGACGCTCTCCCTATGTTAGGGCCAAGTTTCCTCTCACGACGCGTGTCCGCCCAGCGGGCGCCAACGGGACAATTGATGAATCCGAATTATCGCAACCTCGCGCTCTGGGCGATCATAGCGGTCCTGCTCATCGCTCTCTTCAATCTTTTCCAGACGCCGCAGACGCGTGGAGCCTCGAGCGATGTTCCCTATTCGCAGTTCCTGCAGGAAGTCGCGGCGGGACGGATCAAGTCGGTGACCATCGCCGGCGCCCGTATCTCCGGCAATTACACGGACAGTTCCAACGGCTTCCAGACCTATTCGCCTGGGGACCCGTCACTGGTTTCGCGCCTGCAGGACAAGAACGTCACCATCAATGCGCGTCCTGAATCCGACGGCTCCAATTCGCTGTTCGGCACCCTGATCTCCTGGCTGCCGATGATCCTCATCCTCGGCGTCTGGATATTCTTCATGCGCCAGATGCAGTCCGGTTCCGGCCGCGCCATGGGCTTCGGCAAGTCGAAGGCCAAGCTTTTGACCGAAGCACATGGCCGCGTCACCTTCCAGGACGTCGCCGGCGTCGACGAAGCCAAGGAAGATCTGGAAGAGATCGTCGAGTTCCTGCGCGACCCGCAGAAATTCCAGCGGCTCGGCGGCAAGATCCCGCGCGGTGTGCTGCTCGTCGGTCCTCCCGGAACCGGCAAGACGCTGCTCGCCCGCTCGGTCGCGGGTGAAGCCAACGTGCCGTTCTTCACCATTTCGGGCTCGGACTTCGTCGAGATGTTCGTCGGCGTCGGCGCAAGCCGCGTCCGCGACATGTTCGACCAGGCCAAGAAGAACGCGCCTTGCATCATCTTCATCGACGAAATCGACGCGGTCGGCCGCCATCGCGGCGCCGGCCTGGGCGGCGGCAATGATGAACGCGAGCAGACGCTGAACCAGTTGCTGGTCGAGATGGATGGCTTCGAATCCAACGAAAGCATCATCCTGATCGCCGCCACCAACCGGCCAGACGTGCTCGATCCGGCGCTGCTGAGGCCGGGCCGCTTCGACCGCCAGGTGGTGGTGCCGAACCCCGACATAGTCGGCCGCGAGAAGATCCTGAAGGTGCATGTGCGCAACGTGCCGCTGGCGCCCAATGTCGACCTCAAGGTGATCGCGCGCGGCACGCCGGGCTTTTCCGGCGCCGATCTGATGAACCTGGTCAACGAGTCCGCCCTGATGGCGGCGCGGCGCAACAAGCGCCTCGTCACCATGGCCGAATTCGAGGACGCCAAGGACAAGATCATGATGGGCGCCGAGCGCCGCTCGTCGGCGATGACACAGGCCGAGAAGGAACTGACCGCCTATCACGAGGCTGGTCATGCCATCCTGGCGCTCAACGTGCCGTCGGCCGATCCGCTGCACAAGGCGACCATCATTCCGCGCGGCCGGGCACTCGGCATGGTCATGCAGCTGCCGGAAGGCGACCGCTATTCGATGAGCTACAAATACATGATCTCGCGCCTCGCCATCATGATGGGCGGCCGTGTCGCCGAGGAGTTCAAGTTCGGCAAGGAGAACATCACCTCCGGCGCCTCCTCCGATATCGAGCAGGCGACCAAGCTGGCGCGTGCCATGGTGACGCGCTGGGGCTTCTCCGACAAGCTCGGCCATGTCGCCTATGGCGACAACCAGGAGGAGGTGTTCCTCGGCCATTCGGTGGCGCGCACGCAGAACATCTCGGAAGAGACGGCGCAAATCATCGACGCCGAAGTGCGCCGGCTGATCGACGAGGCCTATTCGACGGCAAGGTCTATCCTGACCAAGAAAAAGAAGGAATGGATCGCGCTGGCGCAGGGCCTGCTCGAATACGAGACGCTGTCCGGCGAGGAGATCAAGCAGCTGATCGCCGGCAATAAGCCCGCGCGCGACCTTGGCGACGACACGCCGCCGAGCCGCGGCTCGGCCGTGCCGAAGTCCGGCCGCCGCAAGAAAGGCCCCGAGCCCGAAGGCGGCATGGAACCTCAGCCGTCAAGCTAGGCTCCGGCCCGGCACAGATCGACTTCGAAACGCCGCGGCTCTAACCGCGGCGTTTTCTCTTGGGGAATGCGACCCTTCCTGCATCGCAGGAAATTGGCGAAAGTGACGATGACGGCCAATCTCCCGCCTCGCGGGGGGATGTCCGGCAGGACAGAGAGAGGCGCGAAGGAATGGAGCCTTCTATCGGCCTCGTTGACTACTTCGGGAAGATCGACAAAGCGCGCCGGAGAATGAAGCTCGCATTTTTTGCCGGCGGCGCCACATTTTGTTCTTGCTTTGTGCCGGCAGCTATGCTATCAATTTGGGTGTGGTGCCAATTGGCGCTGAATGACCCGCCCGCCGAGGCGGGTTTTCTGCTTCTGGCTATGAGAGTTCCGGTGGTGCCGAGATCGATGTCGGCCGGACAGAGCCAAGAAACACGATCTGACAGTTGGTTCGACCTCGGAAGGCCCTCTCACTTGTTCGGCAGCAACAAAAAGCCCGCGAACCTTGCGGCTCGCGGGCTCATGTCGTCGGATGGTGGCGCCGGTCAGCTCTTCAGCTTGGCGTTGCAGAGGCTGTAGAAGCCGCCGCCCTTCTGGATCCACCTGAGGCCGCCCAGCGTGTTGGCGTCCTTGTTGGCGTAGTAGAGGTCGAGACAGGTGTGCATGCGGCCCTTGGCCGGGGTCTCGGTTGCATACTTCTTGGAGATCCCCGTCGGGAATTTCACGCCCTGGGGGGCGGTGATGGTCGGCGGTTGCGGATCACCGGTGTATTTGGCATCGGGAGCCGGCAGGGTGTCGTCGTCGGCTGCGCCGGCGCCGCATTGGCTCTTGCGGAAGTCGTTCCACTTCATGCCATTCAGCGTGTTGCCGGCCTTGGCAGCCTGATATTTGGCGCTGCAATCCGCCATGCTGAGGCCTTTGCCGGTATCGGTCGCGGCGGCTGTCGTCGCCTTGGCAGGTGCCGCGGCGGGTTGTGCAGCTGCACTTGCGCCGGCGGCGCATTCACTCTTGCGGAAGTCGTTCCATTTCATGCCGTTGAGCGTGCCGGCAGCCTTGGCGGCCTGGTATTTGGTGCTGCACTCCTTGGCCGTCAGCCCAGGCGCTGCGTCATCGCTGCTGGCCGCCGCTGCTTTGGTCGTGGCGGCGGGTTGTGCGGCTGCCGTCGCGCCGGCGGCGCACTGGGTCTTGCGGAAGTCGTTCCACTTCATGCCGTTGAGCGTGCCGGCAGCCTTGGCGGCCTGGTATTTGGTGCTGCACTCCTTCGCCGTCAGGCCCGGCGCCGCATCGTCGGCGGCGGCTGCCTTGGTCGTGTCGGCGGCCTTGGCCGTGGCTTTGGCTGGCGCGGGTTCGGTTGCAGCGGCGGAAGCATCGGTGCCGCATTGGGCCTTGCGGAACTGGTTCCAGTTCTGCCCGCCAAGCGTTCCCGCGTCCTTGGCCGCATTATACTTGGTGCTGCACTCGGCCATGGTCAGCGCGCTGGCAGGCGCCGCCAGGAATAAGGTCGCGACGGCAAGACCCGTCAAAGTGGCAAGTCGGTGGATGAGCATGCGTTTTCTCCCTGCGGCGGTTCATGATATGTCCCAGTGCAGCAATAGCGCTCAACGGCTGGTTGCGCCAGATGCTAAGTAGCGTAGAGACAAATTTAGAAGTGCATTCTTTTCTTTAAGGTGATGAATTCGTTGCCGGGACCGTCTCCCCGCCAAGTTCGTCCGGGTGCATTGCACGGAGCGCGCGCCTATGGCTGGTTCCCAGCGAGGACACTGCGTCGAATGACAGCCAGTCAAATCGGCGGCTGCGGCGGACCTGAGCCACCGCTGTCTGGAGCAGCACGATGCGGATTCGGGTTCAAGGCCACACTGCCACAGCCAAAAGGATCCAGATGAGGTTTGAGTTGACGTTTCTGATGCTGCTGCCGCAACAAGGGCTCGGAACTTGAAAATCAACACACTAGCGTGACGTAAAACACACAAAACAACAATTTTCTAAGGATTGGTCGTCCATAATCATACAATGTGATGACGGGGCTTGGGCCATTTTATGGCATGAGATGCTCGGAAAGAACCATCGGGAAGCTGGCGAACATGGCAGGACATTATTTCGGTACGGACGGCATTCGTGGGCGCGCCAACAAGTTTCCAATGACGGCGGAGGTCGCCATGCGGGTCGGCATGGCCGCCGGCCTCTCGTTCCAGCGCGGCAGCCACCGCCACCGCGTCGTGCTCGGCAAGGATACCAGGCTTTCCGGCTACATGATCGAGAACGCCATGGTGTCCGGCCTGTGCGCCGCCGGCATGGATGTCTTCCTGCTCGGCCCGATCCCGACGCCGGCTGTTGCCATGCTGGTGCGCTCGCTGCGCGCCGATATCGGCGTGATGATCTCTGCCTCGCACAACCCCTATTACGACAACGGCATCAAGCTGTTCGGCCCCGATGGCTACAAGCTGTCCGATGAGATCGAGGAGCGTATCGAGGGGATGCTCGACAAGGATATCGAACTGGCGCTCGCCGATTCCGATGGGCTCGGCCGCGCCAAACGCGTCGACGGCGTGCATGACCGCTATATCGAATTCGCCAAGCGCACGCTGCCGCGCTCGATGTCGCTGTCGGGCCTGCGCATCGTCGTCGATTGCGCCAATGGCGCCGCCTACAAGGTGGCGCCCGACGCGCTGTGGGAACTCGGCGCCGAGGTCGTTGCCATCAATGTCGAGCCGAACGGCTTCAACATCAACAAGGAATGCGGCTCGACTCATCCGGCCGGTCTGCAAAAGAAGGTGCACGAGGTGCGCGCCGATATCGGCATTGCGCTCGACGGCGATGCCGACCGTGTCGTCATTGTCGACGAGAACGGAGCGATCGTCGATGGCGACCAGATCATGGCGCTGATCGCCGAATCCTGGCAGCAGAGCGGACGGCTGGCCGGCGGCGGCGTCGTCTCGACGGTGATGTCCAATCTCGGCCTCGAACGCTTCCTCGGCGACATGAACCTGCAGTTGCATCGCACCAAGGTCGGTGACCGCTATGTCGTCGAGCACATGCGTGCCCATGGACTCAATGTCGGCGGCGAACAGTCGGGCCACATCGTGCTGTCCGATTTCTCGACCACCGGCGACGGCCTCGTCTCGGCGCTCCAAGTGCTCGCCTGCATCAAGCGGCATAACCGACCGGTCAGCGAACTGTCGAAGAAATTCGAGCCGGTGCCGCAGCTTTTGAAGAATGTGCATATTTCCGGCGGCAAGCCGCTGGAGGAGGCGCCGGTCAAGGTGGCGATCGAAGATGCGCGCAATCGCCTCGGCAAGGCCGGGCGCCTGGTCATCCGGCCATCCGGCACGGAGCCGCTCATCCGCGTCATGGCGGAGGGCGACGACCCGCAGCTTGTCGAGTCCGTGGTCAACGACATCGTCGAGGTCATTTCGGAAACGCGCAGCGCCGCCTGATCTCCCTCCAACATCGGTTCAAAAGCCCGCCTTGCCGGCGGGCTTTTTTATTGGGTCGCGGCCAGCTCCGCCTGCAGCAACGGCCGCCAGATTGCTCGACTTTTAGAGATTCGTGGTTAATCAATACGGTTAAACGCCTTTTAACCTTTCCGATTCATTATCCACAACTGAGGTCAATCACATTTCGGGCGCGTTCGCCGTTCGAGGGTTCTCAGGGGTGATAAGCATGTTCAACACAGCTAGAATGGCTCTTCTGGCCGCGCTGTTTGCCGGCGTCGGACCGGCATTCGCCGCCGATTTCGTCGAGCCGCCCGTCGTCGAGGAGGCACCGCCACCGGTTGCCTATGAGCAGCCGGCCGAATTCGGCGGCTGGTATATCCGCGGCGACATCGACTATCACTGGTCGAGGTTTCGTGGTGGCGACTACATCACCTACGGTGTGGCGCCCCAGAATCCCGGCAAGTTCGATACAGGCAAGCTGGATGGCGCCTTCTCGGCCGGCGGCGGTGTTGGTTACCAGATCGACGAGCATTTCCGCACCGATCTCACCCTGGACTGGATGAGCAAGTCCAAATTCCGCGGCTCGACCAACGGCTTCTGCGGCCCACAGCAAACGCCTTGCACGTCCGTCGATACCTCGTCCTATTCGGCGCTGCTGCTCTTGGCCAACGCCTATGTCGATATCGGCACCTGGCATGGGATCACGCCTTACGTCGGCGCCGGCATCGGCGGTGCCTGGGTCAAGTGGGATGAACTGCACAACGTGGACAGCGACGGTTCATTTGATCATGCCGGTGGCAAGGGCTGGCGGTTTGCCTATGCTGCCATGGCGGGCGCATCCTACTGCTTGACTGACCGCGTCAAACTAGATGTCGGCTACCGCTTCAGCCACATCAACGGCGGTAAGATGTTCGACTATGCCTCCCTCCCCAATGTCGGCCCCGGCTATGACAAAGGTATCAACGTTCACGAAGTGCGCGGCGGCCTGCGCTACCAGTTCGGCAGGTCGGACTGTGCGCCGCCGGAGCCTTACGTCCCGGAACCCGAGCCCGTCTACACGAAGTAGTCGCTTCGAAATCGAGGAATTCGTCGACCGCCCGGCTGATGCCGGGCAGTTTCGTTTGGCTGCCTAAAGATGCTGCGTTGCCCTGTAACACCGTCCGGCTCGAGGAGCGAAAACGGATCAAATCAATTGCTAACGCCTTGTTATCCTTAACCCGCACTTAACCACTATGGTTAACAATGCTGTCTGAAACGGCGCGCGCGATCGCGAATGCGCCAAGTTCGGGAGCCGAGGACCATGACATTCAAATCGCCTATAGCACTGGCGCTTGCAGCAGTCGTCCTGGTGCCGCTGACGCCGGCGCTTGGCGCCGATTACGAACCGCCGGTCTATGTCGACCAGGCGCCCGACTATGTACCGGTCGAGGTTGGCTCGGGATGGTATCTGCGCGGCGATGTCTCCTATCTGGTGCAGAAGAGCTTCAAGGATGAGCATTTCGCCTTTACACCCGCGAGCTTCGACGAAAAGGAAGATCCCATCTTCGCCAGCATCGGCTTCGGCTACCATTTCAACGACTATCTGCGCGCCGATCTCAATGTCGGCTATCTTCCCGGCAACAAGATCGACGTCGGCTATAACGACGGAACGACCGTGGCATCGGCGACCCTGAAGAACTATGCCTTCTCAGGCATACTCAACGGCTATGTCGACCTTGGCACCTATGTCGGAATCACACCTTATCTCGGCGCCGGTGTCGGTATCCTGCAGAGCAAGCGTCGCCTGTCGGCGAGCTACTTCACCGACAACGCCGACCCCACCGACGATTTCGTCCGGCATGACAACAAGACCCAGTACTCCTTCGCCTACACGCTGAATGCCGGGCTTGCGTACCAAGTGTCCAAGAACGTCTCGGTCGATCTGGGCTATCAGTATTTTTCCGCGCCAGACGCCGAATATGTGACTGCCGAGAGTCTGACTTCTTTTCCGATCCGCAAAGGGATCAACAATCATCAAGTCAAAGTCGGACTACGCTACGATCTGTGGTAGGCTCGATCGAAGCCGAGGCGTTGACAATGGTGGGTCGCAGGCCCGCTGTTTGCGTTTCGCCCCCGGCAATATCCCGACAGCGACAAAAACTTTCCCCTTGACGCCGAAAGCCTGAACGCATATCGCCATCCGTGGGCCACCCCTCCCCAACGAGGGGCCACTATCTGGAAGGATAGACCACGATGACCACGCATACCAAGCCCGGATTCCGTCCGGCAAATCCCAATTTTTCCTCAGGTCCCTGTGCAAAACGCCCCGGCTGGTCGGTCGAGGCGCTCAAAAATGCCGCGCTCGGGCGCTCGCACCGCGCCAAGATCGGCAAGACCAAGCTCGAACAAGCGATCGAGCTGACCCGGGAAATCCTCCAGGTTCCGGCGGACTACCGCATCGGCATCGTGCCGGCCTCGGATACCGGCGCGGTCGAAATGGCGCTATGGTCGCTGCTCGGCGAACGCGGCGTCGACATGGTCGCCTGGGAGAGCTTCGGCTCCGGCTGGGTCACCGATGTGGTCAAGCAGCTGAGGCTCGCCGATGTTCGCAGGTTAGAGGCGGACTACGGCGCACTGCCGGACCTGACCAAAATCGACTTCGACCGCGACGTGGTCTTCACCTGGAACGGCACGACGTCGGGTGTGCGCGTGCCGAACGGCGATTTCATCCCGGCCACCCGCAAGGGCCTGACCATCTGCGACGCGACTTCGGCGGCCTTTGCGCAACAGCTCGATTTTCAGAAACTCGACGTCGTCACCTTCTCCTGGCAGAAGGTGCTGGGCGGTGAGGGCGCGCACGGCATGCTGATCCTCAGCCCGCGCGCCGTCGAACGCCTGGAAAGCTACAAGCCAGCCTGGCCGTTGCCGAAAATCTTCCGCCTCATCTCGGGCGGCAAGCTGATCGAAGGCATCTTCAAGGGCGAGACTATCAACACGCCGTCGATGCTGTGCGTCGAGGACTATCTCGACGCGCTGCGTTGGGCGAAGTCGATCGGCGGCCTCGACGCGCTGGTCACCAGAGCGGATGCCAATGCCGCCGTTCTCGATCGCTTTGTCCGGAAATCTTCCTGGCTCGGCCATCTTGCCGTAGACCCGGCGACGCGTTCGAACACGTCGGTCTGCCTTTCCTTCACCGATCCGGAGGTCGCTGCACTCGACGCCGACGGACAGGCTGCATTCGCCAAGGCAATTGTCTCGGCGCTCGACAAGGAAGGCGTCGCCTACGACATTGGTGCCTACCGCGATGCACCGCCCGGCCTGCGCATCTGGTGCGGGGCGACAGTCGAGACCTCCGATCTCGAAGCGCTGCTGCCCTGGCTCGACTGGGCCTTTGCCGCGCAAAAGGCGTCGCTCAAAGCGGCGGCCTGACTCCCTCCCCCTCGAGGGGAGGGTGGCCCGAAGGGCCGGGTGGTCGCCTCCACCCGTTCAACGATCCGCCATCCAGAAAGAAAAAGATTTGGCCGCATCCGGCCGCAACGACCCCAGCCCGGCGCTTCGCGCCGACCCTCCCCTCAAGGGGGAGGGACGCCAATCGCAAAGGACCAAGCCAATGCCCCGCGTTCTCGTCTCAGACAAACTTTCCACCACCGCCGTGCAGATCTTCAGGGATCGCGGCATCGAGGTCGACTATTTGCCGGATCTCGGCAAGGACAAGGAAAAACTGCTCGAAGTGATCGGCCAGTATGATGGGCTGGCCATCCGCTCGGCGACAAAGGTCACGGAGAAGCTGATCAATGCCGCGACCAGGCTGAAGGTCGTGGGCCGCGCCGGCATCGGCGTCGACAATGTCGACATACCGGCGGCGAGCCGCAAGGGCATCATCGTGATGAACACGCCCTTCGGCAATTCGATCACCACCGCCGAGCATGCCGTCGCCATGATCTTCGCGCTGGCCCGCCAGATACCGGAGGCCAACGCCTCGACGCATGCCGGCAAATGGGAAAAGAACCGCTTCATGGGTGTCGAGATCACCGGCAAGACGCTGGGCATCATCGGCTGCGGCAATATCGGTTCGATCGTCGCTACGCGCGGCGTCGGCCTGAAGATGCACGTCATCGCCTTCGATCCATTCCTGTCGGACAGCCGCGCCGAGGAGCTCGGCGTCGAAAAGGTCGAGCTCGACGAGCTGTTCGCCCGCGCCGATTTCATCACGCTGCACACGCCGCTTACCGACAAGACGCGCAACATCATCGACGCCGCGGCGATCGCCAAGATGAAGACCGGCGTGCGTATCATCAACTGCGCCCGTGGCGGGCTGATCGTCGAGGCCGACCTGATCGCGGCGCTGAAGAGCGGCAAGGTGGCCGGCGCCGGCATCGACGTGTTCGAGGTCGAACCGGCGGACAACAACGCACTGTTCGGCATGGAGAATGTCGTGGCGACGCCGCATCTCGGCGCGTCGACCACCGAAGCGCAGGAGAATGTCGCCCTGCATGTCGCCGAGCAGATGTCCGACTATTTGATCAAGGGCGCCGTTTCCAACGCCATCAACATGCCGTCGATCACCGCCGAAGAGGCGCCGCGGCTGAAACCTTTCGTCAAGCTTGCCGAAGTGCTCGGCGCCTTTGTCGGACAGGTCACCGAGGATCCGATCAAGGAGGTCGAGATACTGTTCGACGGCTCGACCGCGACGATGAACACGCGCGCGCTGATCAGTGCCACCCTTGCCGGGCTGATCCGGCCGCAGGTCTCCGACGTCAACATGGTGTCGGCGCCGATCATGGTGAAGGAGCGCGGCATCATCGTCGCCGAGGTCAAGCGCGACAAGTCGGGCGTGTTCGACGGCTATATCAAGCTGACGGTCAAGACCGAGCACAGGACGCGCTCGATCGCCGGCACCTGTTTTTCGGACGGCAAGCCGCGCTTCATCCAGATCAAGGGCATCAATCTCGACGCCGAGGTCGGCCAGCACATGCTCTACACGACCAATGCCGACGCGCCCGGCATCATCGGTCTGCTCGGCACGGTGTGCGGCGAGAACGGCGTCAACATCGCCAACTTCCAGCTCGGCCGCAACCGGCCGGGCGGCGATGCCATCGCATTGCTCTATCTCGATGCGCCATTCCCGGAAAACGTGTTGGCGCAGGTACGCTCGCACAAGTCGATCGACTCCGCCAAGCGGCTGCATTTCGATGTTGGGATAGCCTGAAATTCGGTCGCCCCGTGTGCAGCAGCACGCGGGGCGGTGGAACGTCGCGGCAAGCGACTTCATTCAGCAGCGGATGCCGCCATCTTCCGTCCGCTGTATTCCGCGAGGCTGATGCCACCGAGCACCAGCGCGAGAGCCAGCGCCTGATAGAGCTGGAATGTCTCGCCGACAATCAGCACCGATAGCAGCGTACCGAAGATCGGCACCAGATTGATGAACAGGCCGGCGCGGTTGGCGCCGATCAGCTCGTTGCCCCTGATGTAGAAGATTTGCGAGATGACCGAAGCACCGATGGCGGTATAGAACGCGACCGCCCAGCCGCGGGCATCGGGGACGATGACTTTGCCGGCGGCAATCTCCCACAGGAAGAAAGGCAGCGATGTGACGAGTGCGGCAACCGACAGCGCCAGCATCAGGCTCTGCCAGCGGATTATCGGCTTCAGCCGCAACCCCACCGAATAGAAGGAGTAGCAAAGCACGGCGACCAGCATGATCGCGTCGCCAAAGTTGAGATCCAGCTTGAGAAGCTGGCGCAGGTCGCCATGGCTCGCCGTCACCGCGACGCCAATGATGGTCAGCACGACGCCAGCGATCTGCACCCGGTTCACCCGCAGGCGAAACAGCAGGAAATTGGCGATGATGATCACGATCGGTATCGCCGCCTGCTCGATCGAGACGTTGATCGCCGTCGTGTAGTTGAGCGCCGTGTAGAAGATCGTGTTGAAGAAGGCGAAGCCGCAAGCGCCGAGCCCGCCAAGCAGCAACCAATGCCTGCGCACCACCGGCCAGTCTTGGCGTAGCGTTCCCCAGCCGATCGGCAGCAGAATCAGAACCGCCAGCAGCCAACGCAGGAAGACCAGCGTCATCGGCGAGATATGACCGACCGCCAGCTTTCCCGCCACGGAGTTGCCGCCCCACAGCAAGGTGGTGAACAGCAGGAACAGATAGGCGGCTCGATGCATCGTGAACTCCCGGCCAGGCAGAGGGAATTTGACGGTCGGTGTGGGCCTATTGCGACCGCCAGCCCAAGTAAATGATGTCAAAGGCGAAAATTGTTGTGCCTCGGAGCGTTTTGGGCGGCAAAGAGTGGTCGCGCTCGCCGGGTCTTGACGCTATAGAACGACGTGCGTGCAATTGGACGCTACAAAGTACGCGTCGGAAGGCTTTAATCCTCGCGTCGTGCTTTCCGAAAATCGATTCCGATTTTGGGGGCCGATGCGATAGAGGCCTGTCGTTTCGAACTGTTTCAAGCTGCTCGTGCGGCGTCTCAAGGGAAAAGAAATATGGCCAATGTGGTGGTCGTCGGCTCGCAATGGGGCGATGAGGGCAAAGGCAAGATCGTAGACTGGCTGTCGGAGCGCGCCGATGTTGTCGTGCGCTTCCAGGGCGGCCACAATGCCGGCCATACGCTGGTCGTCGACGGCAAGGTCTACAAGCTGTCGCTGCTGCCGTCCGGCGTGGTGCGGCAAGGCAAGCTGTCCATCATCGGCAATGGCGTCGTCTTCGATCCGCACGCTTTCGTCGCGGAGGTTGCGAAATTGAAGGCGCAGGGCGTCGAGGTGACGCCAGACCGCCTGAAAATAGCCGAAAACACCGCGCTTATCCTGTCCTTGCACCGGGAGCTGGACGGATTTCGCGAGGACGCCGCTTCCAATTCCGGAACGAAGATCGGCACGACCCGTCGCGGCATCGGTCCCGCCTATGAAGACAAGGTGGGCCGGCGCGCGGTCAGGGTGATGGATTTGGCGGATTTGGAAACGCTGCCCTTGAAGGTCGACAGGCTGCTGACGCACCACAATGCGCTGCGGCGCGGGCTCGGCCATGCCGAGGTCACGCACGAGGCGATCATGAGCGAGCTGATCTCGGTGGCCGACGAGATCCTGCCCTATATGGACCGCGTCTGGAAAATCCTCGACGACAAGCGCCGCGCCGGCGAGCGCATCCTGTTCGAGGGCGCGCAAGGCACGTTGCTCGACATCGATCACGGCACCTATCCGTTCGTCACCTCGTCCAATACGGTTGCCGGTCAGGCCGCCGCAGGCTCCGGTGTCGGCCCGGGCGCCATCGGCTATGTGCTCGGCATCACCAAGGCCTATACGACGCGCGTCGGCGAAGGCCCGTTTCCAACCGAACAGAAGAACGAGATCGGCGAGTTCCTGGGCACGCGCGGCCATGAATTCGGCGTCGTCACCGGCCGTAAGCGCCGCTGCGGCTGGTTCGATGCCGTGCTGGTCCGCCAGGCCGTCGCCGTCAACGGCATCAAGGGCATTGCGCTGACCAAGCTCGATGTGCTCGATGGGCTGGACGAGATCAAGGTCTGTACCGGCTACCGACTCGACGGCGAGGCGATCGATTACCTGCCGGCCAGCCAGGGTGCGCAGGCCCGCGTCGAACCGGTCTACGAGACGCTGGAGGGGTGGAAAGGCACCACTGCCGGCGCGCGCAGCTGGAACGACCTGCCGGCCCAGGCGGTGAAGTACGTCCGCTACATCGAGGAGCTGATCGGCGCGCCGGTCGCACTCCTTTCCACCAGCCCTGAGCGGGACGACACGATACTTGTGACCGATCCGTTTCAAGACTAGTTTCTCAGCCTTTCCGGGCATTGCGGCTGATTTGCGGGGGCCGGCCCAGAAACAAATGCAGGTCGACTGACGTATGGTAGATTTTGTTCCTATTCTGAAAAAGGCGCTCGATAAACTCGGTGAGCCGTCGGCGGAAGTGCGCGCCAGGGTCTATGACAGGGCCCGTTCGTCAATCGCGAAACAACTCGCAGAGAAGGCCACGATGACGCCTTCCGATGTCGACCGGCAGATGCGTGCACTGGAAGACGCCATCGCCAAAGTCGAGCGGGACTATGCCAAGCCTGCGCCGCCACCCGACCCGCTGGCGGAACTGGAGGACATCTTCTCCTCCATCGACCGCAACAAGAACCAGTCCAGCCATATCCGACAGCCGGCAAAGACGGAGCCGGCATGGCAGCCGGCCAAGACCGAGCCGGCAAAGACGGAGCCAGCAAAGACTGGGCCGGCCTGGCAGCCCACGCCCGCCAAGGCGGCGCCGAACTGGCAAAAGCCGCAGCCCGTCGCTCTTTCTCAGGAGCGCGCTGGTCCGCCGCCGTCCGATATGGAACTTCCGACGGCTGACGGCCAAGACGGCGTTTTTCCGGGCGACGACTTTTCCAACGACGGCGGCCCCGCGGAGGACAGGTTCCAGCGGCTCTATCCTGCGGAGCGCAGGCGCAGCTATGGCGGTGTGATCGCCGCCGCCATTGCTTTGCTCGTCATTGCCGGTGGTGGCTATGGCATCTGGCTGAACAAGGATGCGTTCGGCAGCATGCTCGGCCTCGACTCGACCACAGCCGTCGCCACCGAACCGCTGGTAAAACCAGCCCCGGCCAAGCCGGTGGCCGATGCGGCCGTACCGGCCGCCGCGCCTCCGACGGATTCCGGCGAGGGCGCGAAGTTCACGCAGCGCCTGACGCCCGAGGGCCACGAAGTCGATCCCGGCCCCGCGGCCGGGCAGGCGGGCATCGGCGAAGGCGAATCCGTCGCCGCACTGACCACGCCGCCATCGGCCGCACAAGCGCCGACCACCCCGGCACCGGCCGCGCCGGCTCCGGCCGCACCCGCCGACACGCAAGCCACGGCCAATGCTCCAGCAGTCGATGGGTCCGCTGCACCAACTCCCGCAACGCCGCCCGCCAACGGGGCAGCAGCGCCTGCAGCGGCCGCCCCGCCGCCAGCACCGGCAGCGGCACCAACGGCAGTTCCGCCGCAAGCCACGTTGGCCGTCGGCCAGAAGGCGATCTTCTATGAGGAGCGCACCAGCACCGCTCAAGGCTCGGCCGAGCCCGGCAATATCGTCTGGTCGCTGGTGCAGGAATCGCCCGGCGGCGACCTGCCGCCCGAGCCGGCGATCCGCGCCGAGGCGACCATTCCAGGCAAGGATATCCAGTTGCGCATGACGATCCGTCGCAACACCGACCAGACGCTGCCGGCCAGCCATATTATCGAGATGATCTTCCTGACGCCTGACGGCTTCGAGGGCGGCGGCGTCGACAACATCCTGCGTGTCGCCATGAAGGGCTCCGAGCAGGATGCCGGAAGCCCGCTGATCGGCATCCCGGCCAAGATCGCCGACGGTTTCTTCCTGGTTGCGCTCAACGATACCAAGGCGGATGAAGACGCCAATCTGACCTTGCTCAGAGGTCAGGACTGGATCGACGTGCCGGTCGTCTACAAGACCGGGCGGCGGGCGCTGCTCACCATGGAAAAGGGCATTCCAGGCGAGAAGGTGTTCGACGAGGCGCTAAAGGCCTGGCAGACAAAGACGGCGGGGTGAGGTCGGCTCACCAGCCCAACGCCTCTCTGGCTCAGAAGCCCTGGAACAGCATATCGAGCGCGGCCACGATCTCGTCGTGATGCCTCGTCAGATTCAGTCGGCTCTCGCCCAGTTCCGTCGCCGCAACCGTGGCGATCAAATGGGTGGCCATGACCAATTTCCGACCATTGATCTCGAAAATCGGATGGAGCTTTCGCATTGGTGATGGCGCCATCGCAGCCGGCAGAAGCGGGACGACCACCCGGGTCTTGAAATGGTCTAGCAGATCGGCCTGGACGTCGAGGAGATAGCCGCCTTCGATGCTACCCGCGAAGACGTCGTAGCGCGCCATCAGAATTGCCGATGTTCTGCCAGCGGAATACCGTGTTTTTCGACATATTCGTTCCACGCATCTATCGTCGCGCGGTTCTCAAGCTTCCACAGCCGCGTCTTTTCGGCGGCCACGGCCTCGGCGATGCCGGCTTCAGCGGCGCGCGAGACATTCACATCGAGCCCCTTGGCTTCCTTCATGAGCTTTGAGTCGATCGACAGATTTGCCGGCTGGCGAACCGCATTCACAGCTATCTTGCGCATGATCACCTCCACACTATGCGCATAACATATGCGCATTCCTCTCTAGTCGCAATGACAAGGTGCTTGAACTCGCGAATTACCCCTCCATCTCCTCGCGCAGCATTTCCAGTTCCAGCCATTCCTCCTCGAGCGCTGCCAGTGTGACGCGCTCCTTGTCGAGCGCGGCAATCGTCTTCTGGAACGAGGCCGGGTCGCGCTCGTAATAGGCCGGATCGGCGATGTTGTTCTCCAGCCGCGAGATCGAGGCCGACACCGCCTCGATCTTCTTGGGTAAGGTTTCCAGCGCGAATTTCTGCTTGAACGACAGTTTCTTGGCCGGGCCCTTCGTTGCGGCCGCTTCGTTCCTGCTTGCCGCCGTCGCGTCGCCCGTCTCGGCCTTTGGTCGCGCCTTGCGGTCGTCCAGCCTGGTGCCGCCGCGCTGCGCCAGCATGTCGGAATAGCCGCCGGCATATTCGATCCAGCGGCCGTCACCATCCGGCGCGATGATGCTGGTCACGGTGCGGTCGAGGAAATCGCGATCGTGGCTGACCAGGATCACCGTGCCGGCAAAGCCGGCGACCAATTCCTGCAGCAGCTCCAGCGTCTCCATGTCGAGGTCGTTGGTCGGCTCGTCGAGCACAAGCAGGTTTGCCGGCCGCGCCAAAACGCGGGCGAGGATCAGCCGCGCCCGCTCGCCGCCCGAAAGCTCGCGCACCGGCGTGCGCGCCTGTTCCGGCTTGAACAGGAAGTCTTTCATGTAAGAGACGACGTGGCGCTGCTCGCCATTGATGACGAGGTTCTCGCCGCGCCCGTCGGTGAGATACTGCGCCAATGTCTCCTGCGGGTCGACGGCTTCGCGCTTCTGGTCGAGCGTGGCGATCTCCAGATTTGTGCCGAGCCGCACCGTGCCCGCGTCCGGCTTCAATTCGCCGGTCAGCATCTTCAACAGCGTCGTCTTGCCGGCGCCGTTCGGCCCGACCAGACCGACGCGATCGCCGCGCTGGATTCGGGTCGAGAATCCCTTGACCACGGTCAGATCGCCAAAGGTCTTCTCGATGTTCTTGGCTTCGATCACCAGCTTGCCGGATTCGGCGGCGTCGCTGGCTGTCATCGTCGCCGCACCCTCGGCGCCGCGATGACCACGAAAGCGCTGGCGCATGGTCTGCAACTCACCGAGCCGGCGCATGTTGCGCTTGCGCCGCGCTGTCACGCCATAGCGCAGCCAGTGCTCCTCGCGCACGATCTGGCGACCGAGCTTGTGCTGCTCGCGCTCTTCCTCCTCCAGCACCGTGTCGCGCCATTCCTCGAAATAGCCAAAGCCCTTGTCGAGACGGCGGGTCTGGCCGCGGTCGAGCCAGATTGTGGCGCGTGACACGCGCTCGAGAAAACGGCGGTCATGCGAGATGACGACCAGTGCCGAGGAGGTGCGGGCAAGCTCCTCCTCCAGCCATTCGATGACCGAAAGGTCAAGATGATTGGTCGGCTCATCGAGGAGGAGAATGTCGGGCTCCGGCGCCATGACGCGGGCGAGGGCGGCGCGCCGCGCCTCGCCGCCGGAAAGGTCGTTCGGCCGTTCCTCGCCGGTCAGGCCGAGATGCTCCATCAGATAGGTGGCGCGGTAGGGATCGTCGGCGGGCCCGAGCCCCGCCTCGACATAGGCGCGGACGGTCGCAAAACCGTCCATGTCGGGCATTTGCGGCAAGTAGCGCACGGTTGCCGAGGGCTGGCGGAAGACTTCGCCATCCTGCGGTTCGATCAGCCCGGCGGCGATCTTGAGGAGCGTCGACTTACCAGAGCCGTTGCGGCCGACCAGGGCGATCTTGTCGCCAGCCGAGGCCGTCAGGGCGGCACCGTCGAGCAACGGCGTGCCGCCAAAGGTCAGCTTTATCCCGTCGAGATTGAGAAGTGGCGGCGCCATATCAGCTTTCTGGGCTCAGCTTTCCGGAAGAGGGTAGGGATGCGCGAGCAGCAGCGCGCGGCCGCTGGCCAGCGCGATTTCGAGCCGGCCATTGACCTCGTTGGAAATGGTCAGCGACGAGCCGAACGCAACCTCGACATGGTCGAGCGGCCATTTGGCGCCGGTGACGCTCAGGCCGGCGAGATCGGAGAAGCCGAGCACCGAAAACAGCGTGCCGTCGGCATAGTCGAAGCCAGTCTTTCCCGGCAGCAAGGGAATGCCTTCCTGTGCGCCGCTGGTCAAAAGCACTTCCGTCCCGCCTTCCGCCAGCCGGACGCTCAGCGCCAGATGCAGGAAGATGTGGTCGGTACGTTTGCCGCCGAAGGCGCCTGCGAGCACAAGGCTGGTCGCACCGCGTTCGAGCGCGGCGGCGATAGCGAGTTCACCGTCGGTCTTGTCTTTTTCGGCAGGAAACACCTGCCGTGGCACGGCGGCCAGATCCTCCGGCAACTCGGCAGGCACCGAATCGAAATCGCCGACCCAGAGTTCCGGCCTCAGGCCCAGCATACGGGCATGGCCGATGCCGGCGTCGGCGGCGATGACGCGCGAGCCTTCGACCTGGCGGTCGAGCAGCGGCGTGCGGATGAGATCGCCGCCAAGCAGGATGGTGAATGTGCTCATATCTCGTGGCCCTTACCAGCCCTGCCCCGGAAACGGAAGATGAAACGGCAGACGAAACGGAAGGCTGGGCTTTGGATGTCCGGCAAACTTCCGCTTGCGCAGCACTTCGGCCGGGCCTATGTGTCGCAACGCTCTAACGGGGTGCCGGACGCGATCTTCGCGGACCGGCTGAGAGGCAAGACTGCCAACCCGCTGAACCTGATCCGGTTTGTACCGGCGGAGGGATTAGACGTTTCGGACAGCCCGACGCCTCAATTCCTTTCAACGCGAACGAAGGAGGCGCCGATGCGCAGTTTTTTCCACTCTCTTGTCTCAATTGTCCTGGTTGCGGCATCCGCGCTCGCCCTGCCAGGGCAGGCATCGGCACAGGATAGACTGACGGTCTATACCTATGAAAGCTTCACCGCCGATTGGGGTCCGGGACCGGCAGTGAAGAAGGCCTTCGAGGCCGAATGCAGTTGCGTCGTCGAATTCGTCTCGGTCGCCGACGGCGTGGCGCTGCTCAACCGTGTGAAGCTGGAAGGCGCCGCGACCAAGGCCGATATCGTACTTGGCCTCGATACCAACTTAACCGCCGACGCCAAGGCAACCGGCCTGTTTTCGCCGCACGGCGCCGTCTCGGGCGTCAATGTACCGGGCGGCTGGAGCGACGATATTTTCGTGCCGTTCGACTATGGCTATTTCGCCGTCGTCTACGACACCGAAAAACTGAAGAGCCCGCCGAAGAGCCTCAGGGAATTGGTCGAGGGCGATGCCGGAGAGAAGATCGTCATCCAGGATCCGCGCACCTCGACGCCGGGCCTTGGCCTGCTGCTGTGGGTCAAGTCGGTCTATGGCGACAAGGCGCCGGAAGCCTGGGCCAAACTCAAGGCGAAGGTGCTGACGGTAACGCCGGGCTGGAGCGAGGCCTACGGCCTGTTCACCAAGGGCGAGGCGCCGATGGTGCTGTCCTACACCACCTCGCCGGCCTACCACATGGTCGCCGAAAACACCGAGCGCTACCAGGCGGCGTCCTTCGAGGAGGGCGAATATCTGCAGATCGAGGTTGCGGGGATCACCACCAAGGGCGCGAAGAACCCGCTGGCGGAAAAGTTCATTGCCTTCATGACCGGACCGAAATTCCAGGATGTCATTCCCGAAACCAACTGGATGTTCCCGGCCGGCAAAACCGACAAGCCGCTCAACCCGGCGTTCGACAAGCTGGTCAAGCCGACCAAGACCTTGCTGTTCAGCCCGGAAGACGTCGCGGCCAACCGCAAGGCCTGGGTCGATGAGTGGCTTGCGGCGATGAGCAGGTAGGGCTCAAGCCTCGTCGGATGTTTGCGCCAAGCCACCCCCCTCCGGCCTGCCGGCCATCTCCCCCTCAAGGGCACGGCTATCGCAGATGGAACGCCGAGGCTTTCGCTCTACGACGTACCCCCACCCCTAACCCCTCCCCACAAGGGGGAGGGAGACTTCCGTTGGCACTGACCTCGGCAAATTGTCTGCCTTTCGGCGCCAAAAGGGGAAGTAAGGGCATGCGGCAGCGTTCCCTCCCCCTTGTGGGGAGGGTTAGGGTGGGGGTCCAACTTCGTAAGAATCCAAATGCGATAGCCCTGCCCTCAAGGGGGAGATCGGCAGCTTTGTCGCCTCTCCTCGTCCTGCCACTTGTGAGATTGGCGAAGGCGGCTGAGTGCGCAATCTCCCCCCTTGAGGGGGAGATGGCCGGCAGGCCAGAGAGGGGTGGGCTCGGCCTTTGCCAGGTATTTCCTTCGATCTACGCCTGTCGTAGTGTCGGGTAGCGCGACATGCCTACGCGTCATCCGGCCGATCCCCGCGTCACTGCCGGCATCGTCGCGCTCGCCGCCATCGCGCTGCTGATCGGCGGTGCATTCGCCGGGCTCGTCGTCGAAGCCACACGCGACCTGTCCGGCGCCGCCTCCGCTTTCGATTCCTATCTCTTGCGCGTCGTCCGTTTCACGCTCTGGCAGGCTCTGCTGTCGACCCTGCTCTCCGTTGCACCGGCGCTGTTCGTCGCGCGCGCCCTGTCGCGGCATCCGCGTTTTTTCGGGCGAGGCTTCATCCTCCAGCTTTTCGCCGTGCCACTGGCGCTGCCGGCCATTGTTGCCGCACTCGGTGTCTTGGCGCTCTATGGCCGCGCCGGCTATTTTGCCGGCACGCTGGGCGCGCTAGGCGGCCAGAGCTGGCCCGGCATCTATGGCCTGTCGGGCATACTCGTTGCCCATGTCTTCTTCAACCTGCCGCTGGCGACGCGGCTGTTCCTGGAGGCGTTGCAGACCGTGCCGGCTAACCAATGGCGGCTGGCGAGCCAGCTTGGCATGGGGGCTGCGCCGGCCTTCCGGCTGATCGAATGGCCGCCGTTGCGTGCGGCCCTGCCGGGCGTTGCCGGGCTCGTTTTCATGCTGTGCATCACCTCCTTCACCATCGTGCTTACGCTCGGCGGCGGGCCGCGCGCGACGACGCTGGAGGTTGCCATCTACCAGGCGCTGCGTTTCGACTTCGACCCGGCGCGGGCGGTGACGCTGACCTTGCTGCAGATTGCCCTGACCTTCGTCGTCGTGCTGGCCTTGACGCGGCTTGGCGCCAATATGACCGGCGACGCCAATCTGCCGGTGGCGCCGCGCCGGTATTTTTCAGCCGGTGCGGCCGAGACCGTGCTGAACGCGCTGGCGATCGGGCTCGCACTGCTGTTTGTCGCCGGGCCGATGGCGGCCACGCTGGCAGCCGGGCTTGGCGCCGATCTCGGCCGCCTGGCCGGCGAGAGCGCGGTGCGGCAAGCGACGGCGACCAGTGCCGTGCTCTCCCTCCTGTCGGCGCTGCTCTCTGTGGCGTTGTCGCTGTCGCTGGTGATGGCGCGCCGGGCGCTGGCGCTCACCCGGCGGAGCGGCAGGAGGACGCTGCTCGAACACCTGGCCGACACCGGTGCGGGGTTCGTCCTGGTGGTGCCGCCCATCGTCATCGGTGCCGGCTGGTTCTTGCTCCTGCGCACCGTCGGCGATGTCTTTGCGATCGCCCCTGTCATGGTCGTTGCGGTCAATGCAGTGATGGCGATGCCGTTCGCCATCCGCGCCATCCGCCCTGCCTATGACGCGGCGAGCGAACGCCACGAACGGCTCTGCGCACAGCTTGGCATCTCGGGCTGGAACCGGTTGCGGCTGGTCGACTGGCCGTCGCTGCGGCGGCCGCTCGCCACCGGCTTCGCGTTCGCCATGGCGCTGTCGCTCGGCGATCTCGGCGTCATTGCGCTGTTCGGCAGCGATTCCGTGCAGACCTTGCCCTATCTGCTGCTGGCGCGCATGGGCAGTTACCGCACCGAGGATGCCGCCGGCCTGGCGCTGCTGCTCGGCCTTGTCTGCCTGGCGCTGGTGTTGGCCGCGGACTGGCTGGGAAGGAGGGAGAAATCATGATGCCGATCAGCCCGGAACGGTCCATTTCGGTGGAAAAAGGCGCGGCCGTGCGGCTCGATAATGTCTCGTTCAGCTATGGTGAAACGCCGCTTATATTCGATGTCGATTTCCCGGCGTCGGAAATCACCGCCATCATGGGGCCGAGCGGTTCGGGAAAGTCGACGCTGCTCAATCTGGTGGCCGGCTTCGAGACGCCGCGGTCGGGCCGCGTGCTGATCGGCGGCGCCGACGTCAGCACTGCGCCGCCATCAGCGCGGCCGGTATCGATGGTGTTCCAGGAAAACAACCTGTTTGCCCATCTGTCCCTCGAGCAGAATGTCGGGCTCGGCCGCTCGCCTTCGCTCAGGCTGAGCGAGGCTGACCGCGCCGCAATCACCGCAGCGCTGAAGCGCGTCGGCCTTGCCGGCAAGGAAAGCCGGCTGCCGCGCGAACTCTCCGGCGGCGAGCGGCAGCGCGTCGCGCTCGCCCGGGTCCTGGTGCGCGACCGGCCGGTGCTGTTGCTCGACGAGCCGTTCGCTTCGCTCGGACCGGCACTGCGCGACGACATGCTCGACCTGGTGGCCGACGTCCATTCGGAGCAGCGCATGACGGTCTTATTCGTCACGCACCAGCCGGACGATGCGCGCCGTATCGGCCAAAACATGGTTTTCCTGGATGGTGGCACGGTTGCCGCGACGGGCACCGCGGCCGATTTTTTCGTCGGGGCTGGACCGGAGGCATTCCGACGCTATATCGGCTCGGGTCCGTTTGCG
The DNA here is from genome assembly GCF_040320195.1 of Mesorhizobium sp. M0768. Lineage (NCBI taxonomy): Bacteria > Pseudomonadati > Pseudomonadota > Alphaproteobacteria > Hyphomicrobiales > Phyllobacteriaceae > Mesorhizobium > Mesorhizobium sp. M0768. The sequence goes on along the minus strand of NZ_JAMYPD010000004.1, from coordinate 321,280 downwards.
GCTGGATCACGAGATGTTGCCCGGAAGCGGACATAATTTATGGTCAAACCGGCGGAAGGCGAAGCGGCGCTTGCTTGCCATGGTCGAGGTAGTGTGGCTAGGTCCGCCAGGAGCTGGTCCGGCCTAGACCGTGATTTGCCCTTGCTGCCTCGTATCTGTCGGACGCACGAAGGACGCCGTAGCACTTGATTTGCGCGTGATGCTTTCCGGAAATCGCGCCCGATTTTCGCGGTCACGTGCCAGGACTTGAAAGGAAGCCGATCTGCCGACCGGCATCGACAATCGGAGGGTGAAACCGCTGGCGCGCTTTCTGGCGCTGGCCGGTCTTGCCGTGGCGCTGGCAAGCTGCCAGATGTTCACGCCTCCCGACGTGCAGGAATCAGGCTTTCAGCCCTCAGACAAGCCGATCACGGTCGACAATGTCGCCGCCAACGGCAAGCTCGCCCAACTGGCGAAGGCGCAGCACCCGCGCATCCTCGCCACCTATGGCGGCGAGTATTCCGACCCCAAGCTCGAGCGCATGGTGGCCAAGATCGTCGGCAGACTGACCGTGGTGTCGGCCAACCCAACCCAGACCTACCGCATCACCATCCTCAACTCGCCCAACGTCAATGCCTTCGCGCTGCCGGGCGGCTATCTCTACATCACCCGCGGGCTGCTGGCGCTGGCCAACGATTCCGCCGAGCTGGCCGCCGTCATCGCGCATGAGATGGGCCACGTTACGGCCAACCACGGCCTGCAGCGCCAGCAGCTGGAAGCCGAAGAGGGGTTGGCGACCAAGGTCGTTTCGGACGTGCTCGGCGACAACCCGACGGCCAAGGCGGCGCTGATCCGCGGCAAGCTGAGGCTGGCCCAGTTCTCGCGCAATCAGGAGCTGGAGGCCGATGCCATCGGCATCAAGTCGATCGGCGAAGCCGGTTTCGACCCCTACGCCGCCGGCCGCTTCCTGCAGTCGATGTCGGCCTATACCGATTTTCGCTCGATCAGCGGCGCCACCGACGCCAGCCTCGACTTCCTGGCGACGCACCCCAACACGCCGCAGCGTATCGATCTCGCGCAGCGCCACGCCCGCCAGTTCGGCGCGCCTGGTGTCGGGTCGCGCGACCGCGATTCATTTCTTGCCGGCGTAGACGGGCTGCTTTACGGCGACACGCCGGAGGAAGGCTATGTGCGCGGCGAAACCTTCCTGCACCCTGGCCTCGGTGTGTCGTTCTCGGTGCCCAACGGTTTCGTCATCGACAATTCGGCGGCGGCGGTGACCGCCACAGGCCCGGGCGACATGGCAATCCGCTTCGATGGCGTTTCGATCGACAAGGACCGCTCGCTGACCGACTACATCCGCAGCGGCTGGGTTGCCGGCCTCGACGACAGCAGCGTGCGCCAGGAGACGATCAACGGCAACGAAGCGGCAACCGCGCATGCCGGCGCCGATGGCTGGCAATTCGACATTGCGGTGATCCGCGCCGGCGGCCAGGTCTACCGCTTGCTGACTGCTGCGCCGTCGGCCAGCACCTCGCTGAGCACGGTGGCGCGCTCGGTCAGCGGCTCGTTCCGCATCCTGAGTGCTGCCGAGAAGGCAGCACTGAAGCCACTGCGTATCCGCATCGTCACGGTGCAGCCCGGCCAGACGATGGGCTCCCTGGCCGCACAGATGGTCGGCGTCGACCGCAAGCTGGATTTGTTCAGGGTGCTCAACGCGCTGTCGCCGGGTGCCGCGGTTTCGGCCGGCGACAAGGTGAAGATCGTCACCGACAAATAGCAGGCGACGCGATTCAGGCTGCGAGAAATTCCGGATTCTGCTTTACCAGCGCCGCCTTGAGCTTTTCCATGGCGCGCGCCTCGATCTGCCGGACACGTTCCTTGGAGATGCCGAGCGTCTCGCCGAGCGCTTCGAGCGTCGCGCCCTCGTCGCTCAGCCGGCGTTCCTCGATAATCCTGAGCTCGCGCGCATTGAGAGCGCCGAGTGCCGTCTTCAGCCACACCGAGCGGCGTTCGACGTCGATCGTATCGCCGACGACCTCATCGGGCAGCGGGTCATCCGAAACCAGGAACTCCATCCGCTCGGTTGCGCCCGCATCGTCGGCTAGCGGCGTGTTGAGCGAGCTGTCCGGCGCCGAAAGGCGGGAATCCATCATCGCCACATCGGCTTCCGATACCCCGAGAGCCGCCGACACTTCGCGGTAGAGGGTGGCATTCGACGTCTGCTCGGCGCCGTTTGCCAGGCGGGCGCGCAGACGCCGCAGGTTGAAGAACAGCGCCTTTTGCGCCGAGCTGGTGCCGCCGCGCACGATCGACCAGTTGCGCAGGATATAGTCCTGCATCGAGGCGCGAATCCACCAAGTCGCGTAGGTCGAGAACCGCACCTCGCGCTCGGGTTCGAAACGGGCCGCGGCCTCCAGCAGCCCGACATGGCCTTCCTGGATCAGGTCGCCCAGCGGAAGGCCGTAGTGGCGAAACCGCGACGCCATGGAAATGACCAGCCGCATATGCGCGACGGTGATGCGGTGCAGCGCGTGCTGGTCATTGTTTTCCTTCCAGCGCAGCGCCAGGAGATGCTCTTCGTCACGTTCCAGATAAGGGGCTTTCATCGCCGCGCGAACCATGGTCCGTCCTGCACTGTCTTCCATCATGCCGCGCTCCTGCTTCAGGCGTTGCGGTGCGATCGAATCGTGAGTTGGCGCCGATGGTTGAAATGGCGGCGCCGCGCCCTACAACAGCGAAGAACGTGCCATGCGGGGGAATGTTCCCCCGGACTGTCATGTCGATTGCGCTGTTCCAGGCGATTCGCCGCCGGCCTTGACTCAGCCGGATGGCGCCGGGAGATGCTGGTTGAGAATTGGATTTCAAGGGCGCGGGATTTTTGAAATTCAGTTTCTTATTCTGGCATCGCGCATCTGTCATTTTCCGGCACTCGCAATGACGCCGGACACCGGCCAAGGACGGATCACAGAAAAATGAAATGGCTCAAATCGCTCATCATCGCCGGAACGCTGCAGGTTCTGGCCATCGCCGCCGGTCACGCCGGCGCCAATCTCGACCAGATCAAGCAGTCCGGCGTCTTCAAGGTCGGCACAGAAGGAACCTATGCGCCCTTCACCTATCATGATGCTTCCGGCGCGCTGGTCGGCTTCGACGTCGAGATCGCGCGCGCCATCGCCGAGCGCCTCGGCGTCAAAGCCCAGTTCCTCGAAGGCAAATGGGACGGGCTGATCGCCGGTCTCGACGCCAACCGCTACGATGCCGTCATCAACGAGGTCGGCATCACCGAGGCGCGCAAGGCCAAATATGCTTTCTCCGATCCCTACATCGCCTCCAAGGCGGTGCTGATCGTGCGCGGCGACAACACCGACATCAAGGGTTTCGCCGATCTCAAGGGCAAGAAGGCGGCGCAATCGCTGACCTCGAATTTCGGCAAGCTGGCTGAAACCAATGGCGCCGAGCTCGTCGGCACCGACGGCTTCGACCAGTCGATCCAGCTGCTTCTTACGGGCCGCGCCGACGCCACCATCAATGACAGCCTGTCCTTCCTCGACTTCAAGAAGCACAAGCCCGACGCCAATGTGAAGATTGCCGCCCAGGAAGAAAACGCCGACTATTCCGGCGTCATCGTGCGCAAGGGCGATCCGGAACTGGTGGCCGCCATCAATAAGGCGCTGGCCGACATCAAGGCCGACGGCACCTACAAGAAAATCGCCGACACCTATTTCGGCCAGGACGTTTCGAAGTAAAACGGCTTTCTCGTGTGGGCCGAACGCAGGCCCACGTCGTTCATATCGCGGCGAGCTGTCTTTTGACGGCCCGCCGCTTTCGCGTGATATGAGCGACGGCAATCTGGCAAGGAGGAGCCTTCGTGCCGCACTGGCTGCAATTGATGCTGGAATCCCTGCCTACGCTGCTATGGGCTGCACTGATCTTCACCGTGCCGCTGACGCTGCTGTCGTTTGCATTCGGTCTTGTCCTAGGCCTGGTTGTGGCGCTTGTCCGGCTGTTCGGTCCCAAACCGCTGGTCGCCGTGGTCCGCTTCTACGTCTGGATATTCCGCGGCACGCCGCTTCTCGTGCAACTGTTCCTTATCTTCTACGGCCTGCCATCGGTCGGCATCCTGCTCGACGCCTTTCCGGCAGCACTGATCGGCTTCACCTTGAACATCGGTGCTTATTCATCGGAAATCATCCGCGCCGTCATCGGTTCGGTGCCCAAGGGCCAGTGGGAAGCGGCCTATTCGATCGGCATGACCTGGGCCCAGGCAATGCGGCGCACCATTCTTCCACAGGCGGGGCGCGTCGCCGTGCCGCCGCTGTCCAACACCTTCATCTCGCTGGTCAAGGACACTTCGCTCGCCGCCGCCATCACCGTGCCGGAGATGTTCCAGGCAGCGCAGCGCATCGTCGCCACCACCTATGAGCCGCTGATCCTCTATGTCGAGGCAGCGGCCCTCTATCTGATCATGAGCTCCGTGCTGTCGGCCTTGCAGGCGCGGCTGGAAACGCGGCTCAACCGTTATGGCGGCTTCCTGGAGGCGCGCGCATGATCGGCCTCACCAACATTGAAAAGCGTTTCGGCGACAATCTTGTGCTGAAGGGCGTGACCGTCACCATCGAGGAAGGCAGCGTTACGGCGCTTGTCGGACCGTCGGGCGGAGGGAAGAGCACGCTTTTGCGCTGCATCAACCTGCTCGAGCTGCCGACTTCAGGCACGGTACGGATCGGCGACGATGCACTCGAATTCCGCCCCGGCGGCAGGGTCTCGACCAGGGATATCCAGCGGCTGCGGCTGCAGACCGGCATGGTGTTCCAGAATTTCCAGCTGTTTCCGCATCGCACCGCGATCGAGAACATCATGGAGGGGCTGGTGACGGTGCTGAAATGGCCCAAGGAGAGGGCGCGCGAACGGGCGCTGGCCCTGCTCGAAAAGGTCGGCATGGCGCACAAGGCCGATGCCTGGCCGGCGACGCTGTCAGGTGGCCAGCAGCAGCGCGTGGCGATTGCCCGGGCGCTGGCGCCTTCGCCGAAAGTCCTGCTCTGCGACGAGCCGACCTCGGCACTCGATCCGGAACTGGCGCAGGAGGTGGTCGATGTGCTCGGCAAGCTCGCCAGCGAGGGCACGACCATGGTGATGGCGACGCATGATCTGCGGCTCGCCTCCAAGATCGCGCGGGAAGTGGTGTTCCTCGATGCCGGCAACATCGTCGAACAAGGCCCGGCCGCGGTGCTGTTCAGCAACCCGGAGCGCCAGCGGACCAAGCGGTTCATCGCCACGCTGAAGCACGAGGCGGAAAGGGAGGGCGGCGAAGGTTAGGTATGCCTCGTCGCCGGTCAGCTAAGACAAAAAAACCCGGCGCAAGGCCGGGTTTTTTGTGAATTCGAAGACGAGAAAAACTCAGGCAGCTTCTTCCTGCTCGGCTTCCTCGTTGTCGGCCTTGGCGCCGCGCTTGGGACCCTTGTTGAGGTTCACCTCGATGAGGCGGACCGCTTCGGTCTCCGACATGCGGTTGACGGCCGCGATCTCGCGGGCCATGCGGTCGAGGGCCGCCTCGTAGAGCTGGCGCTCGGAATAGGACTGCTCCGGCTGGTTATCGGCGCGGTAAAGGTCGCGCACCACTTCCGAGATCGAGATCAGATCGCCGGAGTTGATCTTGGCATCATATTCCTGGGCACGGCGTGACCACATGGTGCGCTTGACGCGGGCGCGGCCCTGCACGACCTTCAGCGCGCGCTCGACATAATCCTCTTCCGACAGCTTGCGCATGCCGATCGAGGTCGCCTTGGCGACCGGCACCTTGAGGCGCATCTTGTCCTTCTGGAAGTCGATGACGAACAGCTCCAGCTTGTGGCCCGCGACTTCCTGCTCATCAATCGAGACGATCTGGCCGACACCATGCGCCGGATAAACGATGTATTCGCCGGTCTTGAAACCGTGGCGCGCTGCGGTGGACTTCTTCTGCGGGGTGATCGTTGCCATTACGCCCTGAACTCCTTGTTGTGGTACCGGCATCGTGCCGGCCCGAACTCGTGCGACCGGGGTGACCGGTCCTTAGCCACACAACGATGAACTCACCGGAAAGGCCAGGACCGGCAAATCGCAACATTGCGACCGCCTGCCCCAGATCGCTCTGGTCCGGATTGAGAAATTCACCTTTCAGTGATTTTGGGGCGTTTGCGCCATAAATCGACGTTGTGTCACCGGCATGTTTGGCTCATATAACACAAAAAGTCGGAAGAATCAAGGTTTTGCTGCACGCGCGAAGGCCGCGCGCCGTCGCCGCCTGTCAAGGCAGTTAATGTATCACGTCTGTTACGCGGCGTCAGGCCGCCGCAGCCGGCAGGCTCGTCAGTCGCCTTCGCCGGGCTCCGGGGAGAAATATTTCTCGAACTTGCCAGTTTCGCCATCGAAATTTTTAGCGTCGGCCGGCGGCTCCTTCTTGGCGGTGATGTTGGGCCATTTCTCGGCATATTCGGTGTTGATCTGCAGCCATTTGTCGAGACCCGATTCGGTGTCGGGCTTGATTGCGTCGGCCGGGCATTCCGGTTCGCAGACGCCGCAATCGATGCACTCGTCCGGGTGGATGACGAGCATGTTCTCACCTTCGTAGAAGCAGTCGACCGGACAGACCTCGATGCAGTCCATGTATTTGCATTTTATGCAATTGTCGGTCACGACATAGGTCATTGGTCGGCTCCGGGACGTCCCATTTTGTTGGGCTTTTTTGGTGAGGTAACGCCTTTGTCCGCCGGTGGCAAGGGCGGCCCCTGCCAGCGGTGCCGCGGCTTCCGGAATGGAATTCCGGAAGGCCGGCAAAGCGGGCGTTCGACCTTGCTCAATCGTCGCCGAGCAGGTGGTCGGTCTGGCGGCGTTCCTTCTTCGTCGGGCGACCGCTGCCGGCCTCGCGCAACGGCGGCACCGCATCCGGGAGCGCCTCGCCCTTGGGCGCGGGGGGCGGCGACATGTCCTCGTAGAGCAGGCGGGCCTCTTCGGCCGGGCCACGCCGTACGCCGGTGCCAAGGACTTTCCAGACGAAGATCCGCCGCTCCAGCGTGATGGTCAAAACGTCGCCCGGCCGGACCGTGTCGGAGGCCTGCGCTGCTTTGTCGCGATTGATGCGGACGCGTCCGGCGACGACCAGCCTGGCTGCCAGCGTGCGCGATTTTACCGCGCGCGAGAAGAACAACCACTTGTCGATGCGCTGGCGGGCATCAGTGACCATTGGACGAGCAGCTTACTTCTTCAGCTGGTCGCGCAACGCGGCGAGCTTGGCGAACGGCGAGTCCGGGTCGAAGCGGACCGGGCGTTCCTCACGCGGCTTTGGCTGGAAGGCGGGTTTTGCGCCTTGGGCGCCGCCTTTGCCGTCCTGCCGGCCAGCCTTCCAGTCGGGCCGGTTTTCGCGCCGGTCCGGGCGTTCACCTTGCGGCTTGCCGGCGCGCTGCTCTGCCGCCTCGCCTTGCGGCCTGGGCTTGAACTTGCTGCGATCGAAGCGTGGCTTGCCGGCGCCGTCGCGCTGGTCGTGGCGCCCCTGACGGGCGGGCCGGTCGCCCGGCGTCGCTTGCCCGCCGGCATCTGTCGGCGCATCGCTGCGGCTGTCCGGCGCAGCTTGACCACTGCGCGCGCGATTGTCCCGATGATTGTCCCGGGGGCGGTTGTCATGCTGGCGATGACGCGGGCGCTGGTCGAAACGACCCTGCCGCCACAACAGGATGGGTTTTGGCTCCTCGGCTTCTGGAGCAGCTTCGCCGGCGATGGCTCCTGCCGTCGCTGCAGGTTCGGCCGGCGATGCTTCCGTAGTGTCGGAAACCGGCGGCTCTGCCGGTGCCGCAGCCTCAGTTTCCGCCCCAAGTTCCGCCGTTGGCTCGGCCGCTGGTTCCGCAGGCGCTTCAGCAGTCGCCTCCGCGGCGGGCCGGGTCTCTTGCGTGACTTCTGCCGCAGCTTCAGGGGCTGGAGCTTCCGCGACAGGCTCTGCCGTCGCTTCGGTCACAGCTTCGGCCGCCGCCTCCGCAACAGGAGCCGCATCCGACACAGGTTCCGAAGCCTCCGCCGGCGGCTCTGCCGCGGCAGATGCTTCCGCCATCCTCGCCTGCTCGACGCGCGCAGTCTCTTCCGCCGCCTGCTTTGCAGCGGCAGCTTCACGCGCGGCATTGTCCTGTGCTTCGAGCCGCGCCTTGACCTCGGCCGCCGGTTTGGCATCGGCGCGATAGCCGAGTCCCTTCAGGATTTCTTCCATGTCGTCGGCGGTGGCGCCGAGAATCGACATCATCGGCGGCGTCACCATGAAGGACTGGCCGTCATAGGCGCCGTCGGGGCGAGGGCCGAGGCCCGGCTTCCAGTTGGTCGCCGGCCGGATCAGGTCGGCCAGCCGTTCGAGAATATCGACGCGTACAGCACGCCGGCCAAGATTGCGGTAGCCGGCAAGCTTGTAGAAGGTCTTGTCGAAGGTCGGATCGATGACCACCGAGGTGCGGCCGGAGGCCAGTGCGTGAACGACATCGCCGAAGCCGGGCTTGTCCTTGCCGTCGTTTCTCAGCGCCCACAGCAGCGTTATCAGCCCGGCCGGCGCCGGTTTGATCAGCGCCGGCACGAAGACATGGTAGGCGCCGAAGCGCACTCCGAGACGGCGAAGCGCCGCGCGGCCTTCCTGGTCGAGCGACTTCATCTCGTCGGCGATGTCGCGACGGTTGATGAGGCCGAAATGCTCGACAAGCTGGAAAGCGATGCCGCGGCCGATGCCGGTGATCTGCTCGGCATTCTTGAGATCGACCAGCGGCTTCAGCAGGGATTCGATCTGGAAGTTTACGAAGCGCTCGGCGCGCGCCGCAACCTTGTCGCGTGCCGGGCCGGTGAGTTGCTCGTCGGCCAGCAGAACCAGACGCGGCTTCAAAGCGTCTTCGCCGGCGACCAGCGTGCCGATCGGCGCGCCGATCCAGCGCAGCGTGCCATCCGAACCCAGCGCGATGTCGCCATTGGCCGAGGCGCCGAAGCGCTCGGCCCGCGCCTCGAACTCGGCGGCAAGCGCCTTCTGCGCCGCCGCCCGCACCGCCTTGGCGTCTTCGCCGCCGGCGCTCTGGTCGGCGGTGAAGCGGAAACCTTGCAACTCGCCGACGTGATGGCCTTCGACGAGGACGGTTCCGGTTGGGCTGATTTCGGCTTCAGGCATCGTGTTTTCTCTAAGGCGCCGCATGAGGACGGAAGTCCTGCGGTCTACAAAACGTTTCGTCAACCGCTCATGCAGCGCATCCGACAATCTGTCTTCGATTTCGCGCGTCTTTTCCTGCCAGTGTGCCCGATCGGCCAGCCAGCCGGGCCGGTTGGAAACGAAGGTCCATGTGCGGATCTGGGCAATCCTGTGCGATAGCGTGTCGATATCGCCTTCGGTGGTGTCGGCACGGCGCACCTGCTCGGCCATGTAGTTCTCGTCGACATGGCCATGCCTGGCAAGGTCCATGTAAATGGAGGCGATCAAGTCGGCGTGCTGGGCCGGCGCGATCTTCCTGTAGTCGGGCAGGGCGCAGGCTTCCCACAGCAGCGCCACGCGCCTGGCATCGGTGGTGAGTGCCCGGATGTCCTCGTCGCGCGACAGATGCTCGAGCGCCTGCGCGTCCACGGCCGGCAGCGCGCGCGTCAGGCCTTCGACCGGGGCGTTGGTCTCGATCGAGCGCTTCAGCGCATCGAGGCTGGCGAAATCGAAATGCGCGGTACGCCACTGCAGCACTTTCACCGGATCGAAATCATGCGCCTCGATCTTGTTGACCAGTTCATCATCCAGCGGATCGACCTGGCCGGTGACGCCGAAGGTGCCATCGCGCAGATGCCGGCCGGCGCGGCCGGCAATCTGGCCGAGCTCGGCCGCCGTCAGGTTGCGGTACTGGTAGCCGTCGAATTTTCGATTCTGGGCGAAGGCGACGTGGTCGAGGTCGAGGTTGAGGCCCATGCCGATGGCGTCGGTGGCGACGAGGTAGTCGACGTCGCCCGACTGGAACAGCGCCACCTGGGCGTTGCGCGTGCGCGGGCTGAGCGCGCCGAGCACGACGGCGGCACCGCCCTGCTGGCGGCGGATCAGCTCGGCGATGGCATAGACCTCGTCGGCCGAGAAGGCGACGATCGCCGTGCGCCGCGGCAGGCGGGTCAGCTTCTTCGAGCCGACATAGGCAAGATGCGAGAGGCGTGGCCGGGTCACCACCGACACGCCCCGCAGCAGGCGCTGCAGGATGCCGTGCATGGTGGCCGCGCCCAGCAGCAGCGTCTCCTGCCGGCCGCGCAGATGTAGGATGCGATCGGTAAAGATGTGTCCGCGTTCGAGATCGCCGGCGAGCTGGACCTCGTCGATGGCAACGAAGGCGGCGTCGGTCTCGCGCGGCATCGCTTCCACGGTGCAGACCGAGTATTTCGCGCCCGCCGGCTGGATCTTTTCCTCGCCGGTGATGAGCGCCACCTTATGGGCGCCGACCTTCTCGCAGACGCGCGTATAGACCTCGCGGGCAAGCAGCCTGAGCGGCAGGCCGATGACGCCGCTTTCGTGCGCCACCATGCGTTCGATGGCGAGATGGGTCTTGCCGGTGTTGGTCGGGCCGAGCACGGCCGTCACGTCTCGACCCGACAGGATCAGCGGTTCAGTGTGTTTCGGATGGATGTTCATCGGCCTGGAAATAAGGCTCTCTGCCTCGCATTGTCGGGAGCGCGCCCATATTGGCCGCGTATGACAGGCGACACATAGGGATTTCGGGCGCGAAGCGAAAGCGGAATATGCCGAGGGCAGGCCGATTGGTTGGTTCGAAGCCAGAAAATCTGTTCCCGATTAACAGTTGGAACGAGTCTGGAACGAATCAGCGACGAATCACTGACTCGCGCTGATTCAGGGTTTGTTCACGGCTACATCTGGGTTTTCTGTCGGCGTACCTCACCACATGCTGAATCACGGAAACTGGCCCGATTTATGCAAGCGGCATCCAAGCGAGCACTGCGGTTAACCTTTGCCGGCGAATGGTCGTGGCCGGCCAATCTGCTTCGCACAACATTATGAAATTATTGATGTTTCCTAATGCGTTTTAATCATTTCGCGGGTGTTTTCAGCTCTCGCCGTTAACGTTCCGCTCAAAGCCGGAACGAATCGGCGACGAATCAGAGATAGCCGAAGTTTCTTGGTTTGTTCACCGCAACATGTTGTGTTGTGAACAGCTTTTCCACCGAGAATCCACAGGCTGCCGGGCGGCTTTTGCACAAGCTGCGAGTTTGCCGTTAACCTTTGCGTGCCGGATTGGGGCAGCGTGCTGCATCGAGATCTTGCAACGGGAAGACCGCTATAGAAACGGGCCGTTTTGCAGGCCCGTTCGTCCAAGTGCGTATCTGTCTCAACGTAAAGATAAACGATCAGGCGACGTACTGGCCGCCATTGGCTGATATGGTCGAGCCGGTGATGAAACCGGCATCGTCGGAAGCGAGAAAGACGACGCAGCGCGCGATCTCCTCCGGCTCGCCGAGACGGCCGACCGGGATGTGCGGGATGACGCGCTCGTTGAGGACCTTCTCGTCCATTGCCTTGACCATCTCGGTGGCGATGTAGCCGGGGCAAATGACGTTGACGGTGATGCCGGCGCGCGCGCCTTCCTGGGCCAGTGCCTTGGTGAAGCCGATATCGCCGGCCTTCGAGGCCGAATAATTGACCTGGCCGACCTGGCCTTTCTGACCGTTGATCGAGGAGATGGTGATGATGCGACCGAACTTGCGGTCGCGCATGCCGCCCCACAATGGATGCGTCATGTTGAAGACGCCGGAAAGGTTGGTGTCGAGGACCTCCTTCCATTGCTCGCGCGTCATCTTGTGGAACATCGCGTCGCGAGTGATGCCGGCATTGTTGACCAGCACCGAGACGGGACCGAGATCGGCTTCGATCTGTTTGATGCCGGCGGCGCAGGCCTCGTAGTCGGCGACCGACCATTTATAGACCGGGATGCCGGTCGCGGCGTTGAACTTTGCCGCCGCTTCTTCATTGCCGGCGTAGTTTGCGGCGACCGAATAGCCGGCGCTTTTCAAGGCGACCGATATCGCCGCGCCGATGCCGCGCGACCCGCCTGTGACGATTGCAACCTTTGTCATATGTCCTCCCGGGAAATGCAGATGACTGAGCGTTGAAGCGGTGGGTTTTGCCCTCTATTCCCTACTCGCTTTGCGCCAGCATCCTATTCGTATCGCTTATCTCATCACAATGCTTCCACGCACATGGCAACACCCATGCCGCCGCCGATGCACAGCGTGGCAAGGCCTTTCTTGGCACTTCTGCGGCGCATCTCGTAGACCAGCGTGTTGAAGATGCGGGCGCCCGAGGCGCCGACCGGATGGCCGATGGCGATGGCGCCGCCATTGACGTTGACGATGGCCGGATCCCAGCCCATGTCCTTGTTGACGGCGCAGGCCTGCGCGGCAAAGGCTTCGTTGGCTTCGACCAGATCGAGGTCGCCAACCGACCAGCCGGCCTTGGCCAGCGCCTTGCGCGAGGAGGGGATCGGTCCCGTCCCCATGATCTGCGGGTCGACACCGGCGGTCGCCCAGGAAACAATACGCACCAGCGGTGTGATGCCGCGCCTTGCGGCTTCCGCTTCGGTCATCAGCACCACGGCGGCGGCGCCGTCGTTGATGCCGGAAGCATTGGCAGCAGTCACCGTGCCTTCCTTGTCGAAGGCGGGCTTGAGCTTGGTCATGGCATCGATTGTCGCGCCGTGGCGGATGTATTCATCCTGGTCGACTACGGTGTCGCCCTTCCTGCCCTTGACTGTAAAGGCAACGATCTCGTCCTTGAATTTCCCGGCTTTCTGCGAGGCCTCGGCCTTGTTCTGGGAAGCCAGTGCGAACTGGTCCTGGTCGTCGCGGGTGATCTGGAACTGGCGGGCGACGTTCTCAGCGGTGTTGCCCATATGATAGCCATAGAAGGCATCGGTCAGGCCGTCCTTGATCATGGTATCGATCAGCTTGAAATCGCCCATCTTGACGCCACCGCGCAGATGCTGTGCATGCGGAGCCATCGACATCGATTCCTGGCCGCCGGCAACGATGATTTTTGCATCGCCCTGGGCGATCTGCTGCATGCCGAGCGCGATGGCGCGCAAGCCCGAGCCGCAGAGCTGGTTCAGGCCCCAGGAGGTCGCCTCCTGCGGTACGCCGGCAGCCATTGCCGCCTGCCGCGCCGGGTTCTGCCCTTGAGCCGCGGTCAGAATCTGGCCGAGAATGACCTCGTCCACCTCCTTGCCGTCGACGCCGGCACGGACCAGCGCTTCCCTGACGGCGACGGCACCCAATTCATGGGCTGGGGTGTTGGCGAAGGCGCCGTTGAAGGAGCCGACGGGCGTGCGCGCTGCACTGGCGACAACGATGGCGTTGGAAGCGGACATGTTCTTCTCCAGGCTTTCGGGGAACGATCTCGGGTGTCGTCGGGGACTTTTCTTGCCCTTTCCACAACCCGAGTCAAACCCGAAATGGGCATGGCGTCCCACTCCCGCAAGCATGCCGCCCGTCGCTGCGACGGCGGCCCGTCCGTGCTGCGCAGCATAAAATGTTCCCGCACTGCACAAACTGCTTGGATTCATGGCGCTTTTGCGCATATCCTTTAAAAAGGCGCAATCGTTACCGGCGGCTTACTTAAGCTGCCCGGTGTCCGGGGAGGATGCAGATGGCCGCAAAAGACGAACCTATTGTTATCAAGAAATATGCCAATCGCCGTCTCTACAATACGGGCACCAGCACCTATGTGACGCTCGAGGATCTCGCTGAAATGGTCAAAAGAGGCGAGGACTTTACTGTCCAGGACGCCAAGACCGGTGACGACATCACGCATCCGGTACTGACCCAGATCATCTTCGAGCTGGAGAACAAGGACGGGCAGAACATGCTGCCGATCCCGTTCCTGCGTCAGCTCATCGCCTATTATGGCGACCAGATGCAGATGATCGTGCCGAGCTTTCTCGAGCAGTCGATGCTGGCCTTCTCGAAGGAGCAGGAGCGCTTTCGCGAGCAGATGAAAGATGCCCTCGGCAAGTCGCCGATGGACATGATGAAGATCGCGACACCAATCAAGGTGCTGGAGGAGCAGACGCGGCGCAACATGGAAATGTTCCAGAACGCCATGCGGCTGTTCACGCCGTTCCCGCCCGCGGGCTCGGCGCCGGCAGCAGCGCCGGCCGAACCGGCCAGGAAGGAAACACCGGAAAAACCCGACGACCTCCAGGAGCTGAAGGAGCAGATCGCCGCGATGCAGCGCAAGCTCGACACGATGTCCTGACTGCCGGCTGGCGAAGTGCAGCGTCGGAACTTCCTTCAGGTGCTGCTGAGACTTCGCAAGCAGCGCGGCTAGACTAGAGCTGCTCCGGCAGCGGTCCCTGGTAGCGGGCGCGTGGCCGGATCAGGCCGTTGCTCGTCACCTGCTCCACGGCATGCGCGGCCCAGCCGACGCTGCGGCCGAGCGCGAACAAGCGGAACGGCGCATCGGACGGCAAACGGAGACCGCGCGTCAGCGCGGCCAAAGCGAAATCGACGTTCGGGCGCATGCCCGTTGCCGCAAAGGCCGCATCGCAAAGCCGTAACAGCCCATCATCGACATCTATCGCGGCCAGCAACGGTTCCGCACGCGGATCGCCGTCGGGATAAAGCGGATGGCCAAATCCGGGCAGCGGCCTGTCGTGACCGAGCCAGCGTCCGACAGCCGCGTCCGGCCCCAATCTCTGCGCATCTTCCGCCAGCATCATGACCGCCTCTGCGGCGCCGCCATGACGCGGCCCGGAGAGCGTGGCGAGGCCGGCAAGCAGGCAGGCCGAAACAGGTGCGCCGGTGGACGCGGCGACCCGTGCGGCGAAGGTCGATGCGTTCGATTCGTGATCGGCCAACAGTACCAGTGAGCGGCGGATCAAGTCTGCGCCGGCCGCATCGAGCGACCATCCCCGCGCCAGCCTTTCGTGCACGGCACCAGTTCCGGGAATCGCGCCGAGCGCCTGGGCCAAAGCGGTGATGGCGCCGGCCGCATCGTGGTTGAGCGAAGCCGATCTTCGGCCGAGCGAAGGCCGGCCGTTGGCCGTCAACGCGGCCAATTCCGCGAAGGCAGCCGGCCGGCCAGTTGCGCCGTTGCCATGGCGGCTCGCCGAGACGAACGACACCGGTGCGTCAGATGCCCAAAGCAGGTTTGCCGTCTGCTCCAGCGTGGCAGCCTCGCAGAGAGCAACCGCATCCTGGCCGCGATAGACAAGGCGACCATGCAAAACGGTCGAGATCGTGGTGGCGATCGCCGGCTCACCCCAAGCAATTGCACTTTCGGCGATTGCCTGCGGATTTCGGCCACGAGCCCGCCGCTCGCCAGCGCCGCGATGTCGTCGGCGCGATACTGGCTGCGGCGTGGATCCGCCCGGTCCGGCCGCACGCCGATGCGCCCGCGGCTGACATAGGCATAGAGGGTCTGGGCTCGCACCTTGAGACACTCCAGGGCTTCGTCCCGCGTCAGCCACTCCGTCATGTCAGCCTTGTCATGTTGATTCCATTGATCAAGATTGATGGTCCAGTCACCAACCCTTATCTACCACCCGGAAAGGGTCAAGGAGAAAACCGATGGCGAATGGGCTCGATGATGTTGTGGCGGCGGAAACGGTGCTCTCCGATGTCGACGGTCTTGGTGGCCGCCTGACCATCCGGGGCCATTCGTTGCCCGAACTGGCAGGTCGCTGGAAATACGCCGAGGTGGTTCATCTGCTGTTCGACGGCTTTTTCGACGATCTTCCCGACGGCAGGGAGCTGGCGAACGCGATCGGTCGGGCGCGCAGCGAAGTGTTCGAGCAGATCAAACCCTTGCTGCCGTTTCTCACATCCGTCGATATCTACAGCGCGATGCGCGCCGGTATTGCCCTGCTGCCGGATGGTGACAAATTGTCGGACGCGCTGCGGCTGGTTGCGGCACCTGCCGTGCTGACGCCGGCCTTGCTGCGCTTGCAGCGCGGCGAACGCCCGATTGCGCCCGATAGCAAGGCCGATCACGCCGCCGACATGCTGCGGATGCTGACCGGCATTGCGGCCTCGCCTAAATTGGCGAAGGCGCTCGATGCCTATCTCGTGACGGTTTGCGACCACGGCCTCAACGCATCGACCTTCGCCGCGCGCGTGGTCTCTTCGACGCAGGCCGGGCTTACTTCGGCGGTGCTGGCCGGGCTCGGAGCGCTCAAGGGGCCGCTGCATGGCGGCGCGCCAGGTCCGGTGATCGAGATGCTGGATGCGATCGAGGCGCATGGCGACGCCGCCGGCTGGCTGCGTAGCGAGATCGCGCGTGGCCGCCGCATCATGGGCTTCGGCCATCGCATCTATCGCGTGCGCGATCCGCGTGCCGACGTGCTGAAAGCGGTGGTGCGCCAGCTCGGCGCCAAGGGCGAAGCCGGCCACCGGCTGGCCTTTGCCGAAAGCGTGGAGCAAGCGGCGCTCGAAGTGCTCCGCATCGCCAAGCCGTCGCGCTCGCTCCAGACCAACGTCGAGTTCTTCACAGCGCTCCTGCTGGAAGCGGCGGGCTTTCCGAAAGAGGCGTTCACCAACGTCTTTGCTGCCGGGCGCGTCGCCGGCTGGATTGCCCATGCGCGCGAGCAGCAAACGAGCGGACGGCTGATCCGGCCGCAGTCGCGCTATATCGGGACGGTGCCGGACCTCGTCGCCTGACGAGCTTTCAGCGCATGCTTTGCGAAACGAGGCAACGACCTCTCTTAGGGGACGAGAGCGGTCTACATGACAAAAATTTCATGTCATTGCTCCACACATCCGCTGTTCTTGGGTGACAGAGAGCCTATATGTTGCAGTGCAGCATGGTTCCACGGGAGCCCGCCTCGAAAGGAATAAAGCCGCCTTGACCGCCAGAAAAACCGCCATCGTCACCGGTTCCACCTCGGGCATCGGCCTGGCCATTGCCCACGCGCTCGCGGCCGAAGGCTGCAACGTTGTCGTCAATTCCTTTTCCGACACCGCCGACGATCACGCCATCGCCGACGCGATCGCGAAGCACCACGAGGTGAAGACCGTCTACGTCAAGGCCGACATGTCGAAGCCGGCCGAGTGCCGGGCTTTGGTGGCGAAGGCAGCCGAGGCATTCGGCTCGGTCGACATCCTGGTCAACAACGCCGGCATCCAGCATGTCGCGCCGGTCGAAAGCTTCCCGATCGAGAAATGGGATGCGATCATCGCCATCAACCTGTCATCGGCCTTCCACACCATCGCAGCCGCCATCCCGTTGATGAAACAGGCCGGTGGCGGCCGGATCGTCAACGTCGCCTCGGCCCACGGCCTTGTCGCTTCGCCGTTCAAGTCGGCCTATGTCTCGGCCAAGCATGGCATTATGGGCTTGACCAAGACTGTCGCCCTGGAGCTGGCGCGCGACAAGATCACCTGTAATGCCATTTGTCCGGGCTATGTGCTGACGCCGCTGGTCGAGGCGCAGATCCCCGACCAGATGAAGGCCAACAAGATGGACCGCGAGACGGTGGTCCGTGAGGTCATGCTCGACAGGCAGCCTACCAAGGAGTTCGTCACCGTCGAGCAGGTTGCGGCGGCCGCGGTGTTCCTATGCTCGGATGCGGCGGCGCAGATCAACGGCACGCACATCTCTGTCGACGGCGGCTGGACCGCTCAGTGAGCCTTCCAGCGGTCAAGGGCCACGCCATGCCGAAAAACGGCAAGGCGGAAGAGCCAAAGAAGATCAATGTCGCGCTGCAAGGCGGCGGCTCGCACGGGGCGTTTTCCTGGGGCGTGCTCGATCGGCTGCTCGAGGACGGGCGCCTCGACATAACGGCGGTTTCGGGCACCAGCGCCGGCGCCATGAATGCCGTGGCGCTGGCCGATGGCTTTGTCCGCGGCGGTGTCGACGGCGCGCGGCGGAAGCTCGACGATTTCTGGCGTGCGGTGGCGGCAAAGGGCCGCTTCAGCCCGGTACAGCGCATGCCCTGGGACGTCGCCTGGGGCAATTGGTCGATCGAGAACACGCCCGGCTATTTCCTGTTCGATACGATGTCTCGGGTATTTTCGCCCTATGTCGCCAATCCGCTCGCCATCAATCCGCTGCGCGACGTGGTCGAACGTGAGATCGATTTCGACAATGTGCGCGCCTGCAAGTCGATGGAACTGTTCATTTCCGCTACCAATGTCGAGACCGGCCAGTTGCGCGTCTTCTCGGACGGCGAGATCGACCTCGACACGGTGATGGCGTCGGCCTGCTTGCCGCAATTGTTCCGTGCCGTCGAGATCAAGGGCGTGCCCTATTGGGATGGCGGTTATGGCGGCAACCCGGCATTGTTCCCGTTCTTCAAGACGGCGGCCACCGAGGACGTGCTTTTGGTGCAGATCAATCCGGTGGTCCGCGAGGGAACGCCGAAGAGCGCCAATGAGATCCAGAACCGCATCGACGAGATCACCTTCAATGCCGGGCTGTTGCGCGAATTCCGCTCGATCGCCTTCGTCAAGGAACTGATTGCCGCCGGCCGATTGCCGCCCGGCGAATATCGCGACATCCGCATGCACCGCATCGATGCCGACGAAGCGTTCAAGGATCTGTCGGCATCGTCCAAGGTCAATGCCGAATGGGCGTTCCTTGCCTATCTGCGCGACCTCGGCCGCACCGCAGCCAGTGATTGGCTGGAAGAAAATTATGACGCCGTCGGCAAGCGGCCGACGATCGATCTGTCCGGCGAACTCGACGACGGCTTGAAGCCGGTGCGCGGGCCGGCGCCGGGCCGGCGGGTCAAGGAATTTCTTGCGGCGCGCAAGCAGCCCGAGGCCGCCCGCCGTCCGGCCTAGCTGCTTCGCAAAGCAGATGGCATTCGCAATCTGTCCAATCATCCTGACACTTGCTGCCATGCCGCTGTTTTGGCAATCAACAGCCGATGCTGCGGCCGCATCTTTGCGGACAAAGCAACAATCCATCAACTTTTCTGACTATATTGCGATGCAACTTTGAGGTAGAAGCGCGCTTCGCCGATCACGGCAATTTGAATACGGCCTCGCGCGCACCCATATCGGCGACGCGCCCCAAGTAGAAGATGCGGCCTGGCCGAACCCCGCGCACTGGAAAAAATGACGATGCCGAAATTCAGGTTTCACAAGCTTGCAGCCATTGTTGTGCTCATCGGGTTCGCTGGCTGGATGGCGACAGGCGAGTTCTCGTCCGTCGGCAGCGCGTCCGCCGACAACAAGCCCAAGGCAGGAGAGGTCGAGCAGCCCAAGGCAGCCGACGCAGGCAAGCCCCAAACTGGTAAACAGGGGGCTGCCAAGCCGGGGACTGCCGAGGCGGAACAGCCCAAGGCGCCGTTACGCACGGTCGCGATCATAACCCCGCCGCGGCGCACCTATGCACGCGCTATCCGCATTTCCGGACTGACCGAAGCCGACAAGCGCGCCGTCCTGGCGACACGCGTCGCCGGCGTCATCGACAAGCTGCCGGTCAAGCAGGGTCAGCACGTCAAGACCGGCGACCTGATCCTGATGCTTGCCGCCGAGGAAAAAATCTCGGCGGTCGACAACGCCAAGCAGCTTGTCGTGCAACGTGAGGCAGAGCTGGCAGCTGCCCTGCGGCTGATGAAAACCGGCAATCTGCCCAAGCTGCAGCTCGACACGGCCCGCTCCAACCTGACGCTGGCCAAGTCGCAACTGGAGGCCGTGCAAGCCGAGCTCGACCGCAACGAGGTGAAGGCGCCCTTCGACGGCGTCATCGACCGGGTGCCAGTGGAGCTTGGCAGTTCCGTCATGCAGGGCGGCGAAGTGGCGACCATTCTGAAGCTCGATCCGGTGATCGCCCGCGGCGAAGTCAGCGAACGCGATCTGGGCTATCTGAAGATCGGCGACAAGGCAAATGTGCGTCTGGTCAGCGGCCAGAATGTCGAGGGCACGGTGCGCTACATCAGCCGCGATGCATCTTCGGCAACCCGTACCTTCCGCGTCGAAGTCGCCATCCCCAACGCCGATGGTTCCGTACCGGCCGGCATGACGGCAGAAATTGCGCTCAGCGCCCAGCCGACCGACGCCGTCATGCTGCCGCGCTCGGTGGTGACGCTCGGCGATAAGGGCGATCTCGGCATTCGCGCCGTCGACAAGGACGACAAGGTCGTGTTCTTCCCGATCGACCTGGTCGACGACACGCCGACCGGCCTGGTGCTCGGCGGCATTCCGGCCGACGCCCGCATCATCGTCGCCGGCCAGGAGCTGGTGAAGGAAGGCGAAGTGGTCAAGCCGGTCGAAGCCGACCAGGCGACCATTCAAAAGCTGTTGGGCGAAGCGACGACCGGGACGCAGTAATCATGGACATCGTCAAACTTGCAATCAGCAATGCCCGGCTGACCATTTCGGTCCTGGTCTTTCTCATCCTTGCTGGTGCGGTCGCTTACCAGTCGACGCCGAAGGAAGCGGAACCCGACGTTCCGATTCCGATGATGTATGTCAGTCTGATCTACCAGGGCATCTCGCCGGAAGACTCCGAGCGCCTCCTGCTGCGGCCGATGGAAGCCAAGCTGAAGAGCCTGAAAGGCCTCAAGGAGATGCGCTCGGCCGCCTTCCAGGGCGGCGGTTATGTGCTGGTCGAATTCCAGCCACAGACGGATCTCGCCACGGCGCTGCAGGACACGCGCAGCAAGGTGCAGGACGGCAAGGCCGACCTGCCGCAAGCGGCTGAGGAGCCCGTGGTCTCCGAGGTCAACATCTCCGAGTTCCCCGTCCTGGTCGTGACGCTGTCGGGCGAGGTGCCCGAGCGTGTGCTGACGGCGGCGGCGCGCGAGCTGCGCGACCGCATCGAGGAAGTGCCGGGCGTGCTCGAGGGCTCGCTGCAGGGTGCGCGCGACGACCTCGTCGAAGTGGTCATCGATCCGATGAAGCTGTCTTCCTACGGGCTGCAGCTCGACCAGTTGATCGGTGCGGTCGGCGCTTCCAACAGTCTTGTCGCCGCCGGCAACATCGAAGGATCCGAGGGCAAATACGCGGTCAAGGTGCCCTCGCTTATCGAGACACCAGAGGATGTGGCGGCGCTTCCGGTCGTCGCCGGCCCCAATGCGGTGGTGCAGGCCAAGGACATTGCCACCATCCGCTCCACATTCAAGGACGCCGAGACGGTCACCCGCCTCGACGGCAAGCCGGCGATCGCCATCGAGGTGAAGAAGCGCATCGGCTCCAACCTGATCGATACGATTGGCAAGGTCAGGGAGGTGTCCGACGCCTTCATCAAGACGATGCCGGAGGGCATGCACGTCACCTACACGCAAGACAAGTCGGTCTTCGTGAACCAGTTGCTCGGCGACCTGCAGAACCACGTGATGATCGCCGTGATACTGGTGTTCATCGTCATTCTCTACGCGCTGTCTGGCCGTGCCTCGCTGCTGATCGGATTGGCCATCCCATCATCCTTCCTGATCGGCATCCTGTTGCTGGCAATGATGGGCTACACGATCAACATGATCGTGCTGTTCAGCCTCATCCTGGCGGTCGGCATGCTGGTCGACGACGCCATCATCGTCACCGAATTCGCCGAGCGCCGCATGAGCGAGGGCATGCCGAAGGAGCAAGCGTTCGCGCTTGCCGCCAAGCGCATGGCCGGCCCGGTCATCGCGGCGACGATGACGCGCATTGCCGCCTTCTCGCCGCTGTTGTTCTGGCCGGGCATCATCGGCGACTTCATGAAATACATGCCGATCACGCTGATCGTGACGCTCTCGGCCTCGATGCTCTATGCGCTGGTCTTCGCGCCGACGCTGGGCGCGATATTTGCCAAGGCGCCGGCCCATCACCCCGACGACAATCGCGACGGCTGGTACATGGCCGTGGTCAAGCAGGCGGTGCATTATCCCATCACCGTGCTTGTCCTCACTGTGGCGCTGTTGTTCGGCGTCGGCTACGCCTATTCGAAATTCGGCGCCGGCGTCGAATTCTTCCCGAATGTCGAGCCTGACTACGGCCTGCTCTATGTCCACGCCCGCGGCAATCTTTCGCTCGCCGAAATGGACGCGGCCACAAAGACCGCGGAAAATCGGCTGCTCGGTTGGCCGGGCGTGAAGTCTGTCTATACCCGTGTCGGCAAGACGCAGGGCGGCGGCCAGGATGTTCCGGAAGACGTGGTTGGCGTGATCCAGTACGAATTCGTCGACTGGCGCGAGCGTAAATCGGCGAACTCAATCCTGGACGAACTGCGCGGCGTTATGGCCGGCATTCCCGGTGTCGACGTCGAGGTTCGCGTGCCGGAAGCCGGCCCGCCTACCGGCAAGCCGATCCAGATCAGGCTTTCGGCCGTCGATCCGAAGGGCCTTGACGACAAGGCCCGCGCCGTCGCCGCGCGCATTGCCAAGGTGCCCGGCGTCATCGATATTTCCGACGGTCTGGCGCCGCCCGGCGTCGACTGGGCGCTCGAGGTCGATCGCGCCAAGGCGGCGCAGTACGGCATCAGCCCGACCGCGGTCGGGACGGTCGTGCAATTGGTGACCAACGGGCTGAAGCTCAGCGAGTACCGGCCCGCCGGCGCCGACGATGCGGTCGACATCAGGCTGCGCCTGCCCGAGGATCGGCGCACGCTGTCGACGCTCGACGAACTCAGGGTGCAGACCGCGCAAGGCTCGGTGCCGATCTCGAACTTCGTCGTGCGCAAGCCGGAGCCGACGGTCGGTATCCTCAACCGCATCGACGGTGCGCGAACGGTCGTCGTCCAGGCCAACGTCGCTGCCGGCGCCCAGGTGGCTGCCGTCCAGCAGGAGGTCACCAAAGCTGTCGCCGACATGAACCTCGGCAGCGGCATTCGCTGGAAGCTTGCCGGTTCGAATGAGGACAGCGCGGAGGCTGGTGCCTTCCTCAGCAAAGCCTTCGGTGCGGCGATCTTCCTGATCTTCATCGTGCTTCTGGCGCAGTTCAACAAGTTCACCAGCGTCTGGCTGGTGCTGTCCTGCGTGGTCATGGCGACGATCGGCGTGTTCCTCGGGCTGCTGCTGACGGGAGAGGCATTCGGCATCGTCATGTCGGGCATCGGTGTCATCGCGCTGGCCGGAGTGGTGGTGAACAACAACATCGTGCTGATCGACACCTATGACCGGTTGCGCGAAGAGGGCTGGGACAAATACGAGGCCGTTCTGCAGACCTGCCGCGAGCGTGCCCGCCCGGTGGTGCTGACGGCGGTGTCGGCGATCCTCGGCGTGCTGCCGATCGCCTTCGGCCTCGGCCTCGAAATCTTCCATCACGAGACGACGATCAACGCGCCGTCGACGCAATGGTGGATATCGCTGTCCTCGGCGATCGTCTTCGGCCTGTCCTTCGCCACCGTGCTGACGCTGGTGGTGACGCCGTCGATGCTGATGGTATTCACTCGCGCCAAGATCAAACCCGGCGCGCGTCGGGGCTGGTTCAGCCGCCTGTTCGGGCGTCGCAAGGCCGAAATCCCGTCGAAAGGCCTGGACGCCGATCTGGGCGCCGAACCGGCGATCGCCTTCCCGAAGGCCGCCGAATAGAGTCCGGATCGCCGTCCTGATCAAGCAAAGGCCGCCCGGGAACAATGGGCGGCCTTCTGCATTGTTCCGTCATTGCAACCTCAAAGCGAGGATTTTCTGATGACGATCAGCACCATTCTCATCATTATCCTTATTCTTATTCTGATCGGCGCGGTTCCGGCGTGGCCGCATTCGCGGTCCTGGGGTTACGGACCATCAGGCATCGTCGGCGTCATCCTGATCGTTGTCCTGGTGCTGCTGTTGATGGGCCGGATCTGAACGCAACCTTCCTCTCCGACCAGCGGCGGATGACCGTGAGGCCATCCGCCTTTTTTTGGTTTGTTGTTAGGCAGCTTTTTGCGTCATCTTGAGCGTGGCGATGCCGATATCCTCGAGCGCTTCCGACACCGCATTTTCCAGCGGCGTGTGCGGGATCGTACCGATAACGCTTTCCAGCCTGCCTGAAACCAGCCGGTGCGGCTCGAAGCGGAGATAGGACATCGAAACGATCTCGCGCCACATCGCCACGAACGGGCCGCCGGCACGCAGCACCCACCACGGCATCGACGTCAGTTTCAGCGAGCGCCCGAGCGCCTTCTCCGCGGCCGCCTTGATCTGCAGGTCGGTCACCGCATGGCCGGGAAAGTTCAGCGCCTCGTAGAAGCCGAGCTTGTCGAGATTGTCAGCCAGCCCGACGAAGGCCTTGGCCAAGTCGGGCAGATAGGCCCATTCATGCACGAGATCGACCGGCCCTGGGGCGGTATAGACGCCCTTGGTCATCTTGGCGGCAACAACCAGATCGAACCACGATCCGCTGCCGGTGCCGCCGAAGAAATCACCAGCGCGCAGCAGGATCGTGCGCACCAGACCCGCGTCGGCCTCGCGGCGAAACAGATCTTCCATGGCGACGCGGATACGGCCCTTTTCCGTCGTCGGGCGAAACGGCGTGTCTTCGGCGATCACCGCCGGCATCTGCGAGCCGTAATTGTAGACGGTGCCCGGGAAGAGATGCAGCGCGCCGTTCGCCCGGCAGGCAGCCATCACATTCTCGGCCATCGGCAGGCATTTGCTCCAGTCGGTGTAGAGCGGGTTGAGACCGTTGAAAATGATATCGACGCCTTCGGTCGCGCGGATCAGCGCAGCACGGTCGAGCGCGTCGCCGGCGATCGCCGTGGCGCCTTTGAGCTCGGCCGGCACCTTGCCGCTGCGGGTGATGGCACGGACATCGTAGCCGGCATCGATGAAGGCCTTGGCCACCGTGCGGCCGAGGCGGCCATTGGCGCCGAGAATTGCGATCGTGGTCATGGTTCGTCTCCGTGTTGCGTTACGACCCCAATATTGTCTCTCCGCAAACGAATGGAAATTGACTACGACTGGCGATGTGATATTCAATTTTAAATGGATATTGACTGGAACCTGATCAAGAGTTTCGTCACGGTGGCGGAGACCGGCAGCCTGTCGGCGGCCGCACGAAAACTTGCCGCAAGCCAGCCGACGCTCGGCCGCCACATCGCCGAGCTGGAACAGGCGCTCGGCGTCACCCTGTTCCGGCGCGGGCGGCGTGGCTATGCGCTCACGGAAGCAGGCAGCACGCTCTTTGAACGGGGTCGCGCGGTGAGCGAGCAGGCGAGCGCCTTTTCGCTGCTGGCGCTGGGATCGGTCGAGGCGATCGAGGGTACGGTGCGCATTGCCGCCAGCGAAGTGGTGGCGGCCTATGTGCTGCCGGAAATCACAGCGAGGCTTGGGACCGAGGAGCCGGGCATCGAGGTCGAGATCGTCGCCTCGAACCAGGTCGAGAATCTGCTGCGTCGCGACGCCGATATCGCCATCCGCATGGTCAAGCCGGCGCAGAATGAATTGGTCGCGCGCAAGGTGACCGACATTCCGCTCCGCGCCTGCGCGGCAAAATCCTACCTCGACCGGCGTGGCCGTCCGCGCGAGGCCCGCGATCTGGCCGGCCACGATCTGGTCGGCTTCGACCGCGGCGATGAGATCATTCGCGGCTTCGCCCAGTTCGGCGTCCCGCTCGCCCGCAATGCCTTCCGCTTCAGGACCGATAATCAGATCGTGCTGTGGGAAGCAGTGCGGGCGGGAAACGGCATCGGCTTTGGCCAGGAGCCGCTCGCCGACCGTGATCCGCTGGTCGAGACAGTGCTGCCGGGTCTCCCGCTGCCGACGCTGCCGGTGTGGCTGGCCATGCACCGCGACGTGCGTACCAGCGTCCGCATCCGCCGCGTCGCGGATTTCCTCTACGAAGAGTTCAAGCGCTATTCAGCCGGTGCAGGCTCAGCAGCGAATTCGGCACGGTGAGCGAGGCCGGCCATCACCAGCACGACGACCAGCAGCCCGGACAGAGCGACGAAGATCGGGCCGAAGCTCGAGTGCTCGGCGATGAAGCCGATCGCCGACGGCGCCACCAGAATGCCTGAGTAACCCATTGTGGTGACGACGCTCATGCCGGTGCCGGACGCCATGCCCTCCTGGTTGCCGCCGGCCGAAAAGATGATCGGCACCATGTTGGCAATGCCGAGGCCGCAAAAGGCAAAGGCGGCAATGGCCAGCCAAGGCGAGGGAGCCAGCCCGGCCACCAGCATGCCGGCAGCAGCGGCAAGGGCCGAGGCGCGCAACGTCGTAACGGCACCGAAACGGTTGCGGACGCCATCGCCGAGGAAGCGCATGACGGCCATGACACCGGAAAAGGCGGCATAGGCCAGGCCTGCGACGGCAAGATCGGCGCCGAGTTCCTGCCGGAGATACAGCGCTGCCCAGTCGAGTACCGCTCCTTCGGAGATCATCGTCAGCAGCGCCATAAGTCCGACCAGATAGACCAGCGGATTTGCCGGCAACGCGAATTTGTGGTGCTCGGCGACCGGGTGCTTGTCCTCGGCGATCAGGTAGCGGATCGCTACGGCGATTACGGCAAAGGCAAGGGCCGTCACCACTGTCGCATGGGCGAGGTGACCGTAGTTCTGGATGGCGAAACCGCCTAAAGCGCCGCCGGCGAAACCGCCAAGGCTCCAGAAGCCGTGCGAGGACGACATGATGGCACGGGACAGCCGCCGTTCGACTGCCACTGCATTGGCATTCATGGCGACGTCCATGCCGCCGATCGAACCGCCGAAGATGAACATGGCGATGGCTGCAAGGGGCACGTTGGGGGCCAGAGCCACAACCAAAAGGCCGAAACTGCCGGCAAGTCCGAACCAGCGCAGCACCGTGCGCGAGCCATGCTTCGAGATCAGATGGCCGCACCAGGTCATGGCAGTGACGGCGCCGGCACCGAACAACAGAATCAGCAAGCCGAGCGTGAACTTCGAAATGTCGAGTCGCGTCAGGAACACCGGGATCTGCGGCGCCCAACTGCCGGTCAAGAAGCCGTTGGCGAGGAAGATGCCGGCCACTGCCCAGCGTCCACGAATCGCGATCTGCGTGATTTTCTGCGCGTCCATCGGGTAGAATCCGGTCCGGAAATGGCGTTGCGCGGCAAATTAGATCGATTCAATTCACAGTCAAGCGCTCTTCGCCGAAAGTGCTTGGACCAGACGCTACGTCCTCTCGCATCGGCCAACCATCTCGGCGGTCCACTCCGAAATCCCTACGGCTCGGGATAAGGTGCGCCATCCTTGTGCACAAACCGGCCGTCAGCGTTGGTGCTCATCATGTCGATGTCGGAGCAGGTGGCGACGTCGTCGGGCCAGCGCGAACCGACTTCGAGATAGATCGCCATCCCGCCCGATTTATTGATCATGTGATGGCCGTTGCCTGATCCTTTCGGAAAGGCCGCGCAATCACCGGCGCGCAGCACCGTCTCGCCGGCATCTTCGACGAGCGTCAGCTCGCCTTCAAGCACGTAGACGAATTCGTCTTCGTGCGAATGCCAGTGGCGCTGGCTCGACCAGTTGCCCGGCGGCAGGCGCATGAGATTGATGCCGAAGTCGGTGAGCCCGCCTGCGTTGCCTAGCCGCTGGCGCACGCGTTCGGCACAGGGTGCATCGAACGGCGGTGGATAGGATGAGCCCTTGCGTCCGGGCACGTCGGCAACGTCAATCTTAGGCACGGCGTCCTCCCTAGTGATCCCTAGGGCGCCTTGCCTCGAACTCGGCCTTCTTGGCGTCGGAGGCTTCGACCTGGTTCAGTGCCTGCCACTCGGCATAGGGCATGCCGTAGATGATCTCGCGCGACTGTTCCTTGCTGAGTTCGACACCTTCGGCTTGCGCCGCATCGCGGTACCAGTTGGACAGGCAGTTGCGGCAGAAGCCAGCGAGGTTCATCAGGTCGATGTTCTGCACGTCGGAATGCTCGCGCAGATGCGCGACCAGCCGGCGGAAGGCAGCGGCTTCGAAATCGCGCTTTTGTTCTTCGCTGAGTTCGGTCATGTCATGTTGGCCTCCCTTGGGCCTCATCATACCGGCCCGGTGCGCGAGCCGAATATTTTCACCGCATGTATATCGGCACGTCGGTCTATCGCGTCAACGATCGGCGCCAGCCGTTCGGCCCAGGCGAGGGCACCCTTGCGGTCGGCGATCAGGTCCTGGCGGACCTCGAGCAACGCATGGGCAAAGCCGTTGACGATGGCGTGCCTGAACATGGTATCGCCGCGCAGTGCGCCGTCATAAGGTTCGTTGTCGCCGACGATGAGGCTCTTGTCCTCGGCGAGCATGTCGATCAGCGGCCGCGCAACGCGGTCGTCCAGATCCCACAATATGCCGACGTGCCACGGCCGCACGAAGCCCTGCATGGTCGGTGTGAAGGAATGCACCGAAAAGATGAAGGGTGCCTGCGCGGATGCTCGCGCCACAGAGGCGATCATGGCGCCGACGGCATCATGATAGGGGCGGTAAAAGCGATCCAGCCGTCTTTCGCGCTCCTCCGGGGCCATGGGATAATTTCCCGGGATGATGGTGCCGTCATAGAGCTGGCGAATCAGCGTTGGATCGTCTTCGCCGCGATTGGGGTCGATTAGCAGTCGCGAAAAATTGGCAAGCACCGCCGGAACGCCGAGCAGACTTGCGAGTTCGCGGGTTACAGTCTCGACGCCGATGTCGTAGGCGATGTGGCGGTCGAACTCCGCCGCCGGCAGGCCGAGACTGCCATACTCCTCCGGCAGGTCGCGGCGGGCGTGATCGGCCAGAAGCACCATGCCGCGCTTGCGATCGCCTTCGACGATATCGAAAGGCGCGAAAACTGTGGATCGGGTCATTGGCGGGAAAGGTCTGTTCGCTGGCTTTCGGGGAGGGTGGTATCGTCATTCCACGAAGAGAACGCTTGCGCAATGCCGTTGTTTGGCCACGGTTTCTGCCAAAAAACTGAGCAGGGGCGACCGCAAGCGTGCCGGAGCCTTCTAAATCGATTGGAATTGGACAGATCGGCGCGTTGACATGCGTACGGACTTTTCCGAAAAGGGGCGTTGAGAGATGCAAATGTGGTTCTTGAGGGGTTTCAGGATGGGTTTCGCCGGCAGGCTGCATGTGCGCCATGCCTTGGCCATGCCGCTCCTGATACCGGCCATGGCTCTTTTCGCGGTGATTTCGGCCTCGCCGGCACGGGCCGATTTCCGGGTCTGCAACGCCACGCAGAACCTGGTCGGTGTCGGCATCGGCTATCGCGCCAAAGCCGGCTGGATCACCGAAGGCTGGTGGCACATCGAAGGCTCGAGCTGCAAGACGCTGATCGAGGGACCGTTGTCATCAAGGTTTTACTATCTTTATGCAGAAGACGCCGAGCGCGGCGGACGCTGGGATGGCCCGATCAACATGTGCGTGGCCGAAAAAGAGTTCAAGATCGCCGGCGTTACCGATTGCGTCGCCCGGGGCTTTCAGCGCGCCGGATTCCAGGAATATGACACGGGCGAGCAGGCAAGCTGGATGGTCCAGCTGACTGACGAGCCCGCAACGGATGGCGCTCCAGCCGCCCCGGGAACAAACAGTCAATGAGACGCAGCCGCAAGGTCAAGATCCTCGCCACCATCGGTCCGGCCTCCTCGTCCGAGGAGATGCTGAAGAAGCTGTTCGAAGCCGGCGCCGACGTGTTCCGCATCAATATGAGCCACACCGACCATGAATTGATGCGGACGCTTGTCGGCCGCATTCGTGCCGTCGAGGAGGCGGTCGGCCGGCCGATCGGCGTTCTCGCCGACCTGCAAGGGCCAAAGCTGCGCGTCGGCAAGTTCGCCAACGGCAAAGAGGTGCTGACCGTCGGTCAGACCTTCACGCTCGACGACAATCCCGAGCCCGGCAATTCGACGAGGGTCTACCTGCCGCATCCCGAAATCCTGCGTTCGGTCGAGGCTGGTCATCGCCTGCTGATCGACGACGGCAAGCTCGAGCTCAAGGCGGTCAGCAGCAACGGCAAGGCGATCGTCTGCACCGTCGTCGCCGGCACCACCATTTCCGACAAGAAGGGCGTCAGCCTGCCCGACACCGACCTGCCGGTCGGCGCGCTGACGGAAAAGGACCGCCGGGATCTCGACGCGGTTCTGGCGACCGGCGTCGACTGGGTGGCGCTGTCCTTCGTGCAGCGGCCCGAGGACCTGGCCGAAGCGCGCAAGATCGCACGCGGCCGGGCGCTGATCATGGCCAAGATCGAAAAGCCGCAGGCCGTCGCCCGGCTGGCCGAGATCATCGAGCTTTCGGATGCGCTGATGGTCGCCCGCGGCGATCTCGGCGTCGAGATGCCTCTCGAAGCCGTGCCTGGCATTCAGAAGCAGATCACCCGCGCCGCGCGCCGTGCCGGCAAGCCGGTGGTGGTCGCCACGCAGATGCTGGAATCGATGATCACCGCGCCGGTGCCGACGCGGGCCGAGGTGTCGGACGTGTCGATCGCCGTATTTGAAGGCGCCGACGCGATCATGCTTTCGGCGGAGTCCGCCGCCGGCGCCTATCCGGTCGAGGCGGTGGCGATGATGAACCGGATCGCCACCAAGGTCGAAACCGACCCGACCTATGCCGGGATTATCAACGCGCAGCGCTCGGAACCGGAAGCGACCGGAGCCGACGCGATTTCGCTCGCCGCCCGCGAAATAGCCGAGACGCTGAAGCTGTCGGCGATCATCACCTATACCGCGTCCGGCACGACCGGCTTGCGCGCCGCGCGCGAGCGGCCGCAAGTGCCGATCGTGGCGCTGTCGCCGATCCTCAACACGGCGCGGCGGCTGTCGCTGTTGTGGGGCACGCATTGCGTCGTTTCCCCCGACGCCAGCGACCTCGACGACATGGTCGACCGCGCCTGCCGCATCGCCTTCGATGAAGGTTTCGGCAAGCCGGGCGACCGCGTCATCATCACGGCCGGCGTGCCGCTGAGGACGCCGGGCTCGACCAACATGCTGCGCATCGCCTATGTCGGATCGGAAGTCGGCCGCTAATGTCGGCGAGGGCTGCCGGATGGGCCGGCTGCATGGCGCGTCGTAAACGCGGCGGCAGCCCGGTGCATTGACGGCAGTTGGGCTGCGATCAACGCCGAACTCCGCCAGCTTGCATCAGCCTGTGGCCGGCCGTGAAGCGGTTCGAAGGCCCTATCCGATCTTGAGCTGGAAGTCAGTTAAGGTAATCTCTCCTGGGAGAAAGAGGAGGGTGATCCAATGTGGATGCGCACTGATCTTCTGGAACTCCTCGGCATTGAGCACCCGATAATCCAGGCGCCGATGAGCGGCATCACCACGCCGGAACTGGCGGCGGCAGTCAGCAATGCCGGGGCGCTTGGCTCGCTCGGATGCGGCATTCTGCCTGCGGCGGCTATCCGCGAGCAGCTCACGGCGACACAGCACGCCACCAATCGTCCGATCAACGTCAACTTCTTTGCGCACCCGGCGCCGATACACGATGATGCGGCAGCCCAAAGTATGCGAGACCGCCTTCGCGGCTGCTATGAGGAGGTCGGCCTCGGACCGGTGCCCGAGCCGGGCGAGCCCTTCCCCACCTTCGATCGTGAGCGCCTCGAAATTGTGCTCGAGCTGCGCCCCAAGGTGGTCAGCTTCCACTTCGGTCTACCCGACACCGCAATTGTGCAGCAGTTGAAGGCGGCCGGCTGTACTGTCTTGTGTTCGGCCACCACCGTCTCGGAAGCGCGCCAGCTTGAGGCAGGAGGGGTGGACGCCATTATCGCCCAGGGATACGAGGCGGGTGGGCATCGCGGCACATTCACTGGCGACCCTGCTATCGGCACAGCCGGCACTATGGCACTCGTACCGCAGATTGTTGATGCCGTGCGGGTGCCTGTAATTGCCGCTGGCGGTATCTTCGACGGTCGCGGCATTGCTGCCAGCTTTGCACTTGGTGCATCTGGTGTGCAGATCGGCACGGCTTTCCTGGCCTGTCCTGAAGCCAATGTGCAGCCAGTCTATCGCGTAGCATTGCGCTCGGCCAACGACGAGAGCACGTCGGTCACTCGCTGCTTCACTGGCCGCCCAGCGCGCGTGGTGCGCAACCGGTTTGTGATGGAAATGGCTGGTGAGGAAGATGCAGCGTTGGCGTTTCCGCTACAGGCGAGTCTGGTCATGCCGCTTTCGATGGCAAAGGATGAAAGCAAGCGGGCTGACTTCTTGCCCACTTGGGCCGGGCAGGGCGTTGCGAAGCTGCAGGAGATGCCGGCCGCCGCCCTTGTGGAGAAACTCGTCACGGAAGCAAACGGCATAGATCGGGCCTATAGGGGAGTAGGGGAGTAGGGGAGTAGGGGAGTAGGGGAGTAGGGCGCATGTGTTCCACAGTGCAATCTGCACCTCTCACATACTACCCTATTCCCCTATTCCCCTACTCCCTTACTGGTCTCAAATGCCTTCGCCGGCAAGCTCCTCGGAAAGTGCGGCGACCTGGTCCTGGGCGCTGCGCATCATTGGGTAGATGCCGAGCACGCGCTGCCAGGCGTCAAGTGCCGACTGCTTGTGGCCGGTTTCGGCCATGATCTGAGCCAGGCCCGAAAGCGCGCCGAAATGGCGTGGTTCGAGCTGCAGGGTGCGGTCGATGTCCGCCATCGATTTTCCGTAGTTCTTCATCATGAAATGAACAGTGGCGCGGCGGTTCCAGCCTTCCGCATAGGTCGGCTGCAAAGTCACCACCTGATCGAGGAAATCGAGTGCAACATCGAATTTCTGGTTTTCGATCGCCTTCTGCGACCATTGCATCATCAGGTCGATGGAGGCGCTGCCCGACTGGGACCACTCGCTGCCGATCCGTCCGGCGATGCGCTCGGCCGCCTTTTCATTGCGTTCGCGCTTGAGATCGGCAAACAGCTGATCGAGCCGCGCCTGTTTCGTCTTGACGACCGGAGGTGCTGCCGGCGGAGTTGTGGTCGGATCTTCAGCCCACGCCGGCAGCGAGACAGCGCCGGAAACGAGGAAGGCCGTGAAAAATGCAAAAAGAATCCGCATCGCGGGAATCTAGCCCCCGACGCCGGATCGTCAAACTGAATTTAGCGTGAGAGTCGTATCATGCGAACGGAGGCGCGCAGCCTCCGTCGAAACTCAACCCTGGCGCGCCTTGTAGCGCGGCGCGGTCTTGTTGATGATGTAGACGCGGCCCTTGCGACGAACCAGCTGGTTGTCGCGGTGACGCGCCTTCAACGCCTTGAGCGAATTCTTGATTTTCATGGTCTTGCCCGTCGGTCTGGGCCCGGTCACGGGCCGAATTATTAAGGCGCGCCCACAGACGCGCCTTTGAACTGTGCGTGGCTCATAGACGAGGAGCGTTGCCCGTGTCAACCGCAAGCGCGTTGCCTAAACGATACGGACCGTTTCGTATCATCAAATATCCGTCACTGGCGTTGCGCAGGCTTGAGACGGCTGGAATGATGCGGTTGCGAATTGGAGATCGTCATGCGCCGAATTCTTGTGTCCGCCTGTCTTGTCGTCCTCGCGGCAGGTTCTGTTGCCTATGCGCAGGAATGCGATCGCAACGACGACAGCCAGCAGATGATGAACATCTGCGCCGACGCGGACTACAAATCCGCCGACGCCAAGCTCAACAAGGCCTACCAGGATATCATCGGCGGAAGTGACGCAAAAGCCAGGAAGCTGTTGCAGACGGCGCAGCGCGCCTGGATCGCTTTTCGCGACGCGGAATGCAGCTATTCGGCCGCGGACAGCGAAGGCGGCTCGATCTATCCGATGCTGATATCGGAATGCCTGACGCGGCTGACCGACGATCGCACCAAGCAGCTCACCGCCGATTCGACCTGCGCGGAAGGCGATGTTAGCTGCGCCAGCCCCGACGAGGACGAGAGCGGCGAAATCCAGTAAGCGTAGGTTCTAACGTTGTGTTTGAGCATGATCTTTTCCGAAATCCGGATTCCACTTTTCGCTAGCGCGGACCTTCGGTTCGGGATCATGCTCTAGCTGCGGCGGCTGACGCGCGTAAAATGGCCCATCTTGCGGCCGGGCCGCGCCTCGGCCTTGGCATAGAGGTGCAGCATCAGATCGGGCTCGGCGAGCAGCTCAGGAACGCGCCTGACATCGTCGCCGATCAGGTTTTCCATGACGCAGTCGAACTGCCGGGCGGGATTTCCCAGCGGCAGGCCCGCGACGGCGCGGATGTGCTGCTCGAATTGCGAGATGGTGCAGGCGGCCTCCGTCCAGTGGCCGGAATTGTGGACGCGCGGCGCTATCTCGTTGGCCAACAGCGAACCGTCGGCAAGGACAAAGAATTCGACGCCGATGACGCCGACATAGTCGAGCGCTGCAAGGATCTCTGCCGCCGCCGTTTGAGCCGCAGCCGCCGTCTCGGATTTTACTCCGCCCGGCAGCGTCGAGCTGTGAAGAATACCGTTGCGATGGACATTCCACGCTGGATCGTAGGCGGCGAGCGAGCCGTCGCTGCCGCGCGCGGCGATCACCGAAATCTCGCGCTCGAAGGTGACGAAGGATTCCAGGATCAACGGCACGTTGCCCATCGCCTCGCAAGTGCCGGCAAAGCCGCCTGTTTCCATGTTGCGGAAGACACGCTGGCCCTTGCCGTCATAGCCCATGCGGCGCGTCTTCAATATTCCGCTGCCGTTGAACTGTTTCAGCGCAGCCGTCAGTTCCTCGTCATTGTCGACGGGGCTGAAATCCGCGGTCGGTATGCCGATGCCGTTGAGGAATTTCTTTTCCGCCAGCCGGTCCTGCGCCACTTCCAGTGCGCGTGCCGGCGGATAGACCGGCACCGTAGAGGCAAGTGCCGCGGCGGCCGCGACCGGTACGTTCTCGAATTCATAAGTAACGACGGCACTGGCCGCAGCCAGCTCGCTAAGCGCGGCCGCGTCGTCATAGGCGGCGACGATCTGCCGGTTGGCAACCTGTGCCGCCGGGCAATCCGGCTGCGGTTCCAGCACGACGATGCGGTAGCCGAGGCGGGCCGCGGCCATCGCCAGCATGCGGCCAAGCTGGCCGCCGCCGATGATGCCGATGCTCGATCCCGCCGGCAGGCTCACGGCGCGTCCGTGGGCTCGGCGGCCACCTTGGCGGTCTGCGCGGCGCGCCAGCTATCCAGCCGGGCGGCGAGCTTTTCGTCGCTCAGCGCCAACACCGCGGCGGCCAGAAGGGCAGCATTGGCAGCGCCGGCCTTGCCGATGGCCAAAGTGCCGACCGGAATGCCGGCCGGCATCTGCACGATTGATAGCAGCGAGTCCTGGCCCGACAGCGTCTTTGATTCCACCGGCACGCCGAACACCGGCAGCGGCGTCATCGCCGCCGTCATGCCGGGCAGATGCGCCGCACCGCCGGCACCGGCGATGATCACCTTGTAGCCGGCCGCCTTGGCGCCCTTGGCGAAGTCATAGAGCCGGTCGGGCGTGCGGTGGGCCGAGACGATCAGGCGCTTGTGCGGAATTCCAAGCGCCTCAAGCGTTTCGGCGGCGTGGCGCATCGTCGCCCAGTCGGACTGGCTGCCCATGATGATGGCGACGTCGGCGCGGTGATCGTCCAAGCTTCAGCTCTCCGGCGGCAAAAGCGCGCATTAGCTGAAATCGAGGGGAGCCGCAAGGATGGCCGGAAACGGCAAAGCCGCTTGTGTCGTCTCCGTCGCTGCGCACATGGACAGGGTCGGTCTGTCATCGGGTGGCCGCTGCTCGGAAGCGGTTGACGAAGTCGTCAAGTTCAGGCCGTTCGACATCGGAAATCGCCCAGTAGGAAAAAGCGCTGTCGCTCCAGTGGACCAGCGAGAAGCCACCAGCAGAAAGATCGACCGGTCCGGCTGTCGAGCCGGTTTCCTCGGGCGCGGCGACGAGAGTGATCAGGTGCTCGCGGTGCCTGTAGACCAGTGCCGGCACTGGCTGGTCGGCGATCACCTCGACCCGGCCGCCGAGCAACGCGAAGCCGTCACTGGCAAGGTCAGGTGCCGGCGGCGACAGGCCGACCCTGCCATCCAGCCAGGGTTTGACCGTGTGCCGGTCCGACGAGACGACGTCCACGGGGCTGGCTGCCAGCAGGCTGCGGCGATGGCCGCTGGCGACCGCGGCGGCAAAGCTGTCGGGCGCCCTGCTCAGCATCACCCATTGCGTCGCACCGCTGGCCAGCACGGCGGTGACGAGGATCGATGCCGCCATTGCGCGCCAGTCGAACGCGCCGAAGCGGCCCGGCCGCGTTTGGGTTGGCCGCATGTGGGTTGGCACGGTTTGCGGCGGCCGCGTCGGCGCCGGCCGAGCCTGTGCCTCGCCAGTCGCGCCGATCGCCGCGATGCGCGCATTGAGGGCGTCGCTGACCTGTGGCAGCGCCAGCCTGCCGACAGCGGACTGCAGCGCCACGATGCGGGCATGCTCGGCCGCGAGCGCCGGATCGGCGGCAATGCGCCGCTCGACCGCCAATGCTGCTGCTGCGTCGAGCTCGCCATCGACCAGAGCGTGGATCATCAGCTCCACGCCCGCCGGGTCATCGGGCAGTCCATCGTTGTGCGCGCTCATGGCGCCCTCCCAAGTTGGGATATCAGCAGACCGCGCGCCCTCGCCAGCCGCGACATCACCGTGCCTAGCGGCACGCCAAGCAGCGTCGCGATCTCGCGATAGCTGAGGCCGTTGATGTCGCGCAGCACCACAGTCTCGCGAAATTGGTGCGGCAGCGCGGCGATCGCCGCCTCGAGTGCGGCCGTGTCGGCCTTGGCGATCAGGCTTGCCTCAGGACTATCCGTATCCGGCAGGCCGGCGCCATATGCAGCCGTCATGTCATCGAGGTCGCTCAGGTCGCCGACGGCGACGATACTGCGCGGCCGGTTGCGCGCCAGCCAGGAGTAAGAGGCGTTGCGCACGATCGCCAGCAGCCAGGCGCGCGCATTGCCGCCGGCATAGCCGGCGATGCCCGCATGCGCCTTCAAACAGGCCTCCTGCACCACATCCTCCGCGTCGGCGGCGTTGCCGGTCAGCCAGCGGGCAAGCGCAAGCGCATCGGCGAGATGGGGCAGAACCACCGCGCGAAAGCGCTCGGTCGCGGCCTCTTGGATCAACACCGTCGCATCGCCCGGCATCCCGGGCAGAACCTTCCGAAAATCCTCACGGAGCGACGGTGATCCTGCCCTGCATGTGCGGGTGAAGCCCGCAGAAATATGCATAGTCGCCCACTTTGGTGAAGGTGAAGGCATATGTGTCACCGGTGTCAAGCGCCTTGGAGCGAAACGAGGCATCGTTGGCGACCACCAGATGCGGGATGTCGTCGTCATTCTCGAAGGTCACGGTAGTGCCCTGCTTTACCGTCAGCACCGCCGGTGTGAAGGCAAAGTTCTCGATCTTGACCATTGGCTGGTCTGCTGCGTTCAGTGGCATGGCAACCATTGTCAGGATCGCCGCCAAACCGAACGTGACAGGGGATACGACCAAGACGCGGGATGGGAAGCGGATCATCGCATTTCCCCTCAGGCCAGCGTGCTGTCGATGATGGCGAGGTCCTGCCCCCCTTGCGTGACTGTCACGCTGCTTGTGCCGAGCAGGCTGCGCAACTGGCCGGCAGGTACCGTCATCGGCCCGGGTGAGGCTGCGGTGCCCGGCGCCGGTTGCGGGAAAGCGGTCGAGCGCGCGGTATGAAAGGTAACGTTGCCTTCGACCTTCTGCATGATCTGGTGGATATGGCCGTTGAGTACGGTGACAGAGCCGAAGCGCTTGAGCAGGGCCAAGGCCTGCGCCGCGTCGTCGGTGCCCCAGCCCCATTCGGGATAAACAGCCCATAGCGGGATATGGGCAAAGACGACGATTGGCGTCGAGGCGGTGACCGCCTTCAGATCATCGGCCAACCATGCCAACTGGTCGGCGCCGAGATTGCCCAGCCCGCCAGCCTTCAGGTTGACGACGTTGACCAGCCCGATGAAATGGACGCCGTTCTGGTCGAACGAATACCAGCCAGCGCCCTTGGTGCCCTTGCCGTAGCGGTCGAGATAGGCCTGGCCATTGCCGTCATCGATCAGGTCGTGCTCACCGGGCACATAATGCACGTCGAAGCCTGCGCCGCCGATGATCTGGGCAGCGTTGTCGAACTGCGCGGCTTTCGACAAATGGGTGATGTCGCCGGTGTGGATCATGAAAGCCGGCTTTTGCGGCAACGCCTGGATCTTGCCGATGGCCTCCTTCAGCGTGTCGATGGCGTGCGGGTTGGCAGCCTTGTCGAAGCCGATGTGGCTGTCGGAGATCTGGAGGAAAGTGAAGCCGGTGGCCAAGGCCTCGGCGGCTTGCGACGCACCGAGCAGGGTGAGCGAAACCGGCACGCCGGCCGAAATTGTCCACAGCACTCCCGTGCCGGCCCAGATCATGCATTCCAGTGCATGACGGCGGCTGATGCCGTCAGCTTCATTGTCGTGGTGGTGGGTCATACCGGTCTCCTGCACGCCGGAAATGGCGTCTGTTTGGGAGACCAATGGGCGGGGTGGTTTATTCCGCCCGAAGACTAAAAGTTCATTCACACTGCCGTGATGGCGCACTGGCCCGATGCGAAGCCGGCGCTGGAAGGCACTGGCTCGACCACGCTCTTGCGATGTCTAGTCCGGCCAGCGCAGCGCTCCGGCGGACTGCTTGCGAGCGGGTTTCATCGCATCCGCGGGCCGATCGGCAGCACTCAACACCGCTCGCAGGCGTTCGGCAACGATCTCCGCCTCGCCGGGATGGAGATTGCACGGATCAAGGAAGAAGTGACCGCGCTCGACCTCGTGGTTGCGCACGATCACGGGCGGCGAACCCGCCGCAAGCGCCGAGGCGAGGCCGGCGGCGGTGAAGCGGCTTTCCAGCGCAACAAACACCTGCAGGCGGTCGAGAGGATTTCCGGTCGGATCTGGAATGATACGGGCCTCGATACCAGGCAGGCCCTGCAATGCGGTTTGCCACAGATGCAGTGCGGTTTCTTCCCGCTGGCGAATGCCGGCATGGTCGCGCCGCTCCCAGGCTTCCAGGGCCGCCATAGTGCCGGCAATGCTCTCCTTGCCGACCTTCATGGCGCGCGCAACGCCCCGGTTCTGGAGATAGGCGGCCCGTACCAGATCCTTGCGGCCGGCAACGATGCCGCTTGTCGGCCCTGAGAGAAATTTGTGCCCGCTGTAGACAACAATGTCGGCGCCGCGCGCCAGAAAGCCACGCAAATCGTATTCCGAGGCGGCGTCGACGACCACCGGCACGCCCTTGGCGTGGCAAATCTCACAGAACTCCTCAAGCGAGAGCATGCCGTATTGCACGGTGTGGTGCGCAACGACGTAGAGGGCTGCCGCCGTCCGGTCCCGGATCGCCTCGGCAACATGATAATCCTGGGTGACGCTGACCGTGCCGGCAGGCACTGCCTTGGCTCCGGCAAGCCGGATCGACTGGTCGATCGGCGCGCCGTAATTGACGATGTGACCAAGCTGAACGATGACCTCCGATTTGAGGCCCTCGGTGTCGTCCGGCAGCCGCTCGATCGCAAGAAGGCTGGTCCCGGTCATCGCGCCGGCAATCGCCATTGTTATGCCGCTGGCGCAGCATGCGGTGATGAAGCCGGCCTCGCCGCCGGTAAGGCGTGCAATGACCCTACTTGCGGCGCGCTGCAGATCATCCATCTCGACCCATTGCGAGGCGATTTCCGACATTGCGGCAATCGCTTCTGGCACGATGATCGAAGCACCGAGTGCCGTCATCGTGCCGGAGACATTGATGATTGGGCGAAGGCCAAGCCGTTCGCGGATTGTCGTGTTGGAACGGTCAGCGGCATAGGTCGTCATCTCTGTAGATCCTGTTTAAGATTTCAGGCGGCGATCTCGACGACCGCCTCGATTTCAACTGTGATGTTGCCCGGCAGCGAGCCGACACCGATCGCGGAACGGGCATGTCCGCCAAGCGTATCAAAGACGGCCGCGAAAAGATCGGAACAGCCGTTCACCACCTTGGGGTGCTCGCTGAATGTCGGCGTCGCATTGACAAAGCCAAGCAGCTTGACGACGCGCACGATGCGGCCGAGGTCGCCGGCCGCCGCATGCATGACGGCGAGCAGGTTCAGGCCGGTCAGACGCGCATGCCCGTAGGCCTCTTCAACGCTGACATCCTCTCCGACCTTGCCGGTGCAGAGCGCGCCATCGGCGCGCAACGGCCCCTGGCCGGAGAGGAAGATCAGCCGTCCGCTCTCGGCATAGGTGACGAAGTTGGCGATGGGCTTCGGCGGCTCGGGCAGTGTCAGGCCCAATTCCGCGAGCCGGATGTAAGGCGTCATAAAAGCTCCTTGCGACAGCTTTCGCCGTCCGATGTCAAAAATGCGAGGCGCGAAACCGCGCCAGGAAACTGCGAAGGCGTTCATTGTCGAACCCCGCCGCCAGAATCTCGGCGGGTGGTCCGACGGCACTGACGCCGCCATCCGCCATGAAAACGATGCGGCTCGATGCGTCGCGCGCAAAAGCCATTTCATGCGTGACCATCAGCATCGTCATGCCGTCTTCGGCGAGGCTGCGCACGACCTCGAGCACCTCGCCAACCAGTTCGGGGTCGAGCGCCGAGGTTATCTCGTCGAGAAGCAATATCTTCGGCTCCATCGCCACGGCGCGGGCGATGCCGACGCGCTGCTGCTGGCCGCCGGAAAGCTCGGCCGGCAGACTGTCGGCTTTGTGGGCGAGGCCTACGCGGCCGAGCCAGTGCTCGGCAATGGTGCGGGCCTCGGCATTGCTCTTGCCGCGCACCTTGCGCAGGCCAAGCATGATGTTGCCGGCCGCAGTCAAATGCGGAAACAGATTGAAGCTCTGGAACACCATTCCGGTCTCGGCTCGCATCGCCGCCAGGTCGCGCTCGCTGCGTCGCTGGCGTGTTCCCGTCTCGCGATAGCCGACTTCTTTGCCGTCGATACGGATCGAGCCGCTGTCGTAGCTCTCCAGGAAGTTGACGCAGCGCAGTAGCGTGGTCTTGCCGCTGCCGGAGGGGCCGATGATAGTCACGACCTCGCCGCGCGTCACTTGCAGGCTGACGGAGCGCAGGACCTCGACGGATCCAAAGGCTTTGGAAACCTCGGTGACATCGAGAAGTGCCGGATTCTGGTGCGAGGCGTTGGACATCGTGCTATTCCCGGATGAAGGAGAAACGCCGCTCCAGCCGCCGGCTGGCCAAGGAGAGGGCGTAGTTGACGGCGAAGTAGACGAGCGCACCGAGAATGTAGAGTGGCATCGCCTCATAGGTGCGGCCGATGACCTGGTTGATTGCCTGCATGAGGTCGGTGATGCCGAGCAACGAGACCAGCGCGCTGCCCTTCACCGCGTCGGTGACGCCATTGATCCAGGGTGGCAGGAAGCGCCTGAACGCCTGCGGAAAAATGACGTAGGCCAGCCGCTGGCGAAAGGTCAGTCCGATCGCCATCGCCGCCTCGGACTGACCCTTGGGAATCGAGCCGACGGCGCCCCTGAGATACTCGACGACTTGTGCGGTCTTGAAGAGGGTGAGGGCGAACACGGCCGCCCAAAAGGATTCCAGATGCAGCCCCACCGCGGGCAGGCCGTAATAGACGAAGAAGATCAGCACCAGGATCGGAATGCCGCGTATGGTGTCGCTGAAAATGCGCACTGCCCAGCGCAGCGGAAAAGGACCATAGACAAGGCCGACGCCCATCAGCACGCCGGCGATGAGCGATAACACCACGACCAGCAGCGACACCCACAAGGTTACGGCAAAGCCTTCGGCGAGGAACGGCAAGGCGTAGATGATCTGGCTCAGCATGTCAGCGCGCCGCCTTGAACCGGCGCTCGACGAGCCGCAGCGCGAAAAGCAGCGTGTAGCCGGTCAACAGGTACATTGCCGTCACCACCAGATAGACTTCGACAATGCGGAACGTGTTGAAGTTGATCCACTGGGCGCCATAGGTGAGTTCGGGTACCGAGATGACCGACGCCACGGACGTATCCTTGAAGAGCGATATGAATGTGTTGGAAAGCGCCGGCAGGGTTATGCGCAGCATCGTCGGCAGGCGCACATCGAGCAGCCTTTGCCATGGTGTCAGGCCGATTGCCTTGCCGGCGTCGAGCTGACCGCGCGGCACCGCCTCGAGCCCCGAGCGAAACACCTCGACCAGGTAGGCGCCGCTGTAGAGCGACAGCGTGGCAATGAATGAGGTTTGCGCGCTGTAGGCAATGTCGACCACCGTCGGCAAGCCGTAGAAGACCAGATAGACGAGCAGGATCAGCGGCACGTTGCGGATGAACTCGACATACCCCGCGATGATGGTCCGCACCGCACGTCCGGCCGACACGTACCAGACCGCCAGAACGAGCCCGATGACGATGCCGATCGCGATCGAGATGACGGCCAGTTCGAGGCTTAACAGCAGTCCGCCCCAGAGCTTGTCGAAATGCCGCCAGATAAGGTTGAAGTTGAGAGTATAACCCATGCGTCCTCGTCATGGAGGGCTGTGATGAGAGAAGGCGGAAGGACGTTGTCCTTCCGCCTGCTTGCATCAAATGACCGGGAAACCGGGATGGCGCGCCGGCGGCTCCTGTCCGAAATAATCCTTGAACGCAGCGTCGTAGAGTGCCGTTTCATGGCCGAACATGGCGATGGTGAAGGTCTGGTTGACGAAGGTCAGCCAGTCGAGGTCGCCCTGCCGCAGCGCGGCACCATAAAGCATCGAGAACCAGCTCTTGCCGGCATCGAAGTACTTGTCCGGATTGCGCGAGGCGAGCCAGCGCACCGTTGACAGGTCGACCGCGGCGGCGTCGACGCGCTTCGATTCCAGGGCCTGCAGCACGTTGGCCTGCGTGTCTATCTGCATCACCTGCGACTCCGGCAGGACGATATGCACGTTAGCCTCGGCATCGACATTTTGCAGGATGGAAATCCGCGTCGCCGAACCGCCGGCAAGCAGCTTGTCGAAGGTCTTGTTTTCGGCGTTCGGAAGGGTCAGCAAGGCGAT
The DNA here is from genome assembly GCF_040320195.1 of Mesorhizobium sp. M0768. Classification (NCBI taxonomy): domain Bacteria; kingdom Pseudomonadati; phylum Pseudomonadota; class Alphaproteobacteria; order Hyphomicrobiales; family Phyllobacteriaceae; genus Mesorhizobium; species Mesorhizobium sp. M0768. The sequence goes on along the minus strand of NZ_JAMYPD010000004.1, from coordinate 278,563 downwards.
GCCTTCGACGTAGTAGGGTCGGGAGAAGTGGATCAGCTGCGAGCGCTGGGCGGTCATGGTCATGAACTGGATGGTGATGTCGACCTTGTTGGTGGTCACGTTCGGAATGCGCTGAGCCGGATCCTGCATGACGAATTCCACTTTGGTCGGATCGTCGAAAAGCCCCTTGGCGAGAATGCGACCCATGGTGATGTCCATGCCCACCAGTTCGCCGGCGTCGTTCTCGAAATGCCAGGGCGCATTGGTACTGCCGGTGCCGACGATCACCTTGCCGCGCTCGAGGACGGTGCGCAGCAGGCCTGGGCCGCCGCTTTCTGAACGTCGACCGCGGTAGCGGCGCTCATCACTCCGGCCGTTGCAAGCCCGGCCATTCCCAGTTTCAGAAATTCACGCCTTTTGGATGTGTCGTTCACGGCGACCTCCTTTCGTGTTGAGTTCCCCTTTGGACCAGCAGTACAGGCATCGGTTGCAACTGACATCATTGTCCCTTACAAGAGACGCCTGTACTCTGTACAAGACAGATTAACATCAGGGATCGATAATGCAAGAAGGTAATGCCTTGGCCGCTCGACCGGACGCCGGTCTGGACGAAGACAAGAACTCGGGTTCTCGGGAGAAGGGCCTCAACCGGGTCCTCCAGATTTTGGAGTTTCTTCACGCGACCCAGCGCGCGATCGGCATCGGCGATCTTGCCAAGGGGGTAAACGCGCCGCGTTCGACGACTTATACGCTTGTGCGCTCGCTGGTCGACGCAGGCCTGCTGGAAATGGCCGGAGACGGCAATCGGGTCTATTTCGGAAAGAAGCTCTATCTCTACGGAATGGACTATGTGCGGGGCAACGACCTGCTCAGGCGAGGGCGCCAGGAAGTCGACCATCTGTCACGCGAGACCGGCGAGACCTCGGAGTTGTGCATGCTGCAAAGCGGCCGCTACACCATCGTCCATTCAAGCCCGGGGACGAGGCCATTCCGGATCAGCTCGGCGACCGGTCTGCAAATACCGCTCCCCTGGACAGCTTCCGGGCGACTGCTCCTCGCCGGCTTCGACAGGGCAGCGATTGAGGATATGGTCTCCGAGGACGATCTCGTGCTGCCGGACGGCCGCAGATTGCAACTCGACGATTTCATAGACGACATCGCCGTCGCCAAGTCGGCCGGCTACTGCGTCACCTCCGGCCTTGTCGATGCCTACACGAAATGCCTGGCCGCGCCGGTCTTTTCAGCGCCGGGCAGGGTCGAGGCGACGATGTGCCTGGTGGTTCCGATCGATACCTCGACCGAAAAGACCGACAACCTGATAGCGTTGTTGCGCGAGCGCGCCGCACGGCTTTCGATCGCGGCATAACCGCTTTTCCAGCAGGCCCCGCCGGCGTTCGTTCAAACAATGGCGTTCGTTCAAGCAATAATGTCTGGAATGATCTTGTCTTCCAGCGCCATCAGCCTGTCCTTCAGGAAAAGCTTCTTTTTCTTCATGCGCTGGATCTGCAGCGGGTCGCAATTCATGGCGATCATCGCATTGATGGCCGCGTCGAAATCGGCGTGTTCCTGCTTCAGCCGGGAATATTCGAGGCGGATATCTGCCTGTTCCTGATCGGACATTTTTACCGTCTGCACGTCTGCGGCGCCCAAACTATGGGCCTGATTGGGCGGGACCGGGGCTTCTTGCACCGGCGCGCAGCCCATATCACATTTCATATTGGCGTGGAATGCTACCACGCAGCATTCGACATCGGTGCGCGATGGTGGCACACTGTCATTATGCCGTCATAGAAGCGAGCCTGCGGTGGACGTGCCATGACGGCTGCAATCCGAGGAAACCATGAAAGGGAGAACCAATCATGTCTCTTGCATCCCATCTTGATGAGCTGCAGCGGAAACACGGCGACATCGAACGGGAAATCGACGATGCGATGACCCATCCGTCGGTAGACGACCTCGAAATCGTGAATCTCAAGCGGCGCAAGCTGGCGCTCAAGGACGAGATTGAAAAACTGAAGGCGAAACCGACGACGCACTGAAACCCTTCCAGGACTAGAAGCGCCACCCGGCGCGCGATCTTTCCGGTGGCATGTCTCTATGCTGCCGGAAACGCCCATGGATTTGCGGTAAGCTGCCATCTTGTTGTTTCCGATTTGCTGGGCCTGCGCGCCAGTCGCCATTGACAAGCCATCTTTGCTCCTCCACCTCATGCCCGGACCTTCAAGATTAAAGGCAGCCGGCATGACCGGATATTTTTCCTCACCCTTCCCACGCCGCAGGTCGGTCGGTGTCGATGTCGGCGGCGTGATGGTCGGCGGCGGCGCGCCGGTCGTCGTCCAGTCAATGACCAACACCGATACGGCCGATGTCGACCAGACGGTCGCGCAGGTGGCGGCGCTGCATCGTGCCGGCTCCGAGATCGTGCGCATAACCGTCGATCGCGACGAAAGCGCTGCGGCCGTACCGGCCATCCGCGAGCGGCTGGAACGGCTCGGCATCGACGTGCCGCTGGTCGGCGATTTCCACTATATCGGCCACAAGCTCCTGGCCGACCACCCGGCCTGTGCCGAGGCACTGGCCAAATACCGTATCAATCCCGGCAATGTCGGCTTCAAGGACAAGAAAGACCGGCAGTTCGCGGCGATCGTCGAGATGGCGATCAAATACGACAAACCGGTGCGCATCGGCGTCAATTGGGGTTCGCTTGACCAGGAGCTGCTGACCCGGCTGATGGACGACAACCAGGCCCAGGGCTTTCCGCTGACGGCGCAGGAAGTGACGCGCGAGGCAATCGTGCAATCGGCGATCCTGTCGGCCGGAATGGCCGAAGAGATCGGCCTTGCGCGCGAGAAAATCATCCTGTCGGCCAAGGTCAGCGGCGTGCAGGATCTGATCGCCGTCTACACCGAGCTTGCCACCCGATCCGACCATGCGCTGCACCTCGGCCTGACAGAGGCCGGCATGGGCTCGAAAGGCATCGTCGCCTCGTCCGCTGCCATGGGCATCCTGCTCCAGCAAGGCATTGGCGACACCATCCGCATCTCGCTGACGCCGGAGCCGAACGGCGACCGCACGCGCGAGGTGCAGGTGTCGCAGGAACTGTTGCAGACCATGGGCTTCCGGCAGTTCGTGCCGATCGTCGCCGCCTGCCCGGGCTGCGGCCGCACAACCTCGACCGTGTTCCAGGAGCTTGCCCAGAACATCCAGGCCGACCTGCGCAAGAACATGCCGGTGTGGCGCGAACAATATCCCGGCGTCGAGAACCTCAAGGTCGCGGTGATGGGTTGCATCGTCAACGGTCCGGGCGAATCCAAACATGCCGATATCGGCATTTCGCTGCCCGGCACCGGTGAGACACCGACCGCCCCGGTGTTCGTCGACGGCAAGAAGGCGGCGACCCTGCGCGGCCCATCGATTGCCGCGGATTTCGAGAAGATGGTCGCCGACTATATCGAACGGCGGTTCGGGCAGCACGACAAAGCCGCGGCGGAGTAGTTCGATGCGGCGTTTGCTGGGCGCGGCGCTGGTTGTCATTTGCGGGCTGATCTGGGCGACAGCCGTTCAGGCCGATCCACCACGGCCCGCCAAAAAGAAGCTGATCGACCAGGTTTGCAACCTGATCGAGACGCATGCCGACCAGAACGGGCTGCCCCGGGATTTCTTTGCCCGGCTGATCTGGAAGGAAAGCCGTTTCGATCCCAATGCGGTCAGCCCCGTCGGCGCTGAGGGTATCGCCCAATTCATGCCGGGTACCGCCAAGATGCGCGGGCTCGCCAATTCCTTCGACATCGAACAGGCGATCCCGGCCTCGGCAAAATACCTCGCCGAAATGAAATCCGGTTTCGGCAATCTCGGCCTCGCCGCCGCAGCCTACAATGCCGGCGAGAGCCGGGTGACGCGCTGGCTGAATTCCGGCGGCTTCTTGCCGATGGAGACCGAAAGCTACGTTCTGGACGTCATGGGCGAGCCGGCCGACAACTTCACCAATACCGCCTACGCCGGCGTCATCCGGCCGCTCGACAAGAAGGCGAGTTTCGCTGCTGCTTGCCGCGAGCTGCCGGTGATCATGTCCAGAACCGTGCCGATGTCGTCGATCAACATCAAGCCGTGGGGCGTGCAGGTGGCCGGCAATTTTCGCCGCGCCGCGGCGCTCAACCAGTGGCTGAGAGTGAAAAGCCGGTTCCCGGCACTGCTTGCCGGCCACGATCCGGTGGTCAGCCGGGTCCGCACACCGATCGGCAGGCGCGGCATCTATGCCGTGCGGATCGGCGCCGATAGCAGAGCCAAGGCCGACACGATCTGCGACAAGCTGCAAAGCGTCGGCGGCGCCTGCATCGTGGTGCGCAACCGGTAAAGCCATATATCGGTGCGTTTTGCGCCATTGCTGCCCATCTCGCTCCCCGTGGGCACTTCGTCCTCGATACGTGAATCATATTTTCGGTGAACCGTTAGGCAGGTCTTGCATCGTCGTCGATGCGGGGTAAGGTCCCCGCGATTTTTCGCGAAAGGGATCAGCATGGCCGGCTTCAAGACACTGGACGACATCGGCAATATCAGCGGCAAGCGTGTGCTGGTGCGTGTCGACCTCAACGTTCCCGTCGCCGAGGGCAAGGTCACCGACGCCACCCGCATCGAGCGCATTGCGCCGACCATTGCCGAGCTCTCCGGCAAGGGCGCCAAGGTCATCCTGCTTGCCCATTTCGGCCGGCCGAAGGATGGACCGGCGGCGGAATTCTCGCTCGAGCCGATCGCCAAGGCGACGGCGGAAGTACTCGGCCGCCCGGTTGGCTTTGCCGCCGACTGCATCGGCGACAAGGCGGGAAATGCCATTGCTGCCATGAATAATGGCGACGTGCTGCTGCTCGAGAACACCCGCTTCCATAAGGGCGAGGAGCAGAACGATCCGGCCTTCACCGAAAAGCTCGCCGCCAACGGCGACATTTTCGTCAACGACGCCTTCTCCGCTGCGCACCGCGCCCACTCGTCGACGGAAGGGTTGGCGCATGTGCAGCCTTCCTTCGCCGGCCGCACCATGCAGGCCGAGCTCGACGCGTTGGAAAAGGGTCTTGGAAATCCCGTCCGTCCGGTTGTCGCCATCGTCGGCGGCGCCAAGGTCTCGACCAAGATCGACCTGTTGATGAACCTGGTGAAGAAGGTCGACGCGCTGGTCATCGGCGGCGGCATGGCCAACACGTTTCTCGCGGCACGCGGCACCGATGTCGGGAAATCCTTGTGCGAGCGTGATCTCGCGACCACCGCCAAGCAGATCATGATCGAGGCGGCCGAGGCCGGCTGCGCCATCATCCTGCCCGCCGACGGCGTTGTCGCCAGGGAGTTCAAGGCCGGCGCCGCCAGCGAGACCGTCGCCATAGCAGACGTGCCGGCCGACGGCATGATCCTGGACGTCGGCGCAAAGACCGTGAAAACCATTGCCGAATGGATCGACCGCGCCGCGACGCTGGTCTGGAACGGGCCGCTCGGCGCCTTCGAGATCGAGCCATTCGACCACGCAACGGTGGCGACGGCCAGGCACGCGGCAGCGCGCACCAGGGCCGGCAGACTGATCTCGGTCGCCGGCGGCGGCGATACGGTGGCGGCGCTCAACCATGCCGGCGTTGCCGACGACTTCACCTATGTCTCGACGGCTGGCGGCGCTTTCCTGGAGTGGATGGAAGGCAAGCCCTTGCCCGGCGTCGACATCTTGAAGCGCTGAGCGCGGCAGCAATAACAGCGCGAAAGAGGGCGCCCGCGACTTTCAATCGATTCGCGCCTACCCGGTGAAATTGTTCGACTTGAACCTGCGTTGCTCTGGTGGTCTGCTGGGCACGGATCAATTCTTTCAGGAGAAGCACGATGAGCGAACGTCTCGAGGACATTGCTGCCGCGATGGTGGCCAATGGCAAAGGCCTGCTGGCTGCCGACGAGAGCTCCGGCACCATCAAGAAGCGCTTCGACGTCATCGGTGTCGAGTCGACCCCCGACAGTCGCCGCGACTATCGCGAGATGATGTTCCGAGCCAGCGATGCAATGACCAAGTACATTTCCGGCGTCATCCTCTACGACGAGACCATTCACCAGAAGGCCGCCGACGGCACACCGCTGGTCGACATCATCAAGGCATCAGGCGCTCTCCCCGGTATCAAGGTCGATGCCGGCGCCAAGCCGCTGGCCGGCTTTCCCGGCGACACCGTCACCGAAGGCCTGGACGGCCTGCGCGAACGCCTTGCCGACTATTACAAGCTCGGCGCCCGCTTTGCCAAATGGCGCGCGGTGATCGACATCGATGTTGCCAAGGGCGTGCCTTCCGCCACCTCGATCGGCTCGAACGCCCATGCGCTCGCCCGTTACGCCGCGCTTTGCCAGGAGGCCGGCATCGTGCCGATCGTCGAGCCGGAGGTGCTGATGGACGGCGCACACGACATCGACACCTGCTACGAGATCAGCAAGGCGACACTGACAAAGTTGTACACCGAGCTCTATGCGGCTCGCGTCGTGCTGGAAGGCACCATCCTGAAGCCGAACATGGTGCTGGCCGGCAAGAAATCAGGCAAGGTCAGCAGCCCCGACGAAGTCGCCGAGAAGACAATAAAACTGTTCCGCGAGACGGTGCCGGCCGCTATTGGAGGCATTGCCTTCCTTTCGGGCGGACAATCTGACGAGGAGGCGACCGCCAACCTCAACGCCATCAATGCCATTGGCCCGCATCCGTGGAAGCTGACCTTTTCCTACGGCCGCGCCTTGCAGGCCGCTCCGCAGAAGGCGTGGGGCGGCAAGGCGGCGAATGTCGCCGCCGCACAGGCCGCCTTCGCCCATCGCGCCCACATGAACCATCTGGCAGCGCTTGGACAATGGCAGCCGACGCTGGAGCAAGCCGCCTGACGGAATTCAGGTTGCGTTCCCTCCGACCCGGGCCATGTGCCCGGGTTTGTTTGAAAGCAGCAAGGTCTGCGATTTCCTGCAACTAAAAATGCAGCTCTGTGTCGGCATTCCTCGCTGCCGATCGTCCTCCGTGAAAAGAGGAGCAGACCTATGCCAAACAACAAGACCGTATCGCAGGAAAAATGGTTTCAGGCGCACAAGGCGCATCTGGCGCGCGAAAAGGAATTGACGCGCTTTCGCGACCGCGTCGCCGCCGAACGCCGCGAACTGCCGTGGCTGAAGATCCGCAAGGACTATGTCTTCGAGACCGAGCAAGGGCCAAAGAAACTGCCCGACCTGTTCGGCGGCAACAGCCAGCTGATCGTCTACCATTTCATGTTCGGGCCGGGCGCCGATTATCGCTGCGAAGGCTGCTCATTTCTTGCCGACCACATCGACGGCGCCAACCAGCATCTCAGGCATCACGATGTCTCACTTGTCGTGGTAGCGCGCGCGCCACTGGCTGAATTGCTGCCCTACAAGCAGCGCATGGGCTGGAAATTCGACTGGGTGTCGTCCTACGCTTCGGACTTCAACTTCGACATGCAGGTGTCATTCACCGACAAGCAGATCGCGGCCGGCGACACGACCTACAATTTCGAGCGGCGCGCGCGGCAATCGAAGGATCTTCCCGGCACCAGCGTGTTCTATCGCGACGAGAAAGGCGACATCTTCCTGACTTTCATCTCGCGCTCGCGAGGCGGCGATCCGCTGATCGGCGCCTATCACTATCTCGATCTGACGCCGAAAGGCCGCAACGAAACTGGCCCGCATCATAGCCTCGGCGACTGGGTGCGGCTGCATGACGAGTATCAAGACCAATCCGGGACGCATGACGGTTGCCATTGAGGCGACAAGGGTGTCGCTGCAAGGTCGTTCACCTTCAGTGCAACATGCGCTAAGTGCTGTTCGCTATGCCCTAAAAGGGACTTGCCATGCGGCGCTTTCCGACCCTTCTCACCTGGCTCGCCTTTCCGGTTTATGTCTGGCAAGAACTTGGCGTGCGTCGCCGCACCGCCCGCATGCTGCCGGCACAAGGTCCGGTCATGCACGAGATATCTGGCCTGGTGCCAGCAATCTCGGTTCTGGTGCTTGGCGATTCCTCCGCCGCCTCGGTAGGGATCGGCAATTCCGAAAACGGATTGGCCGCGCAACTGGCAGTTCTGATTGCGCAACGCACCGGCCGCACCGTGCGCTGGCGGGCGGCCGGCTTCAACTCGGCAACCTCTGGCCAGATCCGCGATCATGTGCTGCCCAATCTATCGGCCGATCCGTGGACGCATATCGTGCTGGCCATCGGTACCAACGACACCAAGAATTTTCATTCGGTACCGCGCTTCAAGCGCGAGTTTGGCGGCCTGCTCTACGCGCTGCGCGCCAAATGGCCGGAAGCGCGCGTCGTGTGGTCGCCGGTGCTGGAGTTCACCCGGGCTCCGGCAATGCCGCCGCTGCTCGGCAAGATCCTCGAAATCCGCGCCGTCAAAATGAACCGGATGGGCGAGCGCCTTTGCCTCGAACGCGGCGCCATACCGGCGCCCCGGCTGCCGATCACGGATGCCGATGCCGGCTTCGCATCGGATGGATTTCACGCTTCGGAAGCCGGCTACCGAGCCTGGGCGGAACATCTGGTCAGCCTGGTGCTCGCCAACGAACCGGGCGTCGCGTAGCGGGCCGCCCGCACTAAAGCGCGTCGCGTTCGATTGGCCTCATCCGACGCGCTTCAGGTTCTCGTTTTTATGCATGTCGTTGTCGCAAAACCGCTGCACACTTTTGCGCGACATGCATTACGTCCAGTGCCCGAGCACCGCCGTAATCGAAATCGCCGCCATCGCCAGCAGCGCCAGCTTCCAGAAATCGCTGCGCCGCTTCAGCCCGGGCCAGCCAAGCGGCTTGATGAGCTGGATGACCATCATGGCGATGATGACGAGCGCGAGAAGTTTCGACATGCAGCCTTTGATCAGCATCGCGGCTGGCTGTCAAAGCGGCTCCGGAATCGCCGTCTTTCCAGTGCAGCAGGCCTCTTTTCAGCACTGCCTGATCACTTCGGTCGACAAATCGGAACGCCGGTCAGGAGAGACGCACCCTCCTGACAGACTGCTGTCAGCAGGGGTGTGCGATAGTGCCTGCATCGAAAGAGAGGAGACCAGCCATGAACGGTATTACCATTCTGCGTAGCGTGCAGCACTATGTCGGCAAGATCCGGACGATCCGCAATGAGATCCGCACCCAGCGATTCATGAACACCCTGCCGGCGGACATCCGCAAGGATATTGGTTGGCCGGACATGTATGGCGACCGCCGCAATGGCGGCAATTGAGGCAAGCTTTCTGCGTGGCGTTTGGATGCGACCTGGCGACGAGCTGAAATGGGCATGCTGAAGCCTCCTGACAGTATGGTGTCAGGAGGCTCGTGCCATAGTGCGACGGCCGCCGGAGCCGGATGGCCGAGAGGACGATCGATGAAAAGCTGGAACGACAGGCTGAACACGCCTGGCATCAACGGCATAAGACCGTCGCCACGCACCATCGGCGACGTCATCGAAGGCCAGCCGATGCTCGCCAGGTCCATGCATTCATCCGCTCCATCCCCGAAGGCATGGACATGAATATCCGCGCTTTGCGCACCGCTCTCGCCATCGAGCACGGTGCCGAGATGACATGTCCGGTCACCATCGGCTATCATCTGCGCACCGTCGCCGAGGCCGCCAACGAGGATCTTGAGCGTGGTATGGCGCTGGGCGATGTTGCGCCGTTCTGGCGGGTGGTCGACGCAAGCACGCCGACAACGAGTAAACTGTCCTTCGGCGCGGCCTTCGTCGCCGCGCAGCGCAAGCGCGAAGGGCTGGAACGATAGACGCCGAGGGACCATACGATGCGCCGCGCCGACAGGCTCTTCCAGATCGTGCAGCATCTGCGTGGTGGTCGTCTGGTCACCGCCCAGAAGCTGGGCACGTGGCTCGAGGTTTCCGAGCGGACGATCTATCGCGACATCGCAGACTTGCAGTCGACCGGCGTCCCGATCGACGGCGAGGCCGGTGTCGGCTACATGATGAGGGAGGGTTTCGACCTTCCGCCGCTGATGTTCACGCGTGACGAGATCGTCGCGCTGGTCGCCGGCGCTCGCATGGTGCGCGCCTTTGGCGGCGCGGCCATGGCGCGAGCCGCCGACGAGGCGCTGGTCAAGATAGGCGCCGTGTTGCCCGACGCCGAAAAGGACCGCATCGCCCGTACCGAGATACACACGCCGATGTGGGTGGTAAGCGATGCCGCCCGCGAAGCCATCGACCTGATCGAGCGGTCCATCGAGAAACGTCAGGTGCTGACCATCGACTATTCGGATGAGGCCGGCCGCAGCACCGCGCGCGACATCCGCCCGCTCGGCCTGTGGTTCTGGGGCAAGGTGTGGACCTTGGTCGCCTGGTGTGAGATGCGCAGCGATTTCCGCGCTTTCCGCATCGACCGAATCGCCACGGTGGTCATCGCCGGCCGCACCTTCAAGCCGGAGCGCGGCAAGCAGCTCGCCGATTTCTATCGCGCGGTGGAGCGCAGCGAGGATTACGGCATGGCGCCGGACCGGGCGGCGCGAAGCTGACACGGAAGATCACAAAAAAGCCCGCTTGAAAGCGGGCTTTTTGTTTTGGATGCCAGACCTATTCCTCTTCGTCGGCGTCCTTGTCCTTCGACTTCAGCGCCGAAAGCTTGGCGAAGACGGCGTTGGCGTCAAGTTCGCGGTCCTCGTCCTTCGGCTTTTCGGGCGCCGGCACCAGCCGTTCGGTCAAGGCGGCCGGCAGCAGCGTATCGCCGACCGGCTGCGCCTGCTCGCGGCCGCGCGAGGCGCGGTTGATTTCCATATCGAGGTCGATCTGCGACGTCAGGCCGAGCGTCACCGGATCCATCGGCTGGAGATTGGCGGAGTTCCAGTGCTTTCTGTCGCGGATCTGGTCGATCGTCGACTTCGTTGTGCCGACAAGGCGGGCAATCTGCGCATCCTTGAGCTCGGGATGGTTGCGCACCAGCCAGAGGATGGCGTTGGGCCGGTCCTGGCGCTTCGACAGCGGCGTGTAGCGCGGACCCTTGCGTTTGGATTCCGGCACCCGCACCTTGGGATCGGAGAGCTTCAGCCGGTGGTTCGCGTCCTTCTCGGCGCGCGCGATCTCGTCGCGAGTGAGCTGGCCGGTCATGATCGGGTCCATGCCCTTGATGCCTTGAGCCGACTCGCCGTCGGCGATCGCCTTGACCTCAAGCGGATGCAGTCCGCAGAACTGCGCGATCTGCTCGAAGGAAAGCGCTGTGTTGTCAACCAGCCAGACGGCGGTCGCCTTTGGCATCAGCAGCGTATTGGCCATTACAAAAATCCTTCTCGTTCGCCCGCGTTCCCGCGCGGGCGGTGGTTTAGAGCCACCAAAATGGGAAAATCGCGGTCTATATAACCGCTCGTTCGCCGTTTCGCAATGTTTTTGGCAGGCGCGCGTCAAGGACGGCACGGCAGCGCGACCAGCAGACCGCGAAGGGGTCGGCAGATGACGCCATGCAGTCGAAAGCTTCAAAAAGACAAAGCCCGCCAGACCAAGGTCGGGCGGGCTCGGAACCGGCGACGGAAATCCGTCTGCTGCGGCTCTGGCTTCTAAAGCTTGATCCCGAACCGCGGCTCGGCGTTGCCGAAAAGCAGCGCCCGGTCTTCGAGCGGGATCGTGCTCGAGATCAAAGCCCTTTGCGGGCGATTCTCTCGATGTCGCCGCGGTTGATGCCGAGGTCGTTGAGCTGACGAGCATTCAGCCGGTTCAGTTCGCGCACGGTTTCGTTGTACATGCGCCAGTTACGGAAAGCGCGGATCGGGTTCATGATAGTCCTCCATCGTTTTGATGCCGCGTAAATAGGCATCGGCGATGAAAAATTGAACAGACGCTTTTGCATGGCCGCAATGCGTTTGTTGCATTGCACCATTAAGCTTTCGTTCAGCCTGTTTGCGGGCCGTCAGGCGACATCGAGCACAATCTTGCCGATGTGCTCACCCTCCTCCATCCGCTCATGCGCCCGCCACGCTTCCTTGAGCGGGAAGATCGTATCCATCACCGGCGCAACCTTGCGCGTGCCGAGCAGCGGCCAAACCTGCGCCTCCAGCGCAGCCGCAACTGCCGCCTTGAACTCCACGGTGCGTGGCCTGAGCAGCGATCCTGTGTGCACGAGCCGCTTGGCCATGATCTTGAAGAAATCGGCGCTCGCCACCGCCCCGCCCTGCGTCGCGATCTGGACGATGCGGCCTTCCATGGCTGCAGCCTCATAGTTTCGCGCCACATAGTCGCCGCCGACCATGTCGAGGATGACATTGGCACCCTTGCCGCCGGTTGCCTCCTTGACTGCGGCGACGAAGTCCTCTTCGCGGTAGTTGATCGCCCGGTCGGCGCCGAGCTTGAGGCAGGCGTCGCATTTCTCCTTGCTGCCGGCGGTGGTGACGACATAGGCGCCGAAAGCGGCGGCAAGCTGGATCGCCGTGGTGCCGATACCCGACGAGCCGCCATGCACGAGCAGGGTCTCGCCGCTCTTCAGGCCGCCGCGCTCGAAGACATTGTGCCAAACAGTGAAGTAGTTTTCCGGCAGCGCCGCCGCTTCGGTGTAGGTAAAGCCGGCGGGCAGCGGCAGCACGCTGCCGGCGTGCACTCTGACATATTCGGCATAGCCGCCGCCCGCCGTCAGCGCACAGACCCGGTCGCCGACGCGCCAGCGCGATATCTCGTCACCAAGGGCAGCGACTTCGCCTGCTGCTTCCAGGCCCGGCAGATCCGACGCTCCCGGCGGTGGCGGATAGGCGCCCTTGCGCTGTTGCACGTCCGGCCGGTTGACGCCGGCGGCCCGCACCCGGATCAGGATCTCGCCGGGACCGGGAACCGGTACGTCGCGGGTTTCCGCTTTCAGCACCCGCGGCCCGCCCGGTTCCGATATGGCGATCGCCATCATCTTCGCCGGAATTTTCTGTGCGTTCGCCATGAATTTTCCCGTCGTGCTCCGCCGGTTTCTCGTGCCAGCTCTTGCCCGCCATTTGCATCCATACCCTTGCCCTATGTATGCTCATTGGCAAATCAGGCAAATGGGCAATCACGGAGGAGCGACGATGGCGATCTTCGACGACGAACCCAAGAAGAAAGCGCGCCCGCACGAGATCGGGCAGGATCTGTCGCTGCTTTCCGTCGATGAATTGTCCGAACGGATCGGCATCCTGCGCGACGAGATCGCCCGGCTGGAAGCCGAGCTCAAGACCAAGGGCTCGACCAAGTCGGCGGCAGAGGCGCTGTTTCGCCGCGGGTAGTTACTGCGGGTAATTCCAAAAGCTCGGGCACGCCGCCGAAAAGCCCGAATGCCGCTGTCTCCAGACTTGTGCCCTAAACCCCAGCCGGATTGAAAAATGTTCGCAAGCTACAGACCGATCCTCTCGCTGCTGCGCGGCACGGCGTTCCTGTTGGCGGCATCCGGACTGCACGGTCTGCTGTTGCCGCTGCGCGGCCAGGTGGAGGGCTTCTCGACGGCATCGCTCGGCCTGATGGGCACGGCTTGGGCCGGCGGCTTCGTCACCGGCTGCTTCTTTGCGCCACGCATCGTGCGCCGCGCCGGTCATGTCAGGGCTTTCGGCGCCTTTGCCGCATCGGGAGCGATCGTCGCACTGCTCACCGGCCTGATCATCGACGAATATACCTGGATCCTGCTGCGCGCCTTCACCGGCTTCACCATGGCCGGCGCCTTCATGGTCATCGAAAGCTGGCTCAACGAGAAGGCCACCAACGAAAACCGCGGCACCGTCTTCGGCCTCTACATGATGGTCACCTATGCCTCGATCATGGGCGGTCAGATGATCGTTGCCGGCGGCGATGTGAGATCGGCGTCGCTGTTCATGATCACCGGCATTCTGTTCTGCCTGTCGCTGATCCCGACGGCGGTCTCGACGGCGTCTCACCCCAAGCCGCTGCAGGACGTGTCGCTTGACGTCAAGGGACTCTACGGCAATTCGCCGGTGTCGGCGATCGCTTGCGTGCTGATCGGCATCGCCAACGGCGCCTGGGGTACACTTGGTGCCGTCTATGGAGCGCGCATCGGCATCTCGACAGCCGAGATCGCGCTGATGATGAGCCTCGTGGTCATCGCCGGCGCCGCCATGCAGCTTCCGGCCGGGCGGCTCTCCGACATGACGGACCGTCGTTTCGTGCTGGCGGGCGCGGCCTTCGGCGCTGCGCTGTTTGCCATCGCCATCTTCCTGTTCGAACCGCGCTCCGGCGTCTTCGTCATCGTCTGCACCGCCGCCTACGGCGCCTTCGCCTACACGCTCTATTCGATCGCGGTGGCGCATGCCAATGACCATGCGCGATCGGAGGACTTCGTCAAAGTGTCGGGCGGCCTGCTGCTGCTTTATGGCTTCGGCACGATGATCGGTCCGCTGGTGGCCGCCGGCCTGATGGGCTGGATGCGCCCTGAGGGGCTGTTCCTGGCCACTGCGCTCGCGCATCTCAGCCTGGCTGGCTATACGCTGCTGCGCATCAGCCGTCGCGCGCCGGTGCCGATCGAAGGCCGCGATGCCTTCAAGGCCCAGCCCGCCGATCGCTCGGTGACGCCGGAAGCGTTGCGGCTCGACCCGCGCAGAAAAGCTGAAGCCGACAGTTGAGATTCGAGGCGCTTTGCCCCACAAATAAGGCATGATGCTTTCCGACGCCTTCATGGCGATTGCCGATCCCAACCGGCGCCATCTCTTGGAAGAGCTCCGGCGCGGACCGAAGACCGTCAACGAATTGGCATCCGGCTTGCCGGTGTCCCGCCCGGCCGTTTCGCAGCACCTGAAGGTGCTGCTTGATGCGGGGTTGGTCAACGCCAAGCCGGAAGGCACCAGGCGCGTCTATACGGTCAGCAATGCCGGCTTCCTGAAGCTCAACATCTGGCTTGACCAGTTCTGGGATGCGGAGCAGCTCGGTTCACCCGGAAGCTGAGAGGCATCGTCAGCGCGTCGAGCAACTATGCAGCATCGGGCCTAGAGCAATTCCAGGAAAAGTGTGAAACGGTTTTCCGTACGGAATTGCGCAAAAACAAAGAGATAGAGCGGTTCGGCGTTTCCGTGAACGATGAACCACTCTAGCCATTGTTGTAGGGGAAGAGCTTGAAATACGGCTGCGCTTCCTCGATCACACGGGCAACCGAGGGGCGTTGCAGCAACCGGTCGTGATAGCGCCTGACCGCAGGATATTCGTCTCCGAACGGCTCGACCTTGTTGGCGTAGAACAGCGCGGGGGCGGCAGCGCAGTCGGCCATGGTGAAGCTCGCACCCACCGCCCATGTCGTCGATTGCATGTCCTGTTCAATGATGGCGTAGGAGCTGCGCAGCTGGGCGCGGGCCTGCTCGACGCCGAACGGATCGGTCTTGCCCTCCGGCCGCAGCCGGTCACCAACGATCTTCTGCATCGGTTCCTGGACATAGAAGTCATAGAAGCGGTCGGCGAGCCGGGTCTGGCGAGCGAGATCGAGATCGGCGGGGATCAGTTCGACCGGCCCAGGATAATTCGCGTTGAGATATTCGATGACGATCGTCGATTCCGGCACGGTCCGGTCCAGCGTTTCATCGCGCAGCACCGGCATCTTGCCGAGCGGCCACAATTTCAGAAACGCCGCGCGCGACTGTTCATTGCCGAGATCGACAACGACGGATGTGAATGGCGTGCCGTTCTCATAGAGCGCGATCAGCGGTTTCCAGCAGAAGGAGGCCAGCGGATGAAGATGCATCGTCAGGGACATTTTTGCTCCTATCTTTGGTGCTTCGTCTCGCGGGCATCCGGTGTCAAGGTTCGGCCCGCTGCTACGTGGCCCGGCTGTGGGCGACGATCGCATCGATGATCGCGGCCCAATCGTCGGGATGCAGCTCGTGGCCGCCGCCCTCGATCCGGACCAGTCTTGCACCGGCGACCGCGTCGGCAAGAGCGGCGCCATGCTCGGCTGGAAAGATCGGATCGTCGGTGCCGTGGATAACGAGGAGCGGAATCTTCATCTCGTGCAGCCGCCCCGTCCAGTCCTCGCCGCTCCGATCTTCGCCGCCCTTGAGCATGAAGTGATTGGTCGCGCTGAGAAAGCCGCCGGACCGGTCGTAGTCCTGTTCCACGAACGCTCTCGTCCGCGCCTCGTCGAACGGATGCGCGGTGCCGGCGAGCGCACGCGCGTTTTTGACCATGAAATCGACCCCTTGGCCACGGTCAGACCAGTCGACCTTCGCGCCTTCGGCCGAATGTTTCCTATAGGCCTCGGTGGTTCCGGGCAAATGCGACGTATCGATGCCCAAGGGCGAGCTGCTGATCACCGTCAGCGAAGTGACACGCGACGGGTATCTCAACGCAACAAGCTGCGCGATCATGCCGCCCATCGACATGCCGACCACATGCGCCTTTCGGATTCCATGGTCGTCAAGGACGCGGATAGCATCGTCCGCCATGTCGTCGAATGTATAAGGCGGCTCGCCCGGCGCGTATTTGGTCGAACGGCCGGTATCGCGATTGTCATAGCGGATCACGAAGCGACCTTCGCCGGCCAGCTTCCGGCAAAACGCTTCGGGCCACCAAAGCATGGAAGCCATCGCGCCCATGATCAACAACACCGCCGGATGGGCTGGATCGCCGAACGTCTGGGATGCGATTTCGGGGTGTTCGGCGTTTTTCATGGCTTTCCTCCTTGGGCTTCCAATCCGATTGCATTTTGCAATCAGTTGCACGATATTAAAACCGATACGATAATGCAACCGGTTTTTGGAGATTCGCATGAACATCGATCGTCGGTCCGGATGCCCCATCAACCTGTCGCTCGAAGTGTTCGGTGACCGGTGGAGCCTGATCATCCTTCGCGACATCATCTTCGGCGGCAGACGCCACTTTCGCGAACTGCTCAACGGCTCGATGGAGGGCATCGCCTCCAACATCCTCGCCGACCGGCTGAAGCGGCTGATGGAGCTCGGCATGCTGACCAAGGCGGATGATCCCTCCCACAAGCAAAAGGCGATCTACAGCCTGACCGAAATGGCGATTACGCTGGTGCCGATCCTGGCGCATCTCGGCGCCTGGGGCCGCGTCTGGCTGCCGGTCAGCGAAGAGCTCTCTATCCGCGCCGAGCTTCTGGAAAAAGGCGGCCCGCCGATGTGGGATAAGTTCATGAACGAGTTGCGCCACGAGCATCTGGGTGCGTCTCCCGCCCCATCTGGACCCACCGTCCGCGCGACTTTGCAGGCCGGATACGATGCGGTCGTCGCCCGCAAGGCGGAGCGAGTCGGCTGCGATCCGGCGCCATGACCAACTTATTTTCCCAATTGCGGGCTGGCTCTGCTATCAAGGGACTGAAGATAATTTACGGATTGGATAACGCTCTTGGTCGAGAACTCTAAGGACACTGCCCGTGCGCGGGCCGATTTGCGTTTCAAGAAACAGGAAGAGGCAGCCACGGTTCGCCAGAAGGCGATGGCGGAATATGTCGCCGAGAGCGACGCTCGCCAAGCCAAGACCAACAAGCTGCGGGCGCTGCGCCTCGCCAAGGAAGCGGAAGACCTGGCCAATGCGCCTCCGGCCCCGGTGAAGAAGCCTCGCGCCAAGAAGAAATAGGCCGGCGCTCCCAGAATGCATGCTTCCTTTCGCACGCGAAACAGTTCACTCGGAGCTGTTCTGCCGGTTGATAACTGGCGCGTTTAGGAGACGGCCATGA
Organism: Mesorhizobium sp. M0768; assembly: GCF_040320195.1. NCBI lineage: Bacteria > Pseudomonadati > Pseudomonadota > Alphaproteobacteria > Hyphomicrobiales > Phyllobacteriaceae > Mesorhizobium > Mesorhizobium sp. M0768. The sequence continues at coordinate 260,960 of NZ_JAMYPD010000004.1, read as the reverse complement.
CCGCACTGACGCTCGACAAAGCCCTTGAAATCATCGTCGCCGCCTTTGCCAAGGGTGCCGAGCTCAAGCTCAGGCCGCTTGGCGTCTCGGTGCTCGACGCCGGCGCCCATCTGGTCGCGTTCCAGCGTCAGGACGGCGCCTCTTTCCTGCGTCCGCAAATGTCGGCCGGCAAGGCCTATGGCGCTCTCGCTATCGGCATGGGCTCGCGCCGGGTGGAAGCTTTCGCCAAGGAGCGCCCGCATCTGATCGCCGGCGTCTCCGACGTGTCGGGCGGGCGCGTCCTGCCGGTCGTCGGCGGCGTGCTGATCCGCGACAACGCCGGCACGATCATCGGCGCCATCGGTATTTCCGGCGACACGTCCGACAATGATGAAACGGCAGCCATCGCCGGCGTCGAGGCGGCTGGCTTCACCGCTGACCCGGGCTGAGTGGGGATCCTTAACTCATATTGATGTCGCGGGTGGCCGACCGCATCGACACCGAAAAGCCGGCCAGCACGTCGATCAGCGCTATGACCATCAGTGTGAAGAAAACGGAATGGGCGGCGCCCTTCACCAGCAGGAACTCGACCAGATAGGCCACAAAGACGAAGGTCGACAAAAGATGGTCCATGATCGAGGCATTTGTCGTGCGCGTCGACTTCACCACTTCGACGAACAAGAAGATCAGTGCGATCAACACGATGAGGTCGCCGAGGGTCATCGAGAACACGCCACCCGACATCATCCGGACCGAAAACATTTCGGTGGCCCACGGATCGTCGCCGCTGCCGAATATTCCCAGAAGCCCGAGATTGTAGAGGATGAAAGGCACGATCAGCAGCGGGATGGCACCGAACATGTGGCGGCTCCGGTTGGACTGATCTTTGTAGAGTGCGCCCGGCGTTCGCCGTCAAGAATTTTCGTGCGGCCGATAAACACGGACAAAGACGGCGTGAAACAACAATGTCAGGCCCGGCTGATACGATCAGTTGTCGCAAACGCAAAAAGACCGGCCAATGGCCGGTCGTTTCGCAACCCATAAACCGTCGAAAGCTCTCTCAGCTTTCCTTCGGCTCCAGAACCTGGCGACCGCGATACATGCCGGTCTTCAGGTCGATATGGTGCGGACGGCGCATCTCGCCGGAGTTCTTGTCCTCGACATAGGTCGGGGCCTTCAGTGCGTCGGCAGAACGGCGCATGCCGCGCTTCGACGGAGAGGTTTTTCGTTTCGGAACGGCCATGGATATGCTCCACTACATGGTCAAAACGCCCCGGCGGCCCTCGTGAAAGGGCCACATCAGGGGCCGGAATCTGAGAAAGTCGGGTGCCTATACACGCCCGACGGCGTTTTGGCCAGCGTCGCCGTGTTTTTTTTTGACACTATCGCAGGCAACCGACATAGGCGCCGGCGCGGCCGGCGCGCCGTTCGATCAACGCGGCAAGCCGCCTCAGTCCCGGCCCGGGCTTCGCAGGATTGCGCACGATCGGATTCGGCAAGGTGACGGCAAGCAGCGCTGCCTGCCGGCGCGACAGCTGTTTTGCCGAGACGCCGAAATGATGCTGGGCGGCGGCCTCGATGCCGTAGATGCCCGGTCCCCATTCGGCGATGTTGAGGTAGATCTCCATGATCCGCCGTTTCGACAGCACCGCATCGAAATAGACGGCCAGCGGCAGTTCCACGACCTTACGGACCGAGCCCAACGGCCGCGACCATAGATAAAGATTCTTTACCGTCTGCATGGTGATGGTCGAGGCGCCACGTGTCATCTCGCCGGCGAGCGCATCGTCGACGACGCCGCGCAACTCGCCCAGATCGACGCCGCGATGGAAACAGAACTGCCCGTCCTCCGACATGATGACCGAATATGCCAGCCCCGGCGCGACATCGTCGATGGAAACCCAGCGCCGATCGTAGCCAGAAAACGTCGCCAGGTCCTTCAGCATCAATGTCGACACCGGATGCACGAATGTCGGCAGGTACAGGAAGGTCAGCACCACCGGCACCAGCGCCAGCACGACCGCGACGGCGATGCCGCGCCGGACCCAGCGTTGAAGACCGATGCGGCTGCCGCGTCTCGGTCTCGCCATGTCCAACCCTTCGGTTTCGTGATCGACGATCGGTTCCGCCAAGCCACCCAGTCCGCGCTACTCCCTGCCCCCGGCATAATGGCGCTTGGCTTCTTGCGCAACGTCTGAGTGTCGGCTACCGCTCCCGACCATGACGAAAGACGACCAAATGGCGTTCGAAGCTGCACTTATTGCCCGGGCAGTTCCGCTCGAGGCGCTGCTGAGGCGGTTGCTCGACGGACGGACGCTTTCGGGCGAGGTCGCGCGGCCCGAACGCCTGATGGCGGCAATGCGACATGGCGTGCTGAACGGCGGCAAACGACTGCGTCCCTTCCTGGTCATGGAAAGTGCTGCACTGTTTTCAGCCGACGGCGAGGCGGCGCTGCGCGTCGCGGCGGCGCTCGAATGCGTGCACTGCTATTCGCTCATCCATGACGATCTGCCGGCCATGGACGACGACGATTTGCGCCGCGGCCAGCCGACCGTGCACAGGGCTTTCGATGAGGCGACCGCCATTCTTGCGGGCGACGCCTTGCTGACACTTGCCTTCGACATCCTTGCCGACGAGGCGACAATGCTGCCGGCCGAGCGCAGGGCAACGCTGGTGCTGGCACTGGCCCGCGCCGCCGGGGCGGGAAGCATGGTCGGCGGCCAGATGCTCGATCTCGAAGCCGAACAAAGCCGGCCGGACGAGGCCGGCATCATCCGGCTTCAGGCGATGAAAACCGGTGCGCTGATCCGCTTTGCCTGCGAAGCGGGCGCTATCCTTGCCGGCGCGCCGTCGGGCGACCGCGAAAGGCTGGCCGAGTTCGGCTCGGCGATCGGGCTTGCCTTTCAGCTTGCCGACGATCTGCTCGACCTGACCGCCGACGCGCATCAGATGGGCAAGGCGACCGGCAAGGATGCCGCGGCCGGCAAGGCGACGCTGGTCGCGCTGCACGGACCGGACTGGGCGCGGGGCCAGCTCCATGGCCTCGTTGACCAGGCTCATGCGTTGCTCGAACCTTTTGGCGAGCAAGCTGCGCTTCTGAAACAAGCGGCGCAGTTCGTAGCGGCCCGCAACAATTAAGCGCGCCCCTATGGCGCGCCGGAGAATTGGCGACTGATCGGCCGGACGCCCTCGCAACCGGCCGATCGGGATCATTTCCGGCGATGTCGGACCACATGGACCCGCCACACCAGTTGCCGAGCCATTCTTCAGCCTCGCGGCAGGGTTCCGCGGCTCGGGTGGACAGCGGTCAGCCTTCGCCAGTTGTCTTTTCCACCACGGGCTGCGGAACCGGTCCCATCTCGGCCGCCGCCTCGACCGCCCGCGCCTCGGCCGGCTTGCGCCGGTTGCGGATGAAGGCGGCGATGCGGTCGCGGATTTCGCCGGCGCTGAGGAACACCGGAACGCGCGCCACCGGCGCGGTCGGCTCAAAGGACAGGCCAAGGCCGGTGATCCTGCCCTTGTCGTCGACGTCGCGGACGATCAGCTCGATCGGACCGAGTAGCACGCGGTCGGCGTATTCGGCGTGGCCGCCGAGCCGCGTAGTGACCAGGTCGCCAATGCTGAGCTTGCGTTCCGCTTCGGTCAGGCCCGGCGCGTAGGCGGTCTCCAGTTCCTCGGCGGGGCGTGACGGATCGAGGGCGAAGGCCCCGAAGAAATCCGCGTCCTCGGGATCGACCACGGCACGGCTGGCGAACAGCTTGTCGAGCAGGCGCGGATAGCGGTCCGGCACGAAGATGTAGACATGGTCGCCGGCCGCGAGCCGGCCCATATCCTGGAAGCGCATCGAGCGTCCGTCGCGCAGCACCAGCGACGGCCGCGCCCAGCGCGGAATGCGTTCGCCGCGCGCCACCGGGCTGCCAGGTGCCACGCGGTAGGCGAGAAGCTCATGATGGGCGGAGCCCGGCAGTTCCAATTCGACCTTGTCGAGCGGTCCCAGGCGGGCCGGCACGATAAGGCCGAGACGGCGCGCCAGCGGCCCGACGGTCCATCCCTGGATGATCAGCGAGACCAGCACGATGATGAAGGCAGTGTTGAAGATGAGGCGGCCGTTCTCAAGACCGCCGAGCAGCGGCGTGATGGCAAGCAGGATCGACACGGCACCACGCAGGCCAACCCACGAGACGAAGGCGACTTCCGGGCGTGGCAGACGGAACGGCACCAGGCAGAGCCAGACGGCGATTGGCCGTGCCACAAATACCAGGAACAGGCCGAGCAGCACTGCCGGCACCAGGATCGCCGGAAATTGCGAAGGCGTCGCGAACAGGCCGAGGATCAGGAACATGATGATCTGCGCCAGCCACGACATGCCGTCCTGGAAGCGCTTGAGGATGGTGACGGCCCGGATATCGGAATTGCCGGCAATCAGGCCTGCGAGATAGACCGCCAGGAAGCCGGAGCCGCCGACGGCACCGGCGGCAGCGAACACCATAAGCGACAGCGTCAGCACGAAGATCGGCAGCAGGCCGTGATCGAGATTGAGGCGATCGACAAGGCGCACGATGGCCATGCCGCCGAGAATGCCGATGACCGCGCCGAGCCCCATATTGACAAGGAAGCCGACGGCAAGATCGGTGACCAGCACCTTGGCCTCGGGGTGGGTATTGGCGGCGATGACCTCGACCAGCGTGATGGTCAGGAAGATGGCGATCGGGTCATTTGTGCCGGATTCCACCTCGAGCGTGGACCGCACGCGCTCGCGCAAATTGATCTCGCCGGCGCGCAGCAGGAAGAACACCGCCGCGGCGTCGGTCGAGGCGACGGCGGCACCGAGCAGGAAGGATTCCAGCCAGGTCAGGTCGAGCAGATAATAGGCGGCGGCGCCGAAGAGCCCGGTGGTCAAAAGGACGCCGAATGTGGCCAGCGACAGCGCCGGCCCGGCCGCCTGCCGCAAGGCGTTGAGCGGCGTGCCGAAGCCGGAATCGAAAAGGATGACCGCCAGCGCCAACGAGCCGGCAAAATAAGCAACTCGGGCATTGTCGAAATGGATGCCGAGACCGTCGGTTCCGGTGGCGAGGCCGATGCAGAGAAACAGCAGCAGGAGAGGGGCGCCGAAACGGAAGGCGATCAGGCTTGAAAACGCGGCGGCAACGACAAGTGCTGCGCCAACGAGCGTCACAAGATAGATACCATGCTCCATTCGTTGGTCGCCCCTAGTCGATATGCTACGGCATCACGGGAGAGTGGGGCGAAGACATGGCCGCTGCAAGGCAGCAGCGTGGCTTTTTGCCCCACGCTGCCGATCGTCGAAAGTTTTGGCACCCCCGAGCAGCGGAGCGTGCCTCGGCGGTTCGTACTGCAATGAAAAACGCCCGGACTGAGCCGGGCGTCTCCAAGTCGAGAAGCTGGCTCTGCGATCAGGCGATGGTCTTGCCGAAGGCGACGGCGGTATCGCCCATGCGGTTGGAAAAGCCCCACTCATTGTCGTACCACGACAGCACCGAAACGAAGTTGCCGTCCATGACCTTGGTCTGGTCGAGCGCCACGATCGAGGAATGCGGATCATGGTTGAAGTCGATCGAAACATTGGGGTGACGGGTAACGGCGAGGATGCCCTTCAGCTTGCCGTTCGAGGCGGCGATCACCGCGTCATTGATCTCCTGGACGGTGGTCGGCCGCTTGGCGATAAACTTGAAATCGACGAGCGAGACGTTCGGGGTCGGCACGCGGATGGAGATGCCGTCGAGCTTGCCCTTGAGTTCGGGCAGTACCAGGCCGATGGCCTTGGCAGCACCGGTCGAGGTCGGAATCTGCGACAGCGCGGCGGCGCGGGCGCGGTAGAGGTCCTTGTGCATGGTGTCCAGCGTCGGCTGGTCGCCGGTGTAGGAATGGATCGTCGTCATCATGCCCTTCTCGATGCCGACCGCCTCATTCAGCACGGCCGCCAGCGGCGCCAGGCAGTTGGTGGTGCAGGAGGCGTTCGAGATGACGATGTGGTCCTTGGTCAGCTTGTCGTGATTGATGCCATAGACGACGGTGAGATCGGCGCCCTCCGCCGGAGCGGAGACTAGAACGCGCTTGGCACCGGCGGTCAGATGGGCGACAGCCTTGTCGCGGGCGGTGAAGATACCGGTGCATTCGAGCGCGATGTCGATGCCAAGCTCCTTCCAGGGCAGTTGCGTCGGATCCTTGATCGCGGTGACCTTGAATTTCTCCTTGCCGACGATGATCTGGTCGCCGTCAACCGTCACCTCATGCGGAAAGCGGCCATGCACGCTGTCGAAGCGCAGCAGATGCGCGTTGGTCTCGACCGGGCCGAGATCGTTGACCGCGACGACGTCGATATCCTTGCGGCCGGATTCATGGATGGCGCGCAGGATGTTGCGGCCGATGCGGCCGAATCCGTTGATGGCAACTCTGACGGTCATTGTTCTCTCCCTGGGAGTTGGAGGCCGAAGATCAAGTCCGCAGCTTCATAACGGCGGACGGGCAAAGAATCCAGCCGCCGAGGCGTGGATTTAAATCGATTAGTGCTCCACCGCCCGGCAAAACCGCTATGCCAGCCTTTGCCGGGCGGGGCTCACTTTCATTTGCCATGCAGACGGGCTTCCGCCGCCTTCACCGTTGCCTCGGCTGTGATGCCGAAATGCGGGTAGAGCTGTTCGATGGTGCCGGAGGCGCCGAAGCCGGTCATGCCGACAAAGATGCCGTCGGTGCCGATGAAGTGATCCCAGCCCTGACGGATGCCGGCTTCGATGGCAATCTTGAGCGGCGCATTGCCGATCGTCCTGCTGCGATAGTCGGCGCTCTGCTTGTCGAACAATTCGAAACACGGCACCGAGACGACGCGGGTCGCGTGGCCGTGCTTTTCCAGGGCCTCGCGGGCGGCCAGCGCGATCTCGACCTCGGAGCCCGACGCGAAGATCGTCACCGCCGCCTCGCCACTGGCGGCGGCAAGTTCATAGGCGCCGCGGCTGGAGAGGTTTTCCGCAACGAAGTCGTTGCGTACCGTCGGCAGGTTCTGCCGGGTCAGCGCCAATGTCGAAGGCGTCTTTTCCGACTCAATGGCCAACTGCCAGCATTCCGCGGTTTCCACCGCATCGGCGGGGCGGAAGACATTGTGGTTCGGAATGGCGCGAAGTGCTGCCAGATGCTCGACCGGCTGATGGGTCGGGCCGTCTTCGCCAAGGCCGATGGAATCATGGGTCATGACGAAGATCGAGCGGATGCCCATCAGCGAAGCAAGCCGCATCGCCGGACGGGCATAATCGGAAAAGCACATGAAAGTGCCGCCATAGGCGATAATGCCGCCATGCAATGTCAGCCCGTTGAGCGCGGCCGCCATGCCGTGCTCGCGAACGCCGTAATGAACGTAGCGCTGGCCGTAATCGTCGGCGGTGATGTTCTTGGTCTGGCTGGTCTTGGTGTTGTTGGAGCCGGTCAAATCGGCCGAGCCGCCGATGGTTTCGGGCAGGGCGCCGTTGATGACCTCCAGCGCCATTTCCGATGACTTACGGGTGGCGACCTTCGGCTTGTCGGCGACGAGCTTCTTCTTGTAATCGCCAATGACGGCGTCGAAGTTGGCCGGCAGCGTGCCACTGATGCGGCGTTCGAACTCTGCGCGCAATTTGGCATCAGCCTTGGCAAGGCGGCTTTCCCAGTCGGTGCGCGCCTTGACGCCGGTCCGCCCGGCGGTACGCCATGCGTCGAGGATATCGGCCGGAACCTCGAAGGGCGGATAATCCCAGCCGAAGAATTTTCTGGCGCCAGCGATTTCCTCGGCGCCGAGCGGCGAGCCATGCGCCTTGTTGGTGCCGGCCTTGGTCGGCGCGCCGAAGCCGATCGTCGTCTTGCAGGCGATCATCGTCGGCTTGTCGGAGTGGCGGGCCGCTTCGATGGCATAGGCGATCGCTTCCGGGTCCTGGCCGTCGATATGGCTGGCATTCCAGCCGGACGCCTGGAAGCGAGCGACCTGATCGGTGTTATCGGCGAGCGACACCGGGCCATCGATCGAGATGTTGTTGTTGTCCCAGAAGACGATCAGCTTGTTCAGCTTCAGATGCCCGGCAAGCGCGATGGCTTCCTGGGATACGCCTTCCATCAGGCAGCCGTCGCCGGCCAGCACATAGGTGTAGTGGTCGACGAGATCTTTGCCGAAAGCGGCATTCATGATGCGCTCGCCGAGCGCGAAGCCGACCGAATTGGCAAGGCCCTGGCCGAGTGGGCCGGTCGTCGTCTCAATGCCCGCGGCATGGCCGTATTCCGGGTGGCCCGCCGTCCTCGACCCCAATTGGCGGAACTGCTTGATCTGGTCGATGGTGATGTCTTCGTAGCCGGTCAGATAGAGCAGCGAGTAAAGCAGCATCGATCCGTGGCCGGCCGACAGGATAAAGCGGTCGCGGTCCGGCCAATGCGGGTTTTTCGGATCGTATTTGAGAAAGCGGGTGAACAGCACCGTGGCGATGTCGGCGCAGCCCATGGGCAGTCCGGGGTGGCCGGAATTTGCCTTCTCGACGGCGTCCATGGCGAGAAAACGGATCGCATTGGCCATCCGGTCATGTTGTTCGCGCGAGGTCATGCTTCCTCCAAAATGGGGGTTTGGGCCTTGGGAAAGCCCTTGAAAAGGGTGCGCGACACATAGCAGGCGCGGCCTTTTAGTCAACAAATCGGTGTGCTTTTGCCGGTCTTGTGATGGCCGTGCGCGACTTACATTAGCGTTAGCAGGGGACAGTCGCGACAGCTTTATTGACGTGCGGTTCACACGACGCGTAATGTTTCAGGGATAACGCGTTCTGAACGTGGATGATTCGGTGATGGGCAGGGCGCAGGACGAAAGCCATGACCGGGGAAACGACCCTCAAGGAAGTCATTGCCAGGCTGGGTAAGGCCATCGAAGGGCTGGAAAACGCCGTCGCGGCCAAGCTTGAGCATGAGCGGGACTATTCGGAAGCCGAGGCCGAAGTGCAGCGGATGAACGCCGACCGCTCGCGGCTGGCGCAGGAGCTCGACAATTCCGAGGCCCGCGCCGAACGGCTGGAAGATGCCAACAAGGAAGTGTCGCGAAGGCTGGTGACAGCTATGGAAACCATCCGCGCGGTACTGGACAGGTAGGCCAATGGCACAAGTCACGGTTTCCATCGACGGCAAGCAGTATCGGATGGCCTGCGACGAGGGCCAGGAAGAGCATCTGATCGATCTTGCCGAGCGCTTCGACCGCTATGTCTCGCATCTGAAGGATTCTTTTGGCGAGATCGGCGACCAGCGGCTGACCGTGATGGCCGGCATCATGGTCATGGACGAGCTTTCGGAACTGCAGAAGCGGGTCAAGGGCATGGAAAGCGAAGTGCTGACGCTGCGCAAGACGCGCGACGACGCACTGACCAAGGCCGACAAGAACGATTCCGTGCTGACCGGGGCGCTCGGCGCACTGGCCCAGCGCATGGAAGACCTGGCGACGACGCTGGCAGTGAACAAGGCCTGAACCAGCGCAGCGAAAATTCCTGCTGCATTTGCCGAGAAGCAATGAAAATATTTCGCCGCCGGCCTTGATGCCGGCGCAACAGGCGTTTGAAGGATGACGCCGGAGTGATAGAAAGGCAAAAGCAGCGCCGGGCAACGCCGGCTGCGATCTGCACGCACAGGGTAAGGGACACGTCATGAGCCTTCGCATCAACGATATCGCACCGGACTTCACCGCTGAGACCACGCAAGGACCGATCAGCTTCCATGAATGGATCGGCGACGGCTGGGCGGTATTGTTCAGCCATCCGAAGAACTTTACGCCGGTTTGCACGACCGAACTCGGCACAATGGCCGGGCTCGAAGGCGAGTTCAGGAAGCGCAACGTCAAGATCATCGGCATCTCGGTCGATCCCGTCCAAAGCCATGAAAAGTGGCAGAACGACATCAAGACCGCGACCGGTCATTCGGTGAACTACCCGCTGATCGGCGACAAGGATCTCAAGGTCGCCAAGCTTTACGAGATGCTGCCGGCGGGTGCCGGCGAGAGCTCGGAAGGCCGCACGCCCGCCGACAATGCCACGGTGCGTTCGGTTTACGTCATCGGGCCCGACAAGAAGATCAAGCTGGTTCTCACCTACCCGATGACGACGGGCCGCAACTTCGACGAAATCCTGCGCGCCATCGATTCCATGCAGCTGACCGCCAAGCACCAGGTGGCGACGCCGGCGAACTGGAAGCAGGGCGAGGACGTCATCATCACCGCTGCCGTCTCGAATGAGGATGCCATCAAGCGCTTCGGCGCCTATGAGACGATCCTGCCATATCTCAGGAAAACCAAGCAGCCTTCCGCCTGAGCAGGCAGAGGCGGCACAGAGAGTTTTCGGTTTTCCTGGCCGTGTGAGCATGGGGTGCTTGACGATGCCTGGTTGACGGACAACCATGCCTTTAATTTGCCGTGGCAGAGAAAATCCTTCCTGCCGTGGTGAGGGGCGAAGGAGGCTGGATTGGACGCATTATCGGCCAGGTCGCAGGTCACCGGCTTCTATGACAAGCCGAGCGGGTCCGTCCAGTATGTGGTCGCCGACATGGCGACCCGCAAATGCGCCATCATCGATCCGGTGCTCGACTTCGACGAAAGGTCCGGTGCAACGGCAACGAAAAACGCCGACGCCCTGCTCGACTTCGTCAGGGAAAGCGGGCTGGAGGTCGAGTGGATCCTCGACACGCATCCGCATGCGGATCATTTCTCCGCCGCCCATTATCTGAGGGGGAGAACCGGAGCGCCGACGGCAATCGGCGAGAAGGTCATCGACGTCCAGAAATTGTGGAAGGTGATCTACAACTGGCCGGAATTCCCCGCCGACGGTTCGCAATGGGACAGGCTGTTCGCCAACGGCGCAACTTTTTCGGTCGGCGGCATTGCGGCAAGAGTGCTGTTCTCGCCGGGCCACACACTGGCCTCGATCACTTACGTCATTGGCGACGCCGCCTTCATCCACGACACGCTATTCATGCCGGACAGCGGCACCGCAAGGACAGACTTTCCGGGCGGCAGTGCCGAGCGGCTCTGGCGTTCGATCGAGGACATCCTGGCGCTGCCGGACGAGACACGTCTGTTCGTCGGTCACGACTACCAGCCGGGCGGTCGCGAAGCGCGGTGGGAAAGCACGGTCGCGGAGCAGAAAGCCGGCAACATCCATGTTGCCGGCTGCAAGACGGAAGCCGACTTCGTCGCGCTCCGCCAAGCCCGCGACAGGACGTTGCCGATGCCGCGGCTGATCCTGCACGCGCTGCAGGTCAATATGAATGGCGGACGCCTGCCGGAACCGGAATCCAACGGGCAGCGCTATCTGAAGTTTCCGCTCGATTGCCTGTGAGAGGATGGGTCGCTGGCACTACAATGCCATTCAGACTCGGCGCCGCCCTCATCGTTCTGCGATGGTCATCCAAGCTATTGATCCTGATTCGATTTTTGCGATGTTTGAATCCGATAGGTCTATGCGGCACGACGGTGGCGGCAGCCGGATGAGGAGCAGCGCAGACGCCAGCCAGTCGAGCGTCAGGGTTTTGTTCGGCGGGCTAAATGTTCATACGTGATTTGCCAAGGATCGCTCTCGGAAGATCTTTCCTCGCCGATCCAATGGAAGCTGGTGGCAGTGATCTCGGTGAAACGCCATCGAGTTTGCAGACCGCGCGAGTCATTGCCGAGCTGGACAATGTCCTTACCCTCGGCCCGCCCGATCTGGCGCGAGTGATCCCGGTTGAGCGGGTCGTTCCATATGATATGCCAGCCATCGATCCCAGGGTCGAAGATGCGCAAGGTTGTGCCATACATCGCGGACGGAGCAGGGCGCTTGGGCCTGATCCAAACGTCCTGAATCGCGCGGCCTTCGAGCACCCAGCCAAAATGGCATTCACCATCCCATTTCTGGATTGTGCCGTCGTCGAGGTAGTGGACCGAGTCCATCTCCCAGCTTCCAATTAGCCATCCATACAGGGCCATGTCTTTCGCTCGATCGGCTGGCGGACCGTCGGATCCGAGGGCGGCCAGAAACGGAGAAATCGTCATCATCACACTGCCTTTCGTTTCCAATAGACGAACTCAACTGCCCGACGGACCGTTGTCGCGCCCGCCTGCCGCAAGCGCCGGGTTGTGGAATGCCGCGGTCGGCGCCGCAACATTGCCGCCACAGCTTGCAGCCTTGCGGTTTTCAGGGCTTGGGGAAAATTGCGACAATGCCGCTATCAATGAGATCGTCTGGGGACGCCTGGCAAGGCTACTGAGCAGTTAGGGCGACGGATCGGACATCCGCGAAGGCGCCGCGGAACCGGCAACCCGCTAATGCACGTCGCGCAAAAGTGTGCAGCGGTTTTGCGATAACGACATGCATAAAAACAAGAATCTAAAGCGCGCCCCACAAGGCCGGCCCGAACGCGACGCACTTTAGAAAAAAACGGCGGCGCCAGTTACCTGACGCCGCCGTTATTTGTTTCTACCGGAAGGCCTTACGCCGCCGGCTGCGCCTCGATGGTGCGCAGCGCCTGCGTCTGGCGCTTGGCTGCGGCCTTGACCGCGTCCTGCACCTTCTCGAAGGCGCGCACCTCGATCTGGCGCACGCGCTCGCGGCTGATATCGAACTCGGCCGACAGCTCTTCAAGCGTCAACGGCTCATCGGCGAGGCGGCGCGCCTCGAAGATGCGGCGTTCGCGGTCGTTGAGCACGGCAAGAGCGCCCGACAGCATGCCGCGCCGGTTTTCCAGCTCGTCCTGCTCGATCAGCATCTCTTCCTGGCTTTCGTGGTCGTCGACCAGCCAGTCCTGCCATTCGCCGGACTCGCCTTCACTGGCCCGGATGGGCGCATTGAGCGAGGCGTCGCCCGACAGGCGGCGGTTCATCGACACGACTTCCGCTTCCGAGACGTTCAGCCGGGTGGCAATCTCGGTGATCTGATCGGGCTTCAAATCGCCTTCGTCGAGCGCCTGGATCTTGCCCTTCACCTTGCGCAGGTTGAAGAACAGGCGCTTCTGGTTGGCGGTGGTGCCCATCTTGACCAGGCTCCACGAGCGCAGGATGTATTCCTGGATCGAGGCCTTGATCCACCACATCGCATAGGTGGCGAGACGGAAGCCGCGCTCCGGTTCGAATTTCTTGACGGCCTGCATCAGGCCGACATTGCCTTCCGAGATCACCTCGCCGATCGGCAGGCCATAGCCGCGATAGCCCATGGCGATCTTGGCGACGAGCCGAAGGTGGCTGGTGACGAGCTTGTGCGCAGCTGTGGTGTCCTCATGCTCGGCATAGCGCTTGGCGAGCATGTACTCTTCCTGCGGCTGAAGCATCGGAAAGCGGCGGATTTCTTCCAGGTAGCGGCTGAGACCGCCTTCGCCGGAAACGATACTGGGTAATGACTGGGCCATGATAGCGCCCCCTCTCTATTGGAGTGATGCCCCCGAAACGCGGCGGGCATGTGGCGCGAATGCCAAAGGCACATTCGCGCCAACCGACATATATAGGAACAAAACCAGAAAGACAGGCATTTGTTCAACACGAAACAGTGTGTCACGTTGAAGTGAACAACGCCGGTCAGGTTTTCAGGTGGTTGGTTCAGAGCTTGCGGAAGCCGTCGACGAGTTCCTCCATGTCCCACGGTATCGGTGCTTCGAACCTCATCGTTAGATGGGTATCGGGATGCCGAAATGCAAGGAGGCGGGCGTGCAAAGCTTGTCGCGGAAACGCCTTTACCTTGCTTCTTAGCGGCTCGGGCAACCGATTGGCCTTGGTGCGGAAAGCCTGGCCGTATTCGGGGTCGCCAATCACCGGATGGCCGATATGGGCCATGTGGACGCGTATCTGGTGAGTGCGACCGGTTTCCAGCCGGCATTCGACCAGGCTCGCCGTGGCGAATTCCTGCTGCTGCTCGCCAAAGCGCTCAACGACGATGAAATGCGTGACGGCGTGGCGGGCATCGTCGCGGCCTTGCGGCACCACGGCGCGGCGTACCCGGTCGGCGGCGCGGCCGAGCGGCGCGTCGACCGTCCCGGTCGGCCTTGCCGGTATGCCCCAGACCAACGCCAGATAGGCCCGCTCGAGATCGCCGGTCAGGCCGTGGTCGGCAAAGGCCTCCGACAACGCCTTGTGGGCGCGATCGGTCTTGGCGACGACCATGACGCCGCTGGTCTCCTTGTCGAGGCGATGGACGATGCCCGGCCGTCTCACCCCGCCGATGCCAGACAGGCTGTCGCCGCAATGATGGATCAGCGCGTTGACCAGCGTGCCGGTCCAGTTGCCGGCGCCGGGATGCACGACCAGCCCGGCCGGCTTGTTGATGACGATCAGCTCGCTGTCCTCGTAGAGGACGTCCAGCGCAATATCTTCGCCTTGCGGCGCCGCTGGTTCCGGCTCCGGCATATCAACCGACACGCTGTCACCTTGCGCCATCTTGCGCTTCGTTTCGCTGGCTGGCTTGCCGCCGATCCTGACGGCGCCCTGCTTTATCAGCATCTGTACCCGGCTGCGCGACATGTCGGGGCCGAGCCTGGCCGCCAGCCATTGGTCGAGCCGCTGGCCGGCCGCATCAGCGCCCGCCTCCAGGACGATCGGTCCGGCCCCTATTAATTGTCTGACCACTTCGTTATGAGCGCTCATCGAAAACAGTTCCGGAATCTGCTGCCATGGCCCGGCCGCTTGCCGACGAAGACGAGGAAAAGCCGCTCGACCCCGAGGTCGAAAAGGTGCGGAGGAAGCTCGTCCGCTTCGTCGCCATCAATCTCGGCCTGCTGTTCCTCGCCCTTATGGTGGTGATCGCGGCACTTGTCTACAAAGCGCGCAACGCGCCGCCTGCCGCCCCTCCGCTAAGCAGCGACATCCAGGTGCCGATCGGCGAGACGGTCAACGGCGACATCGTGCTGCCGGTCGGCGCCAGGGTGATCAGCCAATCGCTGTCCGGCAATCACCTGTCGATCGACGCAGAGCTGCCCGACGGCAGCCGCGCCATCTTCGTCTATGACATCACCGAGCGCCGCATCGTTGGCCATTTTTCGATCAGGAACAAATGACCGGTTTTGCCGAACACCGCAGCATTGCCACGGTCGCGCTTGTCGTCGCAAATTATGACGAGGCGATCTCGTGGTATGTCGACCAGCTGGGTTTTGTCCTCACCGAAGATGTCGATCTCGGCGGCGGCAAACGCTGGGTCACGATCACGCCGCGCAACGGGCAGGGTGCGCGCCTGCTTCTCGCCGAGGCATCCGGCGATGCGCAAAGGCACGCCATCGGCAGCCAGACCGGCGGCCGGGTCTTTTTGTTCCTCGAAACCGACGATTTTGCCCGCGACTATGCGCTGATGCTCGAAAAGGGCGTTGAGTTCCGTGAGGCGCCCCGGCACGAGACCTATGGCACTGTGGCGGTTTTCGCAGATCTCTATGGAAATCTCTGGGACCTGATCGAGCCAAAACGCTAGGCTTGCAGCGGATACTTCACCGGCGCGATCGGCAGCCTTAAGCCTAGTTGCTTTTTGCCAGCCGTCAGCCTATATCGCCGGTTCTTGAACGCGCCCATCGTCTAGCGGTCAGGACACCGCCCTCTCACGGCGGGAACAGGGGTTCGATTCCCCTTGGGCGTACCAAGTCTCTCCCAGCTCTCGGCAAACCATCAATCCGATCCATCGCCTTGGGTCGCGGCGGGTTTGGCTCATTGCCGCTTCTGGCGCAGCGGAGCCGATTGCATTAGCATTGCATCGTGGGTCTTGAGGCACAGCGTTAGCGGCGCGCAGAACGTCGCGCTGAACAGGGCAGTCGATGCCACGCGGGGAGGAGCCAGATACAGAAACTACAATCGCAAGGCGTCCATCACGCTGGTCGGCACTGCCTGGAGCCGACCTGAGCTACAGCTGCCGGCGGCGGATCGTTTTGGCGAACTCGGCGAAGGCGCCTCTCCCTCGAAGGGTGGATGCCGGGAAGGCCCTTAGCACCGGCCAGCGAAAGCTGCGCGCGACGCGCATGGCTGGGCTCTAAACGCGCCATACTCCAGTTGCAGTATCGTAGCTTCTTTGCCGTTCGAATTTCTCTCAGTCATGGCTTCGCACGATACCAAGATATGCTGCGAACGACACATCCACGGCGGGCTCAACCATTCGATCTATTCCGGCAAGCCGAAAAGTGTTTGCGCGCCTGCTATTCCTCCGAGCGGATGACTGCCCATGGCGATCATCGGCTCGGTAGTTTCTGCCTCGAACACTGTCGACGCGAGCACCGTCCGTCCCAAAGGCTTGCACAGCCCTTCGATGCGGCTGACAAGATTTACAGCCTTGCCGATCGCGGTGAAGTCCAACCTGCCGGCAGTGCCGATATTCCCCCAGAGTATCTCGCCGACATGCAGGCCAATGCCATATCCGAGCTCAGGGCCGCCATTGCGGCGCCGAGTTTGGTTGAGATGATCTATCCCGGCGCGCGTGGCCTTCACGGCGCGTACCGCCGCGTCACATGCGGCATTTGCATCGCGCTCGCCAATCGGGAAAATCGCGAGGACGCCATCACCTATAAACTTGAGAACCTCACCACCAAATGCGTGCACCGCGCCGGCGACGCAATCGAACCAGGCATCAAGTACCAATACGATCTCGTCTGCATCATGAACCTCGGATAGATCGGTGAAACCTCGAAGGTCCGCGCACAGAAGCGCAGCCCGTATCGTCTCTCCCTTTACTCGACGAGAATGACCGTTGAGCACATGTGCTGCACTGCGCTTTCCCAAATATGCCTCGAGCAATGCGCGTTTCGCGGACCGTTCTGCGAGTGCGGTCATCGGAGCCGCAGCAAACCGGGAGATTTGCCGCAGCAGCTCTGACTGCGCCTCATCCGGAGTATGATCGAACGCCCACACCAAAGTCGGTGCGACACCGCCCGCTCGCTCGTCGAACACGATCGCTCGCGTCGTGCCAAGCCACTCCCGCAGCACGAGCCGGGGATCGGCATTCTGGCGGTCGGCGCCTATCCCCAAAGCCTCGACCACTTCACCCCCAGGCGCTCGCCAGAGCCAGATGCGGCGTGAGATAATCGGGTCGGGAGCATCCTGCGCCAGCGCGCCGGCGATGATCGGCAAGCCGTCTTCAATCAAATGCGTTGAGAGCTGCAATAGAAGTCGCCCACCGTCGCCAATATGCGCGGCGTCGTCCAGAAGGAATGAAAGCGACTTTGCGAGAAGCATGGGTAGAAGGTCACTCGGCACCGGCTTATGCTTACGCCTCGAACATCTTCTTGCAACTCCCCACATTCGCTTCAATCATGCAGGTATTCGCTGCGGATGTGACCTGGAGTGAGCGATGGCGGAATCGGTTTACACAGAGATTGAGGTCGCGGCGCCACAAGCGACCGTGTTCGCGCTTTTGACCGATCCGGACCAGATTGTGCGATGGATCGGGACCGAAGCGAATTTGGATGCAACGCCGGGCGGTCTGTTCCTCGTCAATGTCGGTGGTCGCCATATGGCGCGCGGTGAGTTCACCGAGGTGATCCCGGTCCACCGTCTTGCCTACAGTTTTGGCTGGGAAGACAACGAGACCGTGCCGCCCGGCTCCAGTCATGTCGAGATCGACCTGATCGCGAGGGATGCGGGGACACTGATCCGCTTCACGCACAGCGGACTGCCGAACGCAAAGGAGCGTGACAGCCACCGAAGGGGATGGGAGCACTACCTCTCAAGGCTCAAGATCACTGCCGATGGGGGACATGTCGATCCCGACGTGCCGATGAAGAATATGTGATTTTCATCTAAGGGCCGCGGATGCCCGTAATCCGAACCAGGCGCGGCATGCGTCAACGAGGCCCCCTTTGACCTGCCGTCGCCAAACCGGCCGCTCGGGAAACCCAGCGACCTGCGGGCCGCCGCACCATTACAGCTGCCGGCGACGGGTCGTTTCAGCGAGCTCGGCGAAGGCGTCCGCGATCCCGGTGCCGCTCTTGGCGCCTGCGTGGAGTTCTTGAAACTCAGCGCTTCTGGCGCAACGCCTCGGATTGAATTAGCATCCGTTCATCAAAGCTCCGGCCGCACTCCTGCAGGATGCGGAATGCGGAGCGCAGGCGAGCGAGGCCGGGCGCGGTCACATGCCAAGCGCGACTGGGCATCCGAACTTCCGTTCGGCGGCAAGACGGCGTGGCCGGGAGGAGTCAGATGCAAAAGCTGCAATCGCAAGGTGTTCACCACATCACGCTGGTCGGGGCCGGGCGCCAGACTTCCATCGATTTCTGGGAGGGCGTGCTTGGCATGCCTTTCATCTTCGAGCAGCCCAATCTCGATAAGGCAAGCGAAAGCCATCTCTATTTCGATCCGGGCGACGGCCGGCTGATCACCGTCTTCACCGACGAAAGCCGCACGCCGGTCAAGCGGCGCACGCCGACCGACACCGGCTGCGTCCATCATATCGCTTTCGCGGTGTCGCGCGTCACCTTTCTGCAGGCGGTTGCCCGGCTCGACGAGCGCGCCATCAAGCACAGCGGCGTCAAGGATCGCGGCTTCATGGACTCGATCTATTTCGAGGATCCGCTCGGCCTGCTGATCGAACTCGCCTCCTACCGTTTCGAACCGCCGGCGGGCTTCACCCATGCCGACGTGCTGATGCAGGCGCACAAGATCCGCGTCGCGCGCGGCGACTACAACATCGCCGAAGTGCACCTTGCCGATGCGATCCAGGCGCTTGTCGAGCGCTCGCGCACGACCTTGTCGGAGGATCGCGCACCGAAAAATCCATACTGACGACAC
The DNA here is from genome assembly GCF_040320195.1 of Mesorhizobium sp. M0768. Lineage (NCBI taxonomy): Bacteria > Pseudomonadati > Pseudomonadota > Alphaproteobacteria > Hyphomicrobiales > Phyllobacteriaceae > Mesorhizobium > Mesorhizobium sp. M0768. Next base: position 242,266 of record NZ_JAMYPD010000004.1, on the reverse strand, counting down.
GCCAAACAAAGGGAGGACATAATGGCAAAGACAGCAACGAAGAGTGCGAAAAAGCCCGCCACCAAGGCAGCCAGGCCAGGAGCGAAGCCGGCGGCCAAAGCCGCCGCCAAGTCAGCGGCGAAAGTGGCAAAGCCGGCGGCCAAGGTCTCCGCCAAGAAGCTGGCGCCGAAGGCCAAGGCGAAACCGGCGAAAAAGCCCGCGCTCTCGCTCAGCATGCTGAAGCCCAGCGTCAACAATATGAGCGTTCGAGTGTTTGCACGCGCCGCCGGGCTCGATCATTCCGAGACCGACGTATGGGGTCTCACGCGCTCGCCCGAATACATGGCGCGAAACCCGGCCCATCTTACGCCGATGATCGAGGACAAGGGCCTGCCGAGAGGTGTCTTGTGGGAAAGCTGCGCCATTATGCAGTACCTCGCCAACAAGCACGGGCTGGAGAAACTATATCCCAAGGCGCCGGCCAAGCGGGCAATGATCGACAGTGCCATGTTCTACCTGATCGGGACGCTCTACCCCTATGTGGCGCGCGCCACATATCCTGTGCTGAATTTCCCGCAATATGCCGGCGAGGTCGGCCACAGCGACGCCCACCCCGACAAGAAGTCGGAAGCCCAGAAGGCCGCTATAGAAGCGATAGCCGAGCCGCTGGAGGTGTTTCACAGCTTCTTCAGGAACGGCAAGCCGTTCATCGGCGGCAAGAACCCGTCGATCGCCGACATCCGCCTGGCGGCGACGCTCGAGTTCCTCGCCGTCATCGACTACGCGCTGCCCCAATGGGCAAAAGACTATATGGCGGCGATCGAGAAGAAGCTCGGCAAGGCCTATGCCGAGCCGGCCGGCGACGTGCGCGGCTATATCGCCTATGTGCGGTCGCAGGCCAACGCCTGAGGCACGTGCAGGCCGGCGATCGTCCGCACGTTCTGCGGGAGCCGGTAGTGATCTGAGGTAATTCTTTCTTACTCTCCCCTGTTTGCACGATGTGGGGAGCTTAAGGTTTCGTTAACCGAAACCCTTTCTACTGGTATCCACCTCCAGCTTGCGACCACGGATGTACTGGCGCGGATGGAAAGCAAAGGTCGGCTGCTCGCCGGCCTTTGCTTATTGCAGCCCTGCCGAAGTTTGCGGCTGACGGCGCTTCACGACGCCTGAATGGCTGATGAAGCGCGTTGCCGGCATCTTGCCATCGCCGATGTGGGCCCTACCATCGAAGTAGTCCCGTCCTCGATGGCGGTTCAAGGACAGAGGCCCTGTCATGAAAAGCATTGCTGGAATGATGGTGATTGCAGGCGCCATGCTGGCGGGTGCAGCCGGTCAATCGAATGCAGCGACGCTCAACACCATGCCCGAGGTCGGGGCTGCCATCCAGGCGTGCTGGACCCCTCCGGCGAATGCCGGGAATTCCACCGTCACCCTGAGCTTCAGCTTCAGGCGCGATGGCACGCTGATCGGCCGGCCCAAGCCGACCGCCATCCGCGTCGCCGGCGAGGAGAAGACGCGCCAAGCTTTTGTCGACGCGGCGGTCGCGGCCGTGGACCATTGCCTGCCGTTGAGCTTTTCACCGGCGCTGGCTGAAGGCATCCCGGGCAAGGTGTTCACTCTGCAATTCAACTCGCCCAAACAAGAACAGGCTGCACCGCGAGTGAAGGCTTCGCCTTGATCTTTTCCGACAACCGGATTCCACTTTTCGGGACCTAATGCATGTCGCGCAAAAGCGTGCAGCGGTTTTGCGACAACGACATGCATTAGACAAGAACCTAAGCGCGTCGCATGACGCCCGGTCGACCGCGATGCGCTTTAGTGGCGCCTTCGTCTCGCCTCGACATGTCGCGCCAGTTCCGGCACCTCGAAGACATAGTCGCTCCAAGCCGATTCCGGTATCTGGCCGGCGAGATAGCACTCCAGCAAAAGCCTCTGCTCGTGGTCGAGTGGCCTCGGTGCGCGTTCATGGTCCAACCAAAGTGAATGGAACAGATTCCTGGTCAGGTCCGCGACAGTGAAGTGGATCGACATTTGCGGTCTCCTCCTTTGGCCGCTCAACGCCGATCCCAGGGCTAAGGTTTCAGCGACGGCCGGCCGGTAACGCCGGATTGATCGCGATGCCGAACCCGCCGCGCGCATCAAACTTCGCCGTGGCGGGCGTCCGCCGGCGTTGCTGCCGGTTCGTCTCAATCTTGAAATAAAAATGTAATATTGAATTTACACGAGTGGATCTAATACACTAGAGCTAAAGTCTCTGGTGGCGGTTTGATCTACTTCAATTAGGAAAAACTGATTTAGCTAGTACTTATCCATAGTCGACAAAGAAATCCTGTTCTCGGTGCAACAAGGATAATGGTCGTTCCAATGACACGCTTCTGGCCCCTCACGATTCTGATGCTGGTGTCGGCAATAGCCGTTGCGCTCGGCACATCCTTCTCCTACGCGGATAGCTGCGGTGCCATCAGGAGCCAATTGCTTTCGGCGGGGCGCAGCGGCGGGACCAGCCCCGAGCTTGCCCAACTGCGCCGGCAACTCGCCGCGATTCAAAAGCTTGAGAGACAACGCAGATGCGCAGCGAAAACCGCCGGCTTCTTCTTCAATCCCTGCGCCGACCTGGTCAGCAGCAAGGCGGAGGTGCAACGGCAGATCGCCAGACTGTCGAATTCGAGCAGGGACACGTCCGGACTGAAGGCCAGGTTTGTCGCGCTGGGCTGCGCCGCCCCCGCTGCCAAGAAACAGCCGGCGCAGCAACGCCCGGCACCCAAGGCCCAGTCCGCAGGCACAACAATTGGCGGCAATCGGATGCTGTTTTGCGTTCGCTTGTCGGACGGATATTTCTTCCCCGCGCCAAAATCGCAGTTCGCCAAGAGCGACGATCTGAAGGAAACGGTCGATCAGTGTCGCTACATCTGCGACGATGCCGGCGTCGACCTCTATATGCTGAGCGACGCCACTCGCGAGACCGAGGAGATGGTCGCGCTCGAGTCGGGAAAACCCTATGTGGAGCTACCTGCCGCGTTCCGGTACCGCGACGACGCGAACTTCAAGGCCTGTGACGTCAAGCGCTATTACCAGCGCGTTGCCGAACTCAGGGCACGAACCGTGACACCGGCCAACATGAGCAACGCCATCATTCCGTTGCCGACCGCAAAGCCGGATCTTGGCGTCGTCGCGGAAATTCCTGAATCCGGGATCGAAACTGCCGGTGCGGCTCTCGCAGGGGCAAAAACGTCGGTTTTCGAGGTGCCAGGGACTGCCCAGCATCAGTCGATCGAGAAAGCGATCGGCGCGCGGCCGGTGAGAGTGGTCGGGCCGGCCTTTTTCCCGGCGGACTGACCAGGGCGGGCGATGTTCCGAGACGGCTGGCCGGATAGCCGCTTCAAGGCCTGGAGCCGTGCGCATCGACCGACGTCGGCTGGTTATTCGCAGACCATGCGGGCCCGTTTACCGGGCTCGCTGACATTCTTGCAAGTTAGCGGCTTCGTCGGCTCCGGCGACAGCATGGGCGGGTTGTTGGTGACCCTCCTCCGAGGCGTTGCAACGGAAGCCGCGCTCCTGCGCACCGCCGGCCTTTTCGGCGTTTGCGGCGCCACTGGAAAGACGTCGGTCTCCAGTTGCGACTGTTCGGCTTGCGCCTGCGGCGAAGGCCTGTCCCAGAAACGGCGAACATCGAGCGGCTTGGGAATGATGACGGTGCCGTCATAGCTGCGCGCGCAGCCGCTTCCCAGAGGCAGCGCCAGGCACAGGAAGACAGGCAGAATCCGTCGAGACATCAGCAATACCCCTGCAAGCTTATAACGCTGCTTCGGCCTAACCGACAACCGGCGGAATAGGGCGAAGGGAGTAGATACCGTGAAGTAGAAGTCGTCGCACTTCCAGTGGAAGGCGTTGCTCGAAGATCGAGCGCCGGGTCGGGCGCGGATGGAGGTCCAGCGCGAGTTAGAACCTTGCGATTCGTCAACGCTTCCAGCGTAAGGCCATGGTGCGATCGCACCATACCAAAGCCGCGCTCAGTGGCGACAATGGGATATTCGAAGTTCCGCTCCTCCAGTTACGGGCGGGAGCAGCGACCGCCGGCAAGAAACAGGGTCAGATTTACCCCAACGGACCTGTTTCGGCGATGGCGCGGCCATGACACGTTCTGGCTGCATGCAACGCGCTCCCGTCCGGCTTTTTTCTTTTAAAGCCGGTGGCTGCGATCGCCGAGCAGACGATGCCGGCCGGAATTCACGCAAGCTGCTGATTCCAGCGGCAAACCGCGGCCCATGCCGACAAAAGCCCGCGGCCGCTCCTTCTTAACCCGGCTGGACGTCGTTACCGGAGCGACATGAAACTGTCATGCGACTGTAATAATCGGGGGCTATTGGCCTCAGCGGGCGCCGGAGGAATGGCGCCGAGAGACCATATTCCGAACAGGAGCAGGCCACATGAGACATTTCATCCGCTCGGCGGCCGTTGCGATTGCAATGGCTGCGGCGACGACCACCCTCACCCTGTCCGCCGCGCTCGCCGCGGACATCTCCGGCGCCGGCGCCACCTTCCCCTACCCGATCTATGCGAAGTGGGCCGACACCTACAAGAAAGACACCGGCGTTGGCCTTAACTACCAGTCGATCGGTTCCGGCGGCGGCATCAAGCAGATCAAGGCCAAGACCGTTACCTTCGGCGCTTCGGATGCGCCGCTCAAGGGCGACGAGCTTGAAGCGTCCGGACTGGCTCAGTTCCCGATGGTGATGGGCGGCATCGTTCCCGTCGTCAATCTCGAAGGCATCAAGCCGGGCGAGTTGGTTCTCGACGGCCCGACGCTGGCCGACATCTTCCTCGGCAAGATCACGAGCTGGGATGACGAAGCGATCAAGAAGCTTAATCCCGACGTCAAGCTGCCTTCGCAGGCGATCGCGGTCGTTCACCGTTCCGATGGTTCGGGCACGACGTTCAACTTCACCTATTACCTCGGCGACGTCAGCGCGGACTGGAAAGAAAAGGTTGGCGTCGACAAGGCCGTGGAATGGCCGGTCGGCATCGGCGCCAAGGGCAATGAGGGCGTTGCCAACAATGTCTCCCAGACCGGCGGCGCGATCGGTTATGTCGAATATGCCTACGCCAAGCAGAACAAGCTCACCCACACCGATATGATCAACAAGGACGGCAAGAAGGTCGAGCCCACCGCGGCGGCGTTCTCGGCGGCAGCGGCCAATGCCGACTGGAGCTCGCAGCCGGGCTATGGCGTCATCCTCGCCAACGAGCCGGGCGCCGAGTCCTGGCCGATGACGGCGGCAACGTGGATCCTGCTCTACAAGAAGCCGGATGATGCGGCGACCACCGGCGAAGCGCTCAAATTCTTCGCCTGGGCATACGACAAGGGCGACGAGATGGCCGGCGAGCTGGACTACGTTCCGATGCCCGACAAGGTGGTTGAGAGCGTCAAGGCCATGTGGGCCAAGGAAGTCGTCGGCGACGACGGCAAGCCGCTCTACTCGGCTATGTAATCTCCTCCAGGGAGGACGTCGATGGCGCCCTCCCTGTTGCCTTTAATCGCGAGGACCCAATGACCATCGCTTCCGATGCCATGCCATCATCTGCAGCAGCCCGGGCCAGGGAAGCTACGGTGCGGCGCTTCGCGCTCACAGATGCCATATTCCGCGGACTTACCCGCGCTTCCGCAATTCTTGTGCTGGTCATCCTCGGCGGTGTCGCGATCTCGCTGTTTGCCGGCTCATGGCAGGCGCTGTCGTCGTTCGGTTTTTCTTTCCTGACGACTGAGAGCTGGAATCCTGTTACGGAAAAATTTGGCGCACTGGCGCCGATCTACGGCACGCTGGTGACGGCGGCCATTGCCATCCTGATCGCGGTTCCGATCGGCATCGGCATTGCAGTCTTTCTCACCGAGCTCTGCCCGCGCCCGCTCAGGCGCCCGATCGGCATAGCGGTCGAGCTGTTGGCCGGCATTCCTTCGATCATCTACGGCATCTGGGGCCTGTTCGTGTTCGCGCCGTTCCTGCAGACGACGATACAGCCCTTCATCATCAACATCTTCCACGGCGTGCCGGGACTATCCAGCCTTTTCGCCGGCCCTCCTTACGGCATCGGCCTTCTGACCTCGGCGCTGATCCTCGCCATCATGGTGCTGCCCTTCATCACCTCGATCACCAAGGACGTCTTCGATACGGTGCCGGCGGTGCTGAAGGAATCGGCCTATGGCATCGGTTGCACGACCTGGGAAGTGACCCGGCGCGTGGTCATTCCCTATACCCGCATCGGTATCATGGGCGGCGTCATGCTTGGCCTCGGCCGGGCACTCGGCGAAACCATGGCGGTGACTTTCGTCATCGGCAACGCACATCGCATCAGTGCCTCCCTGTTCGCGCCGGGCACGACGATCTCGGCGACCATCGCCAATGAATTCACCGAGGCCGACGGCGACCTCTACACCTCCTCGCTGGTTTCGCTCGGCCTGATCCTCTTCGTCATCACCTTCCTGATCCTCGCCGCCGCCCGCTATATGCTGATGCGGATCGACGCCCGTACGGGAGCCTGACCGATGTCGACATCCTCATCGCTCCACAGCCGCCGCAAAGCCAGGAATTCGGTGATGATGGCGCTTTGCGTCGTCGCCGCCGGCATCGGGCTTGCCTGGCTGGCGCTCATTCTCGGCGCGTTGGTCTATAAGGGCACAGCCGGGCTTTCGCTCGCGGTCTTCACCGAGATGACGCCACCACCGGGCGAGGCCGGCGGCTTGCTCAATGCCATCACGGGCAGCCTGCTGATGACGATCATCGCCGTTGTCGTCGGCACGCCGATCGGCGTGCTGGCGGGAACCTACATGGCCGAGTATGGACGCTTTTCGCGCATCACCACCGTCGTCCGCTTCATCAACGACATCCTGTTGTCGGCGCCGTCGATCATCATAGGCTTGTTTGTCTATGAGCTGATGGTGCGGCCAATGGGACATTTCTCGGCCATTGCCGGCGCCGTTGCGCTTGCCATCCTGGTCATTCCGGTGGTCGTGCGCACCACTGAAGACATGCTCAACCTGGTGCCGAACGCGTTGCGTGAAGCCGGTGCCGCGATCGGCGCGCCGCGCTGGGTGGTGATCCGTTCGGTCGCCTACCGCGCCGCATTGTCCGGCATCGTCACCGGCATATTGCTGGCGATAGCACGCATTTCCGGCGAGACGGCGCCGCTGCTCTTCACCGCGCTCAACAACCAGTTCTGGAGCAGCAATATCAACGCGCCGATGGCCAGCCTGCCGGTGACCATCTTCCAGTTCGCTCTCAGCCCTTACGAGGAATGGCAGCAACTGGCGTGGACCGGCGCACTCATAATCACCCTGACGGTTCTGGGCTTGAGCATCCTCGCCCGCAGCCTTACCGGACGCAGAGAGGACAGATGACACAGATGTTGTCCCCAGACATGACGATGGCCGAAACGGTCGCCGAGAAGACGAAGATCGAGGTCAAGAATCTCAACTTCTACTACGGCCAGAGCAAGGCGCTGAAGGACATCAGCCTGTCGCTGCCTGAGCGCAGTGTCACGGCCTTCATCGGCCCTTCGGGCTGCGGGAAATCGACGCTGCTGCGTGTATTCAACCGCATCTATGAGCTCTACCCAAAACAGACGGCCGAGGGCCAGGTGCTGCTCGACGGCAAGAACATTCTCGACCGGTCGCAGGATCTCAACCTCCTCAGGACCAAGATCGGCATGGTGTTCCAGAAGCCGACGCCGTTCCCGATGTCGATCTACGAGAACATCGCCTTCGGCGTCAGGCTCTACGAGAACCTCGGCAAGTCCGAGATGGACGGCCGCGTCGAACAGGCGTTGAAGCGCGCCGCGCTGTGGAGCGAGGTCAAGGACAAGCTCAACGCCAGCGGCTTGAGCCTATCCGGCGGCCAGCAGCAGCGGCTCTGTATCGCCCGCACCGTGGCCGTGAAGCCGGAAGTCATTCTGCTCGACGAACCGGCTTCGGCCCTCGACCCGCTGTCGACTGCCAAGATCGAGGAACTGATCGACGAATTGCAAGCCGACTACACGATCGTCATCGTCACCCACAACATGCAGCAGGCGGCGCGCGTGTCGCGCCAGACGGCCTTCATGTATCTGGGTGAACTGGTCGAGTTCGACCGGACCGAGAAGATCTTCACGTCGCCCCGCGAGAAGCGCACGCAGGACTACATCACTGGCCGCTTCGGCTGAGCCGTTCCGATCATGCATATGAGGACAGGACCATGGGCGAACACACAGTCGCTTCTTTCGACGAGGATCTCGAGCAGATCAGCAAGCTGATCCGCGACATGGCCGACCTCGCCGGTTCGATGGTCGGCGGGGCGACCAAGGCGCTGTTGAATTCCGACAACGTGCTGGCGCAACGCGTCGTTTCCGACGACGCCATCATGGATGCGCGTCAACGCGAACTGGACGACCGCGCCATCACCCTGATCGCCAAACGCCAGCCGATGGCCCACGATCTTCGCCATGTGGTCGGAGCGATCCGCATGGCGGGCGACCTCGAACGCATCGGCGACCTTGCCAAGAATATCGCCAAGCGCGTGAGTGCGGTCGGCCTCAGCGCCACGCCGCGGGACCTGTCGCATTCCATCGACGCGATGGCGCAGCTGGTTCTCATCCAGGTGCAGGGTGTCATCGAGGAATATGCTGCAGGCGATGCGGCCGCGTTGGCCAAGCTTCGTGCCGCCGACGAGCGCATCGACGTTAAATACACGTCCGTGTTCCGCGAGCTGTTGACCTACATGATGGAAGATCCGCGCAACATCACCGCTTGCACGCACCTGCTGTTCTGCGCCAAGAATCTGGAGCGGATCGGCGACCATGTCACCAACATCGCCGAAAATGCGTATTATGTGCTGACCGGCGAGCAATTGCCGGTCAATCGTCCGAAGCAGGACGAAACGACAATGTCCGCACCGGTGACATGATGGGGGTGCCCAGCCGATGATCGCACCACGCATAATGGTGGTGGAGGACGAGGAGCCGTTGGGTGTGCTGCTCCGCTACAATCTCGAATCCGAAGGCTACCAGGTCGAGGTGGTGACACGCGGCGACGAAGCCGAGATCCGTTTGCAGGAGAATGTGCCCGACCTTTTGGTGCTCGACTGGATGATACCAGCGGTTTCCGGCATCGAGCTCTGTCGTCGGTTGCGGGTGCGCCCCGAAACCGAGCGGCTGCCGATCATCATGCTGACCGCGCGCGGCGAGGAGAGCGACCGGGTGCGCGGTCTTTCGACCGGCGCCGACGACTATCTGGTCAAGCCGTTTTCGACACCGGAATTCATGGCCAGGGTCAAGGCGCTGCTGCGGCGCGCCAAGCCGGAAGTGCTGTCCAGCGTGCTGAAGGTCGGCGACATCGTGCTCGATCGCGAATCGCACAGGGTCTATCGCAAGAAGAGCGAAATCAGGCTCGGGCCGACCGAATTCCGGCTGCTCGAGTTCATGATGCGGCATCCGGGCCGTGTCTTCTCGCGCAGCCAGTTACTCGATAATGTCTGGGGGGAGACAATCTACATCGACGAACGCACCGTCGACGTGCATGTCGGGCGGCTGCGCAAAGCCGTCAACAACGGCCGGATGCCGGATGTCATCCGCACCATCCGCGGCGCCGGCTATGCGATCAGGGAAGATTGACCCGCCTGGTCAGGCTACGTTCTTTCTGACGCTGGGCCTCATTTGCGCGCCCGGCGCGAAAATCTCCTGGTCGACGAAGCTTAACGCCCGCATCGCGCAGCCTTCGCGGATCAGAGGCAATTCGTTCGGCTCTGTATCGAAGGAGATCGAGCCTGAATGCTGGCCGCCGGCGGTCTGGGCGATTGCCTTCCGCAAGGCCGGCTCGATCAGATCGAAGGCGGCGGCACTGGCGCCGACCATCGCGACCGGTGCCGGATCGATCAGCGCGAACAGCGAGCCGAGACCGAAACCCAGCGCTTCGCCGGCCTTGCGGTAGGCCTCGCGTTCCGGCCCATCTTTCTCGCGCGCCCGGGCCGCCAGTGCGCGCATGTCGGCGTCGCTGACGTCGGCGACCGGTTCGCTGTCTTCGCTCATCTGCCTGGCGTTGCGCCAGATGGCGTAGTTGCCGGCATACGCCTCGATGCAGCCGCGCCGCCCGCAACGGCAGAGCGCGCCGCCCGGACGATGGATCATGTGGCCAAATTCGCCGCCCGAGGAATGCGTCCCGGTGAACAGTTCGCCCTTCAGCACCAGCCCCATGCCGATGCCATGCGAAAGCAGGATGGCGATGAAGTCATCGCGATAGCGATCCGGATTGCGCCAGCGCAAAGCCACCGCCATCATGTTGCAGTCGTTCTCCACCGTTGCCGGGATGCCGAATTCGTCCTCCAGCATGTCGGCAAAGGCGATGTCGGTCTGCGGCGTGATCGGCGACCACAGCATGGCGCGTGCAGGGGAGTCGGTAATGCCCTGAATCGCCAGGGCGATGCGGGCGACACTGCGGACGTCAAGATCTGGATCCTGCAGCCGGCGCCGGACGATGGCCATGCATTCACGGATCAGCTCGTCGCGCGGCATAGTCAGCGTGTCCAGCCGGCGCTGTTCCTCGGCGACCACCTGTCCCGTGTAGTCGATAATGGCGGCCGAAAGGAAATTCAGCGACAACACCACGGTCAGCACCGCCGCCGCTTCCGGGTTGAGGGCGAGGCCGACTTGCGGACGACCGCGTTTCAACGAAACGGGCTCACTTGGCTTGCTCTCGGCGAGGATGCCTTCCCGTATCAGGTCGGAAGAAATCGCCGATATGGTCGAATGACTGAGGCCGGTGGTAGCTGCGATCTCAGTACGCGATGGCTGGCCGGCCCGGCGCACCGCCGAGATCACCATCGCCCGGTTGCGCCGGCGCAAATCGTCATGGCGGATTCCGACCGACATTGTTTTGCTTTCCTCCCGGTTGCCGCGGCCGCTCATGAACCGGAAGCCGTCGGTAATGTCCGACAAATAGTGTCGGATGAGGCAAATAGTGTCAGATGCAGGTGGCGCTGTCATCGTTTATTCCGACGCTCGAAAAAACTCGCAGAGTCATCAAAATCCATCAGAATCGATGTTGACAGCAGCCGGAGATCGGACCAGTATTTTTTCGAGGCTCGAAAAAATTAGAGCTTCTAAGCTGGTCTTTGAGCCAATTGGTCACGCCGTACGCGGCGCAGGGAGGATATGATGAAGAAATTCACGACCGCCATTCTGGCGGGTGTCGCCATGACGCTGGCGCTGGCGTCGGTGGCGCAGGCTAAAGACAAGGTCATCGGCGTTTCCTGGTCGAACTTCCAGGAAGAGCGCTGGAAGACCGACGAGGCCGCAATGAAGGCGGCCATCGAGGCCGCAGGCGACAAGTATATTTCCGCCGACGCACAGTCCAACCCCGGCAAGCAGCTCACCGACGTCGAGAGCCTGATCTCGCAGGGCGCCAACGCACTGATCATCCTGGCGCAGGACGCCTCGGCCATCGGGCCGGCCGTGCAAAAGGCGCTGGACGAAGGTATTCCGGTTGTCGGCTACGACCGGCTGATCGAGAACAAGGACGTCTTTTACCTGACCTTCGACAACAAGGAAGTCGGCCGCATGCAGGCCCGGGAAGTCTTCAAGGTGAAGCCGGAAGGCAACTACGTCTTCATCAAGGGTTCGGGTTCCGATCCGAATGCCGATTTCCTGTTTGCCGGTTCGATGGAGGTGCTGAAGGCGGCAATAGACAGCGGCAAGATCAAGAATGTTGGCGAGGCCTATACCGACGGCTGGCTGCCGGCCAACGCTCAGAAGAACATGGAACAGTTCCTGACCGCCAACGACAACAAGGTCGATGCCGTGGTCGCGGCCAATGACGGCACTGCCGGCGGCGTCGTCGCCGCGCTGACAGCGCAAGGGCTGGCCGGATCGGTTCCGGTTTCGGGCCAGGACGGCGACCACGCCGCGCTGAACCGCATCGCGCTCGGCACACAGACCGTGTCGGTGTGGAAGGATGCGCGCGAGCTCGGCAAGAATGCCGCCGAGATCGCCTCGCAACTGGCCGACGGCAAGCAGATGACCGACATTGCCGGCGTGAAGGATTTCACCACGCCCGGCGGCAATGCCGTCAAGTCGCTGTTCCTGACCCCGGTCGCCATCACCAAGGACAACCTCAACGTCGTCATCGACGCCGGCTGGATCAAGAAAGAAGAGGTCTGCGCCGGCGTGACGGCTGGCACTGTTGCAGTCTGCAACTGAGCCGACGTTTCCGAGAAGTCCGAACGCCGCGGCCGCTCGCCGCGGCGTTTTTCAACAAGAGTTGTTTTTCCGCTTCCGGCGGATAACTTCTAGGCTGCTTCCGGCATCCGCGACAGACGGCAACCCGGCGGGAGAAACATCATGACCGACACGACGTCCAACACGCCGGTCGACAACACGGCAGACCGGGCACGGGAATCCGAGCTCGGCATCGTTGCCCGATTTCTCAAGGCAACCGAACTCGACACGCGCATGCTCGGCATGGTCGGCGCGCTGCTGGTCATCTGGGTCGGCCTGCATGTCGTTTCCAGCGTACGGCTCGGCGTCAATCCGTTCGACTTCGACAGCCGGACCTTCCTGACGCCACGCAATCTCTGGAACCTGTCGGTGCAGACTTCCGCCGTGGCCATAATGGCTGCCGGAATGGTGCTGGTTATCGTCATGCGCAATATCGACCTGTCGGTCGGTTCCGCCGAAGGCCTGATCGGCGTGGTCATGGGCTTTGCGCAGGTGCATTTCCTGGTGCGAATGATCGGTCTGCAATTAGGCAATCCCTGGATCTGGATCCTGGCACTGGCCATCGGCCTGGCGCTTGGCCTTCTGATCGGAGCGTTCCAGGGATACATCATCGCTTATCTCGAGGTGCCGGCCTTCATCGTGACGCTGGGCGGCCTTCTGGTCTGGCGGGGTGCCGCATGGTGGGTCGCCAGCGGTCAGACGATTGCGCCGCTTGATGCCACTTTCCAGCTGATGGGCGGTGGGCCGGCGGGTTCGATCGGCGCGCGATGGAGCTGGATCGTCGGAATTGTCGCGTGCCTGGCGGTTGTGTTCATGCTGCTCAACGGGCGGGTGCAGCGCAAGCGGTTCCGCTTTCCGTTGCGCCCGATCTGGGCCGAGACGTTCCTCGGTGTCCTCACCTGCGCTGTCATCATGGGCGCCATATGGCTTGCCAATTCCTATCCTTGGCCGGTCGGCATCGTGAACAGATATGCGGCGGCCAACAATATAACGGTTCCCGAAGGCGGGCTGTTCATCGCCCATGGCATCGCCATACCCGTGCTGATGGCTGTAGCCGTAGGGCTGATCATGACCTTCATCGCCAAGCGTACCCGTTTCGGCCGCTATGTCTTCGCCATCGGCGGCAATCCGGAAGCAGCCAACCTTGCCGGTATCAACACGCGCTGGGTGACCATGAAGGTGTTCATGATCATGGGCGTGCTGGCGACGATCGCCGCGGCGATCTCGTCAGCCAGGCAGAACTCGTCGACCAATGCGCTGGGCACGCTGGACGAGCTCCTGGTCATCGCGGCGGCGGTGATCGGCGGCACGTCGCTCGCCGGCGGCTCCGGCACAGTGCTCGGCGCCATGCTCGGCGCGCTTTTGATGCAGTCGCTGCAGTCCGGCATGGTGCTGCTCGGCATCGATTCGCCGCTGCAGAGCATCGTTGTCGGAGCCGTGCTGGTGGTCGCGGTGTGGCTCGATACCGTCTATCGCAAACGGGTCTGAGCATGATCCCGCAAGGTGGAAACCGGTTTTCGTACAACTTGGTGCTCAAGCAGGATCTATAGGGAGGAAGGACGAGCATGGCAGACAAATCCGCTCCCACGCCGCTGATCGACATGCGCAACATCTCCATCGCTTTCGGCGGCATTCGCGCTGTCGACGATGCCTCTGTCGACCTTTTCCCGGGCGAGGTGATGGCTTTGCTCGGTCACAACGGTGCCGGCAAATCGACGTTGATAAAAATCCTGTCCGGCGCCTACAAGCGCGATGCGGGCCAGATTTTCGTCAACGGCGAGGAGGCTTCGATCTCCAATCCCCGCGACGCCAAGAAGTACGGCGTCGAGACGATCTACCAGACGCTGGCGCTGGCCGACAATGTCGATGCGGCCGCCAACCTGTTTCTCGGCCGCGAGCTGATGACCGGCTGGGGTACGCTAGACGACGTCGCCATGGAGGCCGAGGCGCGCAAGGTGATGGGCAGGCTCAATCCGCGTTTCCAACGCTTCAAGGAGCCGGTGGTAAAGCTTTCGGGCGGCCAACGGCAGTCGGTGGCGATCGCCCGCGCCATCCTGTTCAATGCTCGCATCCTGATCATGGACGAGCCGACGGCGGCACTCGGGCCGCAAGAGACGGCGCAGGTCGGCGAACTGGTCAGGCAGCTCAAGGCCGACGGCATCGGCATCTTCCTGATCAGCCATGATATTCACGACGTGTTCGAGCTTGCCGACCGTGTCTGCGTCATGAAGAACGGTCGGGTTGTCGGAACGGCGCGCACAACCGACGTCACCCAGGACGAGGTGCTCGGCATGATCATCCTCGGCAAGTGCCCACCCGGCGCCATTCCGGGGCCGGGCGCGCTGAAGATCGCCGCATGAACGAGAATTAGCCGGCTAATCACACGCCGCCAAAATGTGCCAGCCGTCACCATGCTTTGGCCTCGCCATTGTGTTGGCGTCAGGACTTGCCCATAAAGATGCCGAACCGTCCACGGGACGTATCAGCAATTGAAGAAGCTTTTTCCGACCGTCGCTTTTATCGCCGTCGCGCTGATCAGCCTGACGATGGCGGGTTTTGCCTATTTTGCCACCCAGGAGGCGGCCCGCATTAAATTCGAGGCGACGGCAGACGACGCGCTTAACCGGATCGAAAGCCGCATCGACCTGGACCTGTCGCTGCTGCGTTCGACCCGGGCGCTGTTCGACGCACGCAATGGCGGTATCTCGCAGGGCGAGTTCAAGGCTTTCTTCAACGCGCTCGACGTCGACAATAATTTCGCCGGCCTGCGCGGCATCGGTTTCCTCCGCCTGGCGAAAACTGGCAACGAGGCGGCGGTCGAGCGCGACATCCTGCACGATCACGGCGCAAGCCATCCGATCTATCCCGACACGAACTTACCGTGGCGTACGCCCATCGTGCTGTTCGAACCGCTGGATCCGTCCAACAAATCCAGCATCGGCTACGACATGTTCACCGGG
This sequence comes from Mesorhizobium sp. M0768, assembly GCF_040320195.1. Taxonomy (NCBI): domain Bacteria; kingdom Pseudomonadati; phylum Pseudomonadota; class Alphaproteobacteria; order Hyphomicrobiales; family Phyllobacteriaceae; genus Mesorhizobium; species Mesorhizobium sp. M0768. The sequence goes on along the minus strand of NZ_JAMYPD010000004.1, from coordinate 227,090 downwards.
CCGGCGCGGCGCGAGGCGATCGAAAAGGCGATGGCCGACGACCAGCAGCACGCCAGCGGGCTCGTGCAGCTCGGCAAGGATACGGGTGCCGCGCAGACCTTTACCGGGTTCCTCGTCTTCGTCCGGCTCAATGTCGAAACCGCGCCGGACGCCGTGAACGCGACGAGATCCTCGACTGCCGGCTTCCTTTATGCGGCCTTCCGCGCCCGTGATCTGTTCCAGGCTGCGCTCAGCCGGGCACCATTGCTGCCGGTCAACACCGAGATCTATGACGGCACGGTGGACAGCGACAACCTGCTGTTCCAATCGGAAACGCCGCCTGTTTCGAGCCTCGGCGACAGGCTGCTGGTCACCCGCAAGATCACCGTCGCCGGCCGGCCGTGGGTCGTCCTGTTCAGGCCGACAAGTGCTTTCTCGCAACCTTCCTCGCGCGCCATCCCGGTGATGCTCGGATTGTTCGGACTGCTGCTTGCGGGCGCCATCGCGCTGGTGGCCCGCTATCAGGAGCGGGCCTATGAGGCGGTCTCGCTGCTTCACGAAACGACCGAAAAGAGCCTGCTGGAAAAAGATCTGATGCTGCAGGAGATGAAGCATCGCATCAAGAACTCGATCACGCGGGTGCTGGCAATCGCGCGCCAGACAGCATCGCACACCACCGACGTCCAGGAATTCTCGGCTTCTTTCTCGGCCCGGCTGCAGGCGATGGCGGCTTCCCAGGACATGCTGACGCGCTCACGCTGGCAGAAAGCCGATCTCGGCGACCTGCTGCGCATCGAGCTAGGCCAGGTGTTCGGCAGTGAGCTTCCTGAAGGGCTGCTGTCGGGACCGCAGGTTCTTCTCGATGAAAAGACGACGCAGGCACTCGGCCTCGTCTTTCACGAACTGGCGACGAATGCGCTGAAGCATGGCGAAGCCGGCAATTCAGTCGGTGCGCTGAAGGTCGACTGGTCGCTCGAAGCCCGTAGCGGCACCCGGACATTGGCTCTCAACTGGCGCGAGGCCGGTCAGAAGAAGCTCGAGACACCGGCAAAGAGCGGTTTTGGCACCAGACTGATCGATCTCAACGTCACGCGCGAATTGCGTGGCACAATCAGGCGCGATTTTCGCGAAGATGGCTTGAACGTGGAAATCAAGGTTCCGCTGCCGGCCTGAAACACCGTCTCGTGGGCCGCATCGCAACAGCGCTTTAAAGAGCAAACGCGGAGACAGGTGGCCTGCCTCCGCGTTTGCTGTCCGCCTGGAGCTCGAAACTAGTTGCAGCGAGCTGTGTAAATCCGGCCGTGACGATCTCTGTATTGGCAGTAGCCATTTTGCAGACGGCGAACGAGCAGACCGCCAATCGCACCAGCGCCGGCGCCGATCAAAGCGCCCTTGCCGCCGCCGACAGCGCCACCAATGAGCGCGCCGCCCACAGTGCCGATACCCACGTTCTCTTCCGTGGTGGTGCAGCCGCTGACCGCAACCACGGCAACCATGGCAATAATCATCTTCCGCATGGAGTCATCCTCACTTTTGTCCTCACTTTAATAAGCTCCAGCCGCCATTTAGCATGAAAGTACGGCCTTTGCCCGCACGATTTCATTGTTGATTAAGATAGTCTTTTTCGGGGCGTGCGCCGTTCGATGCTACCACGAACCCGGAAATCTCCAAGGACGCATCGAGCGTGCCGTTGGGGCGCACGTTCCAGACGATCCTGTCATGGTCGTTCTCGAGCGCCGGATCGACGGCAAGGCATCTGGCGCCGACATGTTGGGCCTGGTCCTGCAGGTCAGCGACCGCGAACGGGCACGGCCGAGCACTCGGGCAGTGGTTTCAAAGCGATCAAGCAGAGGCGAGTTCGATTCAGATCAGTTGGGACGCGGCGGTCAGGACGATCGCGGCCATAAGCGCGACGGCGGCGAAGCGGAGGGGCGAAGCACGAGGCGCGGGCGTTGCGGGCGCGTCGGGATCCTGAAAACCGCCCATCGAGACGCGAGCGGCCTGTTCCAGTCTGTTCACGTCTGCAGCCGTCAACGCCCATTCCCTTCACTTTGTGCCAAACTCAATCCGGCGGATCGGCACGTTCGCACAGGATCGGACTTTATGGTGAACAGTCGGTTAAAGATGGCGATGCGCAGCAAGCCTTCGCGCGGCGACCGCCGCTCGTTAATCCGTCTCGAAATTACCGTGAGGAACGACAAGGCGGTATTCGAGGCGGTTCCCGGTGATCTCAAGGGTCGCCGTTCCATTCAATGAAGTGGGCACGACGCGTTCGAGCGCGACGCTGCCAAAACGCTTCTCACTGCGCTGATTGTCGTTGGCTCCGATCACTTCGGCCCATGTCAGCGACAGCGCAGGCTCGCCAGCGGAAGCTGCCGTCAGATCGGCCGTCACCTCGACGAAACCGTCGCTGCGCGACAGTGCGCCATAGCTGACCGAATTGACGGCGAGCTCATGCATGGCCAAGCCGATGTGCAAGGCGGCATTGGGGTTGAGATATGGATTTGCGCCGCGGAAACGTAGGCTGTGCAAGGGATCCGCGCCGTACCTGCCGACCTGACCGGAAACCAGCTCGCGCAGCGCCGCTCCCCGCCAGTTGGATGACGTAACCAAATCCTGCGAGGAGGCCAGCGACTGCAATCGGCCCCGGAAGCGCGTCAGGAAATCGTCAATGCTGCCGGAATAACGGCCCGTCTGGGTGGCGATGCTCTGGATGATGGCCAAAAGGTTCTTGGAGCGATGACTGACTTCGCGCAGCAGCGCCTTCAACGTCTGCTCCCGGCGTTTCTGCTCGGTTGTTTCGACCATGGTGGTCACGACGCCCTGCACCGCGCCGGTCTCGCTGCGGTCGGCGTCTATCCACACCTGAAACCAGCGGGCGCCGTCATCGGCCGGCACGCTGAGCTCAAGATGTTGAGGATTGCCGGAGACGATGACGTCGTGCTTGGCGGCGCCGATACGCTCTGCCTGCGCCGGCGGCAAGATGCCGTTGTTGTCGGAGGCATCGGAAGTCCAGGGCGCGCGCATGTTGCGCGCCCACACCGTCTTCATCTCGCGATCCTGGTACAGGACGGAAATCCCGGCATTGTGCAGTGCATGGAGAAGGGCCCGACCAAGCTGCATCCCGCTTTCGGCGGGATGCAAAGCGATGATCTCATCACTCTGGCCGCGGTCTTTCATTTTTCCGACTCTGGAACGCATCGGTCAATTTGCTCAACCCATGTCGGGCTGAACGGTTCGCGGAAAAATGGGTTCCAAAAGGAGGAGGTTCGTATCAAACCTTAAAAAGCGGTCCGCCGAGCGGCATCCCGTTGGAGGACACTGCCCGGCGGTGGCTGGAAACCGTTTGAGGGGTGCGGCTTCCAGTGTTCGCTTGAATGGCCGCTTGGCATTCACGCTCGTCTGATCAGGCCGGCAATAAGCGATATGATCAGGAAGGCGAGAAAGATGAAGAACAATATCTGCGCTATGCCGGCCGAGGTGCCAGCGATGCCGCCGAAACCAAGCGCACCGGCGATGATCGCCACGACGAGAAATACGAGCGCCCAGTAAAGCATGATCGATCTCCTTCCAATGCTGCGGTGAAAACGTGATTCGCCTCCGTTTGTTCCACCATTTTCCGAAAAAGACGATGCTGAAAATCTTCAGGGCCCGAATTGCCGCGGTGTGTGGAAAGGTCCAGTTGGTTGCCCCAGTTGGTTGCCAGTGAATTGAGCCGGCGCCACGCCCATCTGATCCGAGAGAGCGGCTGTCTCGGCGGCCGCAGTTCGGCCGTCCGCTGTTTCATGCCGCGGCTTTCGCGTGCCGGTCAAAGAACAGGGCCTGGCTGATAAGAGCCTTGACCATGTCCGGATTGAACGGCTTGGTAACCAGGAAAGCCGGTTCCGGCCGCTCGCCGGTGAGCAGGCGCTCGGGAAAGGCGGTGATGAAGATCACCGGTACCGAGGTCGACGACAGGATCTCATTCACGGCCGCTATGCCCGAACTTCCGTCGGCAAGCTGGATATCGGCAAGCACCATCTTTGGCCGCGCCTTGCCGAACATCGCCACCGCCTCGGCGTGGGTGCGCGCCGTTCCGACGACGCGGTGGCCGAGGCTTTCGACCATTTCCTCGATGTCCATGGCGATCAGCGGCTCATCCTCGATGATCAGCACGTCGGTTGCCACCTGACGGGAGATCTCGTTGCTCGCCTGCGCGAGGAGTTCGGAGAATTCCTGTTCGTCTACGTCGAGAATCTCCGCCGCCTCGTCTTCGCTGAAGCCTTCGACCGCCACCAGCAGAAAGGCTTGGCGGGGGCGAGGCGCAATTGCATTCAGATTGGCCGCGGCACGCTGTTCCCATGCCGACTGGGCATGCTCCTGCGGAACGCGAATGGCCACTGAGGTGAAGAGCTTGGCAAAGACCTTGTAGAGCGCGATGCGGTCGTTCGATGCGTTCGGAAAGATGTCGACATCGGCAATGATGGCCTCGAGCATTGCGGCGACCAGCGCGTCGCCGCTCTCCTGCGATCCGGATACTGCGCGCGAGAAGCGACGCAGGAACGGCAGGTGCGGAGCGATGGTTGCTGATAGGCTCATATTGGACGTCTCCCTCATATGACGTGATTGCATGTTACAGCTAAAAAACGGTTCGCAAGCCCAGAGTTGAAAACGCGGGTTCTGCGAAAAAGTTCCGATCATGCGGAACTAAATATATGGGCTGGCGTTTAGGGGCGGGTTGGGCAACCAGACGAGGCTGCCGCTTGCCTTGCGTTATGTGTTGAAGGGCGGCTTAAGGCTGGGACAAAAGGGCGAAATGAAGAACATGACGAAAGCTACCATGGGTGGCGTTGGCAACGGGCGCCGGGCTGCTTCCCGCGACCCGCTTGGGCCGAACTCGGAAATCGGCCGCAAACTCAAACAATACTACGACGAGCTGGTCTCCGACAATGTGCCGGATCGCTTCGCCCAACTGCTCAGCCAGTTGGAAAAAGCCGAACCTGTACAAAAGAAGGACTGAGGCATGGCGGCCGTCTCCCAGGGCTTCAAGACCGACTTGCTCGGCTCGATCCCGAGCCTGCGGGCTTTTGCCGTGTCGCTGACGCAAAACGCCGACAAGGCCGACGACCTGGTGCAGGAAACATTGGTCAAGGCATGGGACAAGCATGAAAGCTTCCAGCCCGGCACCAATCTGAAGGCATGGCTGTTCACGATCTTGCGCAACGAATTCTATTCGCAGATGCGCAAGCGCGGCCGCGAGGTGCAGGACAGCGATGGCGTCATGACGGCCAGGCTTGCCGTTCACCCGGCCCAGCACGGCCAACTTGACCTCGAGGACTTTCGCGGCGCGCTCGAATTGCTGCCAGAAGACCAGCGCGAAGCCATTATCCTCATCGGCGCGTCGGGCTTCTCCTACGAGGAAGCGGCCGAGATCTGCGGCTGCGCCGTCGGAACGATCAAGAGCCGCGTCAGCCGCGCCCGCACACGGCTGCAGGAAATTCTGAAGATCTCGGGTGAAGACGAGTATGGCCCGGACGCAATTTCGGCTCAGGTAACCGGGTCGACGGCTGCGTGAAGCGCGGCGTGTTCGAACCGCTCCGCGCCTCAGCGGAGATGCGTTCGCCTGCAGGCCGCCGCCACTGCCTCGACGAGATCGTCTCCCGAATAGGGCTTGGTGACCAGTCTGACGCCGGGAAAGGATTTCTTGATCTCGTCCGTATCCGAATAGCCCGAGGCAAAGACGAACGGGATGCCCGCTTCACGCAGCCGCGAAGCAAATTGGAGCGTCGAAACGCCGCTCAGCATGAGGTCGACGATGGCCACATCGAACTGCGCGGCACCGTCTTGCTGTTCGATCTCAGTCAGATCACGGGCGATGACCACATTGAGCGCGCCGTAGTCGCGGCAAAGCTGCTCGATATCCATGGCAATCAGGAACTCATCTTCCAGGATAAGAATCCGCAAACCGTCAAGTGATGCGCGCACGCAGCAATATCTCCTTAAATTCGTCTCGATCGTGAAACCGGGGAAGTCATGATCGTTATTTGGCATACTGTCATTCAAAAAAGACGCGCTGGCGCGGATGCGTCGGCCTCGGCCCATGCAAGGCATTTGCAACGCGCGCTGCCGGAGATAGGGTTAGAAGAGGTTCGTGCCGGAACCTTGGGGTCTGTCGGGCGTTTCGACCGAGCAAAAGCATGGAGAGTGAAGCAATGGCGACTGCCGCAGGAAAGGCCGCGAACGAAGCCCGCACGAATTCCGATATTGAGGCCGACATCGCACAACTGAAGGCCGACATCGACCAACTTACCAAGCTGTTGGCCAAAACTGGCGAACATGGTTACGGGGCAGCGCGGCGAGCCGCCGCCGAAAGCGTCGAGCAGTTGCGAACCCAGGGTGAGGCAGCCTTCGACAGCCTGCGCAGCAACGCCAGGGACATCGAGGCGCAGATGATAGCGCATATGCGCGAGAAGCCGGTGACGTCGCTGGCGATCGCCGCGGGCGTCGGGTTCCTCTTCGCGCTTCTCGCGCGCCGCTAGTTCTGCACGCATGGGAATGCTTGCATCGCTGATCTCGGGCCTCGCCTCGGGCGAAACCATTGCGGCGGTGCAACGCGCGCGTGTGGCTGCAATTGTCTATTCGGTCGCAGCGGTCGTAGCGCTGTGCGGCCTCGGCTTCCTGGTCGGGGCGGCCTATATCTGGACGGCGGCCCGCTATGGGCCGATGGCAGCTTCCCTGAGCTTCGGGATCGGCTTTCTCGCAATCGCCGGTCTCATCCTGCTCGTCTACCGGATGTCGGCCGGCTCGCGCGCCAGGCGCCGGGCGAAGCGACGCAACGCTGACATGAAGGCTATCGGCATCACTGCGGCACTCGCCGTGCTGCCGGCGCTGCTCAAGGGCAAAGATGGCCCGGGAAAGGCCAGACTGAGCGCGATTCTCGGCCCGGCGATAGCACTCGCTGCCTACGCCATCTACCGCGAGAACGTGAAGCGCGGCTCCGATGATCCGGATACCGGCAAACGCGAATAGTTCGGAGGGGATAGTTCGGGGCAAACGATTCTGGCGCCGGTCGCAAAATCACAAATCTTCGAGCGGAATCGATATTTCCGCGACCACGCCGTCCGGCCGGAATTCATGGATCACCTCGCTGGAAATGACCTTGGCCAGGCTGCGGCGGATCAGGATCGAGCCGAAGCCATGGCGTTCGGGCGGCGCAACCCGCGGGCCGCCGCTTTCGCGCCAGGCCAGCAACAGACGGCGTGCGCCCTTCCTGCCTTGTACCCTCCAATCGAGATCGACCTTTCCGGAGGAAACCGAGAGCGACCCGTATTGCAGTGCATTGCTTGCCAGTTCATGCAGGATCAGCCCGAGCCCGACTGCCTGGTCGGGTGAGAGCAGGACATCGGCGCCGGAGATCGCCATGCGCGATTGTCCGGCGGCTTGGAACGGCTTTAGCTCGATCTCCACCAGCTCGCGGATGCCGATGCCGCGCCACTCGCGGTCCGACAGCAGGCTGTGCGCAACGCCCAGTGCCTGCAGCCTGGCGCTGAAGGCTTCGAGGAATTCGCTTGGCTGGCGGGCATGGCGAACGGTCTGCGTCGCCAGCGCCTGTACGGTTGCCAAAGTGTTCTTGACGCGGTGATTGAGCTCGCGCAGCAACAGTCGTTGACGTTCGTCGCAAAGCTTGCGTTCGGTAATGTCGTAGTTGACGCCGAAGATCAGCGTCGGCTTGCCATCGCCGTCGCGTTCTATGACGCGGCCGCGTGTTGCGATCCATCGCGGCGGATCGAGGTCTTTGACACGGTATTCGCCAAAATAATCGTCGCTGCCGGTCAGCGCGTCGCGAAAGCGTGTTTCGGTCTGGTGAACGTCGCGCGGGTCGATGGCGGTCAGGATGTCGCGCGCCCTCAGCCTGTTCGACTTCGGCAGGTTGAACAATTCGGACAGCAGGACATCGCAGTCGATCATATCGCTGCGGATATCCCATGCCCAGCTGGCAAGCGAAGCCGCGTCGAGCGCGATAGCGCGCCGCTTTTCCTCTCGAACCAGTGCTGCCTTGGCAATCGCCGCACTGCGGGTTGCATCCTTCAGCGTGAACAGGCTCGCGGCGAGGCCGGCTAGCGCCGACAGCTGGTCGAGCTGGACAGAGGAAGGACGTGCGTGCGGCTTCCGGTCGAGCACGCACAGCGTGCCGATCAGCGCGCCGTCGACTACGATGGGCACGCCTGCGTAAAAGCGGATATGATGCTCGCCGGTGACCAGCGGATTGGCTTTGAACCGCGGATCCGCCGCCGCGTCGGCCACCACCATCGGCACGTCGCCGGCTGCGATGGTATAGGCGCAGAACGATGTCTCGGTTGCGATTTCGGTCTCGTCGAGGCCGATACAGGACTTGAACCACTGCCGCTCGGCATCGACCAGCGTGATCAGTGCGACAGACGTTTGCATAGCCGAAGCGGCAAGACCGCCGATACGATCGAAATCAGGGTCGGCAGCCCCGTCCAGCGTGTCGAGGCCGTGCAGCACGGCAAGACGGTCCGCGGCGCCCACCACACGGCGAATATCGGCCGGCAGGCCCGGCGTGTTCTGGCTATTGTCGTCCACTATGCCCCCGGAGGCCGGCTCCGCTGATTGGTCAGGCCAACCGGCCCGTCTGCCGCCTTGCAGTGCCGGAACTTTCGCGGCGGGGGACCGTTACCAGCCAACGCCCCGCGAGTTACGCCTGCCGGCGCCAAATATGGAGCCAGACAATGCCAAAAACCATTCCTGAAAACAAAGCCCGTCAAGGGCGGCGGGGTCGGCATGTCCTTCGTATCCTGATCGCCGCGCTGTTGCTGGCTTTTATCGCCTGGGGCGTCGCCGAAATCTACGGCTGGATGATCGAGACGCCGAAGACCGAACAGGGCAACACACCCAGCGGCTAGGTTCTCTCCATCGCTCGCGCCAGTTTGCATCACGCAACCCCACATCACGCATCCCACGTCAGGCAACCTTTGCCTCGACAGCGCGCGCCGGGACGAGAACATTCAACGCGCGCGGATGGATTTCGACGGTCGTCTCGCGATCGAGCTTTACCAGTTCGCCGTCCATGACGGCCTGAACTTTCCTGTTAGTCGAATGGATTTTCAAAACGGCGCGGTTTGCCTGATGGATTTCGACATGCTCGTTGCCGCGCCATTTCCCACGGGCGACGTCAAAGAGGAACCTGATCAATTCGCCGCGCCGCCGCGCCACGGTGACATAGATGCCCAGCACGCCGCCTGCCGGATTATCGGCATAGGGCAGGTGGCCCTCGCCAAACAGATTGTTGGTGATGCCGATACCGGTGATCCGGGTTCTGATCTCGGCCTCGCCGATCATCAGCGTTACGTTCATCGCCGGTGGATTGTTGATCGTCGCCCAAGCGGCTCGCACCGAGGCGCGCATCTTCCCCAACCGCGAGCCGAATTCCATCTTCTGGCGCAGTTGCACCATCCTGGCGTGCATGCCGATCGAGAATTGATGCACGAAGGGCCGGCCGTTGGCTGTTGCAATGTCAATCGCCATCACCTCGCCGTCGGCAAACGATTTCAGTGCCGCATCGAGGGTCTGCGGGATACCGAGGCCGCGCGCAAAAAGGTTCATTGTGCCAGCCGGCAGAATTGCCAGCGCCTTCTCCCCATTCATCAAACGGGCTGCCGCGGCCGAAATGGTGCCGTCGCCGCCGCCAGCCAGCACGACGTCGATGCCGCGCCTGGAAGCTACGCCGTCCAGCGTGGCGACGATATCCTTGCCGGCGACGATTTCGATATCAATCGAGTGGCCGGCAGTCTCAAGTGTGCTGCGCATCCGACTGGCGAAGGCCTCAAGATCGATGGTGCGCAGGGTGCCCCCGTCCTTGTTCAGCACCGCTGCAAACCGCATGGCCGTTCCATTTTCCAGCACCTATCGGGCCGGGACGGAGCCCCAGCCGGGAGTGGAACGGGGCGGCCGAGAAAATGTTCCTTTCGACCAACGCGGCGAATCCGAGAACCATTGACATCGCACCGGGTGCACCTCGGCTTTTTTCGGAACAACAGTGTGGTCACAACGTTGTGAACATGCAGAAGACGCTGCGCCCGCAGTGACGCCAGGCGGGCACGGCGTGCACGAAATCACCGACGAGGAGACACTAAGATGATCCGCACCCTTTTAACCACGACAGCAGTCGCAACATTGATTGCGACGGGTGCATTTGCGCAGTCGGCGACGACCCCGGCGCCGGCGCAACCACCCGCCGTAGAGAATTCCGCTCCAGCCGCTCCGGTGCAACGCGCCGAGGGCAGCCTTGTCACCAATATCATCGGCGAGTCGGTCTATAACGGCACCGGCGACAATGCAGAGAATATCGGCAAGATCACCGATGTCGTCTTCGACGAGCGCGGCGAGGTAAAATCCGTCGTCATCGGCGTTGGCGGTTTTCTTGGCATAGGAACCAAGAACGTCGTTTTCGACTACAAGAAGATGGAATGGGCCGAAAGAAATGGCGACCGTTGGCTGATAGCGCAAACGACGAAGGATGAGTTGACGGCTCAGCCGGATTTCGACCGGAGGCCTTACGATCCGACTCCGCCACCAGCTTCGGCGGATAATGCGGCGCCTGCCGCCCCTTCCACCAGCGCGCAAAATACAACCCCGGCGCCTGCCGCGCCGGCTGAGCCAGTGAAGCGCGCGGAAGGCAATCTTGCCACCAATATCATCGGCGAGACCGTCTACAACGGTACCGGCGACGACGCCCAGAACATCGGCGACGTAAACGACATCGTCATCAACAAGGAAGCCAAGGCGCAATCGCTGGTCATCGGTGTCGGCGGCTTCCTCGGCATAGGTGAAAAGAACGTCGCCTATGATTTCGACAAGGCGCAGTGGGCCGAGAGGAACGGCGATCGCTGGCTGGTTGCCCAAACCACCAGGGAAGAGCTGACGGCGCAGCCGGATTTCGACCGCAAGCCCTATGATCCGGCCCCGGCGACCACAGCGTCGAACGATGCCGCGGCTAATGCGCCAGCCGTCGTCACGCCTACCGTGACGGCCAGCAACACTGCCACGACCGATAACACTGCGACAACCAACAACACTGACCAGGCCAGTAAGACGGCCCAAAATGCCCCAGCGCCCGCAACGACGGCAGACCAGACCAAGACCGGGTCGATCGACAAGTCCACACTGACTGAAATGCCGATAGGCGAAATCCGGGCCGAGGATCTGGTCGGAACAACCGTCTACGGCGCCAACGATGTCAACGTCGGCGAGATCGGCGATATCGTGCTGGGCGGCGACAAGAAGGTCGACGCAGTCATCATCGACGTCGGCGGCTTCCTTGGCATCGGCGAGAAGGAGGTGGCGGTCGGCATGGACAACCTGAAATTCATGACCGACAAGAACGGCAAGCGCTATCTCTACACGAACTTCACCAAGGAGCAGCTTGAGGCGCAGGCCCCTTATGACAAGGCCAGCTATGCGCAAAATCGCGAGAAACAGCGCATGATCATGCGCTAAGCTGCGCACAGGCCGACAGAGAAGCCCGCGCCGGCAACGGCGCGGGCTTTGCTTATCTCGAGGGGAAGCCGGCGACATGGCCGGCAACGCCATTGTCCGTCAATTCGGCGAGCGCCAAAGACTGGTCGAGATGGTCGGCCCGCCAGGCGAGCAACTTCTCGGCAAATTCCAGCCGTGCCCGCAGATAGGCTGGGTCGTCAGCGACATTGGTCAACTCGCGCGCATCCTTCTCCAGGTCGAAGAGCAAGGGCGGCAGGCCTCCGCCGAAATGCACATATTTGAATTTTTGCGTGCGAACGACGGCGAGATTGCACTGACGCGGACCGACGCCGAAATACCGTTCGGCATCACCATCCGCGATCGAGCGGAAATCGAACTCCCAATGCGCCGCATCGCGCCAATTGTCCGGCTCCGTTGCGTCCAGGAAAGGCGCCAGCGAGCGGCCGTCGAGATGCGGCAGCACTTCGCCGCCAGTGAGCTCGAGCCCAGTGAGCTCAAGCAAGGTCGGCGCCAAATCCACCGCCTCGGTGAAGCGGTCGACGCTGCTGCCGGCAGCCTTGCGGCGGCGCGGATCGCGAATGATCAGCGGAATATGGAAGCTGCCGTCGAAGAAACCGCCCTTGCCCAGCATGAAATGATCGCCCATCATCTCGGCGTGGTCGGAGGTCAGCACGATGACGGTGTCGTCCCATGCATCGGCCGCCTTGACCGCTTGCCAGACACGGCCAAGCTGCGCGTCGACCTCCGAGATCATGCCGTAATAGAGCGCCCGGATGCGGCGAAAATTGTCGTCGCCCCAGTCGCGCACCTTGCCCTCCGAGCCGGGACGGAATTTCGACCGTTCCTGCCGGTCAAGTTCATAGGCGAGATAAGGGTGGCTTGCTGCTTCGGCCTGCCAGCTTTCCGCGCGGTCAAAAGCTGGACCGATGGCCGGATCGTACATGGCGTTGTAAGGCGCCGGCACGATGAAGGGCGGGTGGGGGCTGATGAAGGAAAGATGCGCGAACCACGGGGCATCGCGCTCCTGCTCGCCGAGCCAGCGGATGAATTCGCCGGCCAGGAAGGCCGACGGCGTCTCGTCCTTCGAATAGATTGGCGGACCGTTGCTGATCGCGCCGTCGTTTTCCAGGATTTCGCCCGCCGGGCGGTGAATGGCGGGGGAGCCGGCGCCGGCATCGACGCCGCGCGCCTTGAGCCATGACAGCCAGGGCTTCTGGTGCTCGGGCAGAAGCTGGCGCACGGTGAAGCCGGGCAGCACGCCTTCATAGCTTTTCAGCTGCGGGTCGCCAGGCGCCAGCGTGCGCGGGTCGCGCGCCATGTCGGTATAACCGAACAGCGTCGGATCATAGCCGAGGGCGCGTGCCCAGAGGGCTATGTTGCCGTGGCGGGCGTCGAGCGGCGTGCCGTTGCGGCAGACACGATTGTTCATCTGGTAGAGGCCGGTGTAGAGGCAGGCGCGTGCCGGCGAGCAAGGTGCGGCGCCGCCATAGTGCTTCTGGAACAAAACGCCCTCGGCAGCCAGCGCGTCGGCATTCGGTGTCCTTACCACCTTGTGGCCAGCAGCTGACAGGCAGTCGCCCCGCCATTGGTCGCAGGTGATCAGGAGAATATTGGGGCGTTTTCCACTCAACCGCTGTATCCTCACGCTGGCTACATGCGTCGCTCATGGAGCGCAATTTCGGCGAGTATGCAAGCCGGTCCAGTTTGCCGAATGGTGAACAAAACCTGCTTCGTCGTTCACTTTAACAGCACAGTCCATTCTGTGTTTGCCGCCTTTGCGGCCAGGAGGCGGATGCTCATATTTGCGTGGACAGCGGCAAGGGCCGCACCAGCACAAGGGAAGGAGCAACAGACATGCTCGACCAGGTCAAGGGCCTGCATCACGTCACCTCGATGGCCAGCGATGCGCGCCAGAATAACGAATTCTTCACCGGGACGCTCGGCCTGCGGCGGGTCAAGAAAACCGTCAATTTCGACGCACCCGACGTCTACCACCTCTATTACGGCGACGAGGTCGGCATGCCCGGCTCGGTGATGACCTACTTCTCGTTCCCGAACATCGGCAAGGGCCGCCATGGAGTCGGCGAAGTCGGCAACACCGCTTACTCGGTGCCCGAGGGCACGCTCGACTATTGGGAGAAACGGTTTGCCGAGCAAGGTGTCACCGGGCTGTCCCATGAGGAGACGTTCGGCGAGAAGCGTCTTGCGTTCGCCGGTCCCGACGGCGACGGGTTTGCGCTGGTCGAAGACAGAGCGGACAACCGTGCGCCATGGGCCAAGGGTGGCATTCCCACCGACGTGGCGATCCGCGGCTTTCACTCGGTGTCGCTCAGGCTGAAAGATGGCGGCGCCACCGAAGAGCTGCTGAAATTCATGGGTTATGAGGAGGTCGACAAGTCCGGCAACATCAGGCGGCTGGCGGTGAAGAACGGCAACGGCGCCGACGTCGTCGATATCGAATCGCTGCCAGGGGCCGGCTTCGCCAATCTCGGCGCCGGCTCGGTCCACCATGTTGCTTTCGCCGTCGAGAACCGCGCCAAGCAGCTCGAAGTGCGCAAGGCACTCCTCGACACAGGTTATCAGGTGACGCCGGTGATCGACCGCGATTATTTCTGGGCGATCTACTTCCGCACACCGGGGGGCGTGCTGTTCGAAGTCGCCACCAACGAGCCGGGCTTCGACCGCGACGAGGATACGGCCCATCTCGGCGAGGCGCTGAAACTGCCGTCGCAACACCAGCATTTGCGGCCCTATCTCGAGCAGCATCTGCAGAAACTGGAAGACTGAGGGCAGGGTTATGAGCAAGGATTCGTATATTCACAAGGTGCTGCCCGGTTCGCAGGGTGGACCGTTGCTCTTCGTCTTCCATGGCACTGGCGGCAACGAGGATCAGCTTCTGTCGCTTGGGCGCGATCTTGCGCCGCAAGCGACGATCGTCGGCCCGCGCGGCGATGCCTCGGAACAAGGCGCCGCACGCTTCTTTCGCCGTACCGGCGAGGGCGTTTACGACATGGGCGATCTCACGCGAGCGACGGACAAGATGGCCGGCTTCGTCAAGGCACATGTCGAGGCGGCAAAGCCATCTTTGGTGCTAGGCCTCGGTTATTCCAACGGCGCCAACATCCTGGCCTCGGTGCTGTTTGCCGAACCCTCGCTGTTCGACGCAACGGTGCTGATGCATCCGCTGATCCCGTTCGAGCCGGAGGTCAAGGGCAGCCTTGACGGCAGCCGCATCCTGGTCACCGCCGGCAGGCGAGACCCGATCTGTCCGCCTGATTTGACGGCGCGGCTCGAAGCCTATTTGCGCGCCGATGGTGCCGATGTCACAGTCGAGTGGCATGACGGCGGCCATGAGGTGCGGCCGAGCGAGATCGAGGCGGCGCGGCAGTTGTTCGCCGTAACGTCGGATGAAAGGACCGCAAGCCATGTCTGACCTATTGCCGGAGATCGAGCTGGAGGACCGCGGCTCTAAGGGCCGCTACTTCCTGCGTGGGCCGAGCGGCGCCGAGGCGGAGATGACCTTCACCAAGGTCGGCGAGCACCAGATCATCATCGACCATACCGAAGTGCCGGATGCATTTCGCGGCCAGGGCGCGGGACTTCGCCTCGTCACCCGTGCCGTCGAGGATGCACGTGCGGCGGGCAAGACGATCATCCCGCTTTGCCCGTTCGCCAATGCTCAGTTCCGCCGCCATCCGGAATGGGCGGACGTGCTGAAGCGGTAAGAGAGACAGCCCCTCGATGAATGAAAGGAGAAAGGGTGCGCGGCTTTACCGCGTGCCCCTTCGACCATTGGCGGCGTACAAACATAAGGCAAACATGCGGGATTTGCGCAGAGCGCTCGCCTTGCCTAAGTATTGGCAACAACCGGCTCGCCCTCCGCGGCCCGACCACTTCAACCGAATGGCCCTCCATGACCGAATCCGATCTCATTCCCGTCTTCGACGGCCACAACGACACGCTGCTCAGGCTCTACCAGTCGAAGGATGCGGACGTCGAAAAGCTGTTCGTCGAGGGGACGCCGAGTGGCCATATCGACCTGCCGCGCGCGAAGAAAGGCGGATTTGCCGGCGGCATGTTCGCGATCTTCCCGCCGCCTGTCGAGAAATCCAAGCGCGGCGCGGTGCCGCTGGCGCCGAGCGACAGCGAGCCCATGCCGCCCGAGGTTCCGCGCGCCGATGCGCTCAACTCCACCATAGCGATGGCCTCGATCCTGTTCAGGCTGGAGCGGGCTTCGGCGCTCACTGTCTGCCGCACCGCCGGCGATGTGAGAAAGGCGATGGCGCAAGGCTCGATCGCGGCGGTCTTCCACATCGAAGGGGTCGAGGCGATCGACCCTGAGCTCACCCTGCTCGATGTCCTCCACGCAGCCGGCCTGCGCTCGCTCGGTATCGTCTGGAGCCGTCCCAATGCCTTCGGCCACGGCGTGCCGTTCCGTTTCCCGTCGTCGCCCGATACAGGGCCGGGGCTGACCGATGCCGGCAAGGCGCTGGTGAAAGCCTGCAACCAGCTGAAGATCATGATCGATCTTTCGCATCTCAACGAAAAAGGTTTCCGCGACGTCGTCGAGATCAGCGACGCACCGCTGGTCGCGACCCATTCCAACGTGCACGCGATCTGCGGCCATTCGCGCAACCTCACCGAATGGCAGCTCGGCGCGATCCGCGACTCCGGCGGCATGGTCGGGCTGAATTTCGCCACCGGGTTCCTGCGTGAGGACGGCAGGATGAACGCCGACACCAGTCTCGACATCATGGTGCGCCATGTCGATTCGCTGCTGCAGGCGCTGGGCGAAGACGGCGTCGGCCTGGGCTCGGATTTCGACGGCGCCATGATCCCGGCCGTGATAGGCGACGTTGCCGGCCTGCCAAGATTGCTCGACGCTTTCGCGGCTCGCGGCTTCGGGCGCGCGCTGATCGAGAAGATCGCCTATCGCAACTGGCTCGGCATGCTGGAAAAGACCATCGGCTAAGCGGGTGATGCCGGCTTGACCGGAATGCGATTTGGAGGCCGACTATTCGAAATCCATGCGTTTAAGCCAGTCCTGGCCAATGCCGCGGTCGCGGATGATCGGCAGCGGATCGGTCGAATCCAGCCTGGCACAAATACGGTAGGCCTCCAGCGTTTCAGCGCTCATCTCACCGCGTTTGTAGAAGAACATGGCCGCAGCATAGCGGGTGCGGCCCGACCATTTTTCGCCGAGCGGTGTGTTGATCAGCTGCCACTGTTCGGCGGCTTCGGCGTCGAGTTTGGGACTGTCGGTGTCGTCGGCCATATTTAGAAATCCGCAGGCGGATTGGCAGTGCGGCGGCCGAGCCTGACGACCAGCCGCGGCACCAGTTTGGCACGCTTCAGCAGCTTTTGATATTGCAGCTCGCGCCTGGCGTGGATCTCGAGCCAAGGTCCGCTGCAGGCGGGCCCGGCGGCGCTGATCTGGTTTGCATCGCCGGGACTGCTGCCCTTCGCCGACGGTGCCTTCGACGACGTTTTCTCCAAGGATGCAATCTCGACGAGAACATTCGAATATGGGCAGCCATGCAGAAGGTGCTTGACAGTGGCAAACACCGTCCCACTGATCTTCGCGGCCGATGCCGGTCGGCTAGCCGGCGATGCTGGAGACCATCACCCCGATGAAGACAACAGAGGCGCGCGAAGCCCTCCTCGAACCGGCGCGAAAAAGCGATTCCGAAAAGCGCGGCCGCAAAGCGTCGAAAGAGACAAGGCAGGTTCAACTGATCGAAGCGACTATCGATTCATTGGCCAAGCGCGGCTATTCGGAAACGACTATGGCCGACGTCGCCGACGGCGCCGGCCTGTCGCGCGGCATCGTCAATTTCCATTTCGAGAGCAAGGAGAAGCTGCTCGTCGCCACTTTGCAATACATGCATGACGAGTATTCGGCGCATTGGCGCAGCGCCTTGCAAAGGGCCGGCGATGATCCCGCCCGCCAGCTGCAGGCATTGGTGGCAGCCGATTTCAACCGCTCGATCTGCAACAAGCGCAAGCTGGCTGCTTGGTGTGCCTTCTGGGGCGAGGCCAAATCGCGACCGAAATATCAGGCGCTGAGCAGCGCACGTGATGCCGTCTACCAGAACATATTCATCGATCTTTGCGCGGCGCTCAAGCAGAGCGGCTTCTATGCCTATGAGCCGCAAGTCATGGCGCTGGCGCTCAGCGCCATGCTGGATGGTCTGTGGCTGCATTTGATGATGGGCACCGAGGACGCCACACGCGAGACGGCGCTGCAGGCCGCGAACGAGTTCCTGTCTGCGGCATTCCCCAAGCACTATCCGAACTCAGCAGCCCGCGGTGCCAGGCCGGCGTGAACCATCAAAAAGAGGGTGGATCAGCAATGAAGACAATGATCCGGCGCCTGACATTCGAGAAGATCAAGGCCGGCTAATGAAGTTCAAGATCGAACGAGCCGATGTGGCCATCGTCGGCGCCGGCTTCACCGGCCTGTCGGCCGCGCGTGAATTGAACCACGCCGGCATCGATGTCGTGCTACTCGAAGCCCGCGACCGTGTCGGCGGCCGCGTCGAAGCCGTGCAGAACGGGCTCGGCGAGCGGATCGACAGCGGCGGCCAGTTCTTGTGCGAAGACATGCCGGAATTAATGGCGCTGGTGCGAGCGCGCGGCAAGACATTGGTCGAGACCCATGTCGCAGGCGAATTCGTCACGCAGCCGCGAATGAGCGAGGCGCAAGCCGGGCGCACTTACGGCACCGCGATGCGAATGCGCGAGCGGATGAACGCGATCGCACCGACCGACCCGGCCATCGCCGGCTTGACAGTCGCGGCATGGCTCGATCGCCAGAACGATCCCGACGATGCCAAGGCCGCCTTTCGGTCGATGATCGAGGGCCTGTGGTGCCTGGCAATGGAAAGGCTGCCGCTGTGGTACTTGATCGACAATGATCGCCGCATCACTAACGAGGTGTCGGAGCTGCAGTATTTCGTGGGCGAAACCATGCATTCGCTGGCAGATGATCTTGCGCGGGATCTCGGCGATCGACTGCGGCTGAATACAGCCGTCGAGGCTATTGAGCACGGCCCGGGAGGGGTTCGCGTCGTTTCGCCTGCCGGCGTGACCGAGGCACGAGCGGTACTGGTCGCGCTACCGCCGATGATGGCCTCGAGAGTCGATTTCGTGCCACCGCTGCCGGCTGCGCTGGAGAGAGCCCTCGGCGTCTGGGAAAGCGGCGCAGTTATCAAAATGCTTGTGCGCTATCCCAAGGCTTTCTGGCGCGACAGGGGCTTGAGCGGCATGGTGATGTGGCGGGAGCCGCACGGACTTTTTGCCTGCGATGCCAGCAAGGACGAGGATCATGCAGCACTTGTCGTCTTCATCGGCGGGCCGCTGGCGCAGCGCTGGCGGGATATGGACAGCGCGGCGCTACGCGCAACGGTGACATCAAAGCTGCAAGATGCGCTCGGTATCGAGGCGGCCGGCGTCACCGATCTCAGCT
The DNA here is from genome assembly GCF_040320195.1 of Mesorhizobium sp. M0768. NCBI lineage: Bacteria > Pseudomonadati > Pseudomonadota > Alphaproteobacteria > Hyphomicrobiales > Phyllobacteriaceae > Mesorhizobium > Mesorhizobium sp. M0768. Next base: position 208,147 of record NZ_JAMYPD010000004.1, on the reverse strand, counting down.
ATCGCGACTGGACCGGGGATCACTGGAGCGGCGGCGGTTACAGCGATTCGATCGTCGATGCGGCGGCAACGGATGCCGAATGCATTATCCGGGCGGGCGCCCCGCCGGTGCATTTTGCCTCGTCGGAGCTGTCGCCGTCATTTCCGGGCTATGTCGAGGGCGCGATCGTCGCCGGTCGCACTGCTGCGCAAAAAATTATTCAGGTTATCGCCAGCAGAGCCTCAGGGTCATAAGCGAGGCGGATCGAGGTGCCGACCGGCATCGACGCGCATTGCCACGAGCTCGGCCTGTTGGTCCGGCTACTGATCAACATGTGCGTGATGTCGCCGCCATTAATCATCAAGCGCCAGTAGATCGACGATATGGTGTCGATCCTGCGCGAAGGCATTTCGCGCGCGATGGACGATCTGCGCCGCGAAGATGTCTGGCGGGGATAGGCGTTTATCGCCGGCAAGCCGTGGCATTGGTCGGCCGCTGGCAAGGTGGGCGAGGTCGATGAACTGGGCGGTGCTGCGATCTTCCCGGTTTCCGACGCGTCGAGCTTCATGACCGGCCAGATCATCTATATCGAAGGCGACATGACCGGACCCGTATGAGCGCGACTGTCGCTGTCGGGCGCATGGAAGACCGGTCGGCCTCGGGGCCGCCCCGCAAAAGGCAGGGCTCGTCATTTGCACGCTCTTAGCTTCACCGCTAAGCTTCTTTGGCTGGGGTATTTTCCTCAGATCACATTCGCCATCCCAAGGATCTCATGACACCCGACACAGCAACGCGCGAACAGTTCGCCATCGATCTCGCGCGGCGCGCCGGCGCGCTCGGCCTGAAGTATTTTCGCGACCTCGACAGCCTCGCCATCGAGAGCAAAGGTCATCAGGACATGGTCTCGCAGGCTGACCGCGAGGTCGAGCTGTTCATCCGTGCGGCAATGAAAGCCGCTTACCCGACCGATGGAATTGTCGGCGAGGAGCATGCCTCGGTCACCGGATCGAGCGGGCATGTATGGGTGATCGATCCGATCGACGGCACTGCGAACTTCGTGCGGGGCATTCCGGCCTGGTGTGTGGTCATCGCCTGCGCCAAGGACGGCGACACTGTCGTGGGTGTCATCCACGAGCCCTCTACCGGCGAAACGTTCCATTGCCGCAAGGGGGGCGGCGCTTTTCTCAACGGCAAGCCGATCAGGGCAAGCGCGGCCACCAGCCTGACCGACGGCTCGTTGGGCACCGGCTTTTCCAACCGCGCCGAAATTCAGAACGTCGCAACGCTCATCGGCTTGCTGTTTTCAAAGGGCGGCGTGTTTTTCCGTAACGCATCCGGCGCGTTGATGCTCGCCTATGCGGCCGCCGGCAGGCTGCTCGGCTATGTCGAAGAGCATATGAACGCCTGGGACTGCCTGGCAGGCATGCTGCTGGTGGAAGAAGCCGGCGGCACTATAGTCAAGCCCGACCCAAAGACGGTGCTGGAAAACGGCGCGCTGGTGATTTGCGCCGGCAGCGGCGTGTTCGCCCAGGTCCGCCAGCTCTGCGTGCAATCCTTCAAGCTTTGATCAGAACCGGTCCGCATGAGCAGCGGCGATTTGTATTCCACTGTCAGGCCCTCCTCGGCTGCCTGCAGATGCGGATCGCCGGCTCCGCCCCACCAGATGTCTCCCTTTGGGTTGGCGGCCTCGGCGCGCAATTGCGCATAGATTTCGCCAGCGCTCTTGCGGGTCATATTGACGTGATGCCGGTCTTCTCCTCGAACGCCCGCGCCGTCTGCTGGCACCAGACCTCGTCAACGCCGCAAGACATGGTCAGGCTTTCGGCGGACGCCGATGACGACGCGGCCCACATACCGGCGGCGAGGATGCCGGCGCAGAGAATTGCCCTTTTATCATGTTGAAATTCCTCCCTAATTTATTTGCCGACTTATGAAATGCAGATACGCGGAAAATTCAAGTTGGAAGGGTACGGCCGCCTTTGCGCCTTTCGCCGACTTCCCGCTCGATGTGTTCGACAGGTTGATGCGGATCAATCTTTGCAGCCACCTGGCCGACCGTCCTGCGCCGCCGAACATTCTCAGACGATGGCCCGGTCCCAGCCGCCATAATGCGCAGCGCTGCGCGTGCCGCGCGGCAGGCTGAGCCCGACCAGCAGCGCTCCGATCGCCAGATTGGCGAGGCTCGCCGCCGCGCCGCCGGCGAGCATGAACGGAGAGAGGGCGATCCAGGCTCCAAGCGCTATGTTCACAAAACGGACGGCGCGCGCCACCTCGGCCATCGCCGTAACGGCGATCATGATGACCAGGCAGCCGGTGACATGGTCACTGAAGTAGAGCGGCGGGCTGGTGCCGAAGACAAGCGGCGTGATCATCAGCAGGGCGCCGGCGAGTGTGCTGGCGACAAGGGTCCGGGGGAAATTCACACCGCCAGTGATGAAGTCCCGCGCCACTGCCGATAGCGGCCGGTCGAGATCCGGCGTTGGCGTCTGGTCCTCCGAAAGTGCCGGACCTCCGCACCAGAATGTGCGCCAGAACGGCTCTCCCGCTTGTTTCGCGTGCCAAAGATACTGGCAGCTCGCCAGCACCTCGTCGACCGAATAAGGGATGAGGACGACGGTGACGGCAGCCTGGACGATGCAGAGCGTGCACAGCGCCCCGATGAGCGGTGGCTGGATGATGATGAAGCCGACGCTGACCACACCGAGCGGAACGACCAGCAAGCCGAACAAAAGCACCATCCACGGCATGGTGCGCCAGCGGCGGCGATCGCCGATCGCGCCCGCGAGGATATCCAGCGCATAGGCGAAGGCGCCCAGCCCGGCATCGGCGATCGGAAAACCCTTGGAGACCCAGGAGGTGACCACCGCCTCGCTGCCATTGCCGGCCGGCGTTTCGCCCGGGCCGAAGAACGGATCCCAAAGACTGTCGATGTGCCCTAGCTGATAGGCAGCGAGATAGCGCGAGACGAACAGGCCGACAAAGGCGAGGCCGATTATGGGAATGCGCTGGGTGAAGAGGGAGGGCGAATAGCTCCAGCCGAGCGGGCGGTCGTCATCGGCGGCAAGGGCACGCCGGCTGATACCCGGCGTCGGCGGGATCATCACCGCGAACGCGACGATCAGCATGCCGGCCAACGTGTCGGTCGCGTAGGCTCCGGCGCTGGTGGTCCAGAACAGCAGCGGCGCGAACATCACCCAAACCCCGATCGAGGCGGTGATCCATTGCAGCCCGTGCCAGCGCCGGCGCGTGCCGACTAGCGCCAGCGACAGGATGGCGAGGCCGGATACAATCTCACTGATGCCGAGCCTGCCGTCGCGCGTCTCCGGCGAGGCGATCTCATGTCCGAGCGCCGGCGGAATCGGTGCTGAAGCGGGATCGAACAGGCCGAGCGTGAAGGGCGACGCCACGAGCCACAGCCCGATCGCAACGTTGGTCAGCGGCGCCCAGAGCGTTGCGGCCCGGCGGCGTTCGGTTTCCGCCTCGACCTCGTCGTCCGAGCGCTCGAGCGGGCGCTGCAGCCGTTCGGCGGCCTGGTCGAGCTCGGGCGCGGAAGCGGCGGCCGCCGACGGTTCAAGCTTGTTCTTCTTATACCAGTCGGTAGGATCCGCCTTCAGCCGCCGGATCATTTCCGGCAAGGTAGCGGTCAGGCTGTGCCGCGGGTTCCAGCCAAGCAGGCGCCTGGCGCGGGAGATGTCGATCTCGTAGTGATCGTCGGCGTTCTCGATCATCCATGGTTTGATGTCGGACTCCTGATCGAGAACCTTCTCCTGCATCCAGGCGCCGAGCTTCGTCACCTCTTTTGGCAGGGACAGGGTCCGCCAGGTTTCGCCATGCAGGAGCTGCCCGATCTGCTTCTGCATGTCGTCGTAGGACGGCGTCTCTTCTTCGCCGATCAGCAGTACGGTCTCGTTGGGAAGCGCGCTACGCCGGTCGACGGTGCGCACCACGGCGTCGACGAGATCGTCCAGATGCAGGTAGGGCTGGCCGGTGGTGATGTCGCCGGTGAAAAGATAGGCGGTCGGCATGCGCTCGAAAATGCGGGCGATCTGCTGGGCGATGAAGGCCGCGTGACAATCCTCGTCATAGACACCCGCCAGTCGCAGGATCGCAACCTTGATGTCGCCGTGCTCCTTCAGGATCAGCGTCTCGGTCTCGGCCTTCGATCTCGGATAGGCCCAGGCCGGATCGATCGGCGATCGCTCGTCGATCCTGGCGCCCTTCGCCGGGCTCGGCGCATGCACCAGCAACGTGCTCGAAAACACGAACTGCTCCGTCTCGAACCCCCTCAGCGCGTTCAGCAGCCGGCGCGTTCCCTCGACGGTCACCGCGCCGTATTTCGGATTATCCTCGCCGGTCGTGTCGTAATAAGCCGCGAGATGGATTACCGAGGCAACGCGGCCGCCGCTCCGCTCGCGCACCTCGGCCAGTGCCTTCGCCACGCTCGCGTCCGAGGTAAGGTCGATCTCGATCGTCTCGACGCCGGGCAAGGATCGTCTGGCAACATCAAGGCCGATGATGTCGTAGCGCTCCATCAAGCCGCGAGCGATGGCTTGGCCCAGAAACCCGCTGCTGCCTGTGATCAGGACGGTGGGACGGGTTTTGCCGGTCATGGCGAATCTCCTTGGCGATAGCCGGGTAGAAGAAGCCGAATGCTTCGGTCGCACACTCGGAACCATGTTCGTTGAGAACGGTTCCCGATGAGGTAGCACCACAGAATGGGTGCGCGCGGCGATCCGTCAGACCGACGGCCATTCGTGCCGGCGGATTGCGTTCGTGCACAAGTGCAGGACTCCCATTGGTCTACCGGCCGCGAAGGGAAGCGACCAGAATGTCGATCAGCAGCTTGCCGCAGCGACGATCCGGATCGCGGTCGGGATCATAGATCGTCACCTCCATCCCAATCACGCGTGGATCGTTGCACCATGTGCGAAGGGCTTCGACAGCTTCGTCGGGCAAGACACCGCCGGCCTCCGGCGAATCGACAGCCGACATGATCTCGCTGTCCAGCACGTCGACATCGAAGTGAACGAATACACCCTCGACGTCCTGCCCTGTGATCGCGTCAAGCGCTATGCGTGCCGCATCGGCGAAGCCGCGCTGCCGCACGTCAGCCAAATCCATCCGGTGAACATCGGTTTCGAAGACGGCCTTGGACGTGTAAGTCGCGGGGTCCTGCACATCGCGATAGCCAAACGCGACTACGTCGGCCTCACGGACCAAAGGAGTGTGCTCGCCGAAATCGGTCAGGAGCGTCGGGCCATGGCCGGTCACGAAGGCCAAATCCATGCCCGCGGCTCCCTTTGACGGCGAGGTATCCGGCAATTTGAAATCGGTGTGCCCATCGAAGAAGATAAGGCCGTAGCGGCCACGACGCCGCAGCGCGAGCGCAGGGCCAAGCAACACACTGCAATCGCCGCCGAGCATGAGCAGGAACCCTCCCGAGTTCAGCTCCTCGTCGACCGCTTCGGCAAGCGTCTTGGAATACTGGCGCAGGGCCTGGGCATTGCGCACGCCCGTCGCAGGATCCACCTCAGGCCGATAAGGCGGAGCCCGAACCGAGCGCAACGGACCGGCGCCTAAACGGTCGGCGAGACCAAGCGATTGAAGTGTCTCCGGCGCCTTCCACACGCCGGGCTCCGGCTCACCCTCCTGCGGCATCAGCCCAAGATTAGAGGGCGCGCCGAGCAAAGCGATATGTCTCGTCTGAGTGGTGTCTCGCGGCATTGTCGTGCTGGCAGCTGAGGTCATGATCAGAGTTCTCCGCGTTATGGGCGATACGCATCATGCTCAAGAGACAGGCTGCGCTTTCCTGACCGGTCTCCCGCTGCCCTTGCCGCCGAGTACCTCCGGTCGGTGTCACGCGTCAGGCAGCGTCGCGAGTGACGCGTATTGCTCGTTCAGCGCCACCGTGTCGTCAGCGGTGATTTCGAAGTCGATGTTGTCCCGCAGATGCAGGCTCTGGTTCGCCTTGGGCAGCGGCGTTGTCCCGCGCTGCCGGGGCAGATCTCGATACCGGTCGCTTGGGCCATATCGGATTTCCAGGAGGCGAACTGCCGTCTTTGAACTATGCGTGGTGCGCGCGCGTTCTGGCGGCCTTCTGCGCCGCCGCCTTCCTTCCGCTGGCGCCGTTCGTCTCGGCGGCCTTCTTGGCGGCGGCCGAGCGCTCCTCAGCCGTCCGGCGCGAGGCCGCACGCTTGGCCTGCTGCGCCAGCGCCTCGTGCGAAGCCGTGCTCTTCGGCTCGTGCTCGAGCACCTTGGAGACGGCTTTCGACACCCGCGGGCGGCGTTTCGGCGTGCGTTCACCCTGGCCGGCCTCATAGGCGTATTCGGCGCTTTTGCGCGTGCTCTCCTTCACCTTGCCCTTTTTGGGCGGGGGCAGGTCTACGCCTGCGCGTCTTGCCTCGGAAAGCCCGATGGCGATGGCCTGCTGCGTCGAGCGCGCGCCGTGCTCGCCGCGGCGGATTTTATCGATCTCCTCGTGCACGAACTCGCCGGCCTGTGTGCTCGGCGATTTGCCCTCGCGCTTGTCCTTTCGGGCCTTCTCGATGGTTTTCTTGTCCGGCATTGTCTTTCTCCCTCATACGGGTTGCGACAGCCATTCGGGTTGCAGCTGCGCGCGGTCTTATGAGAATCATAACGCGTTGAGGACGCAAATGATCCCGGGACTGGTGATCCAAGCCCCAGCTGTCAGGACGTCGACGCCGATCTGTCCGAAGTCAGATGGCGCAAGAACCATCGGCTCGCCAGACCCGCGACTTCGTCCAGGGCGCCGGGCTCCTCGAACAGGTGCGTCGCGCCAGGGACGATGGCGAGCTCCTTCTCGCAGCGGAGCGCCGCCAGCGCCGAGCGGTTGAGCGCGATCACCTGCTTGTCCGCGCCTCCGACGACGAGCAAGGTCGGCGCCCGGACGCGCGGCAGGGCGTGCGCTGCAAGATCGGGCCGGCCACCACGCGAAACTACGGCCGCGGCCTGGTCGGGCCGCTCGGCCGCCGCCACCAGGGCGGCACCGGCGCCCGTGCTCGCGCCGAAATAGCCAAGACGCAACCCCGACGTGTTCGGCGAGGCGCCGAGCCAATCCGTGACGCCGACCAGCCGGTCGGCGAGCAATCCGATATTGAAGCGCAACTCCGCCGTGACCTGGTCGATCCGCTCCTCTTCGGCCGTTAACAGGTCGATGAGGAAGGCGGCGAGGTTCGCCTCGTTCAGCCTTCCGGCCACGTAGCGGTTGCGCGGGCTGTGGCGGCTGCTTCCGCTGCCGTGGGCGAAGAGCACAAGGCCGCGAGCATCCGGGGGCAACGAAAGATTGCCCTCAAGCGTGACAAGCCCCGCGGGAACATGCACGACGTGCTCGCTATCCCGGTCCATATCCACCTCCGCTATGTCGATCTGGTGCCAGGCGCCGGACCCGCGCTCGCGCGCCCAGCCAATTCCTCTTCGGAAGCGGCAGGCTTGTGGGAAGCCGCAGGCTTGGGCACGGACCTGGCGAGGAGCGCGCGGACCTCTTCATCGCTCGTCTGCGAGAAATCCACGTACCAGCGCCCGACACCCAGCAACGGCTCTGGTGTCGTCGCGCAAACGACCTCGTCGGCGTCCGCCCGCATCGCGTCGCAAGTGTCGGGGCTACCGACGGGAACGGCCGCGACAATATGGGCGGCGTGGTTTTTTCGCAGCGCCTTGATCCCGGCCCGCATGGTCGATCCGGTCGCAAGCCCGTCATCCACGAGGATAATGGTTCGTCCATTCAACTGCGGTGGGGGTCGCCCGTCCTTATAGAGGTGCTCGCGGCGCAGAAGCTCTTTTTCCTCCTTTGCAGCGACCGCGTCGATGACATGTGGCGGGATCGCGAGACCGTTGACGATTTCGTCGTTCAGGACACGTACACCTGAGGGCGCGATCGCCCCCATGGCCAGTTCCTCGTGACCGGGGACGCCGAGCTTGCGCACGACGAAGACGTCGAGCGGTGCCTTGAGTGCCTGCGCGACCTCGTAGCCGACCGGCACGCCGCCTCGAGGCAGCGCCAATACGATCACATCGTCGCGGCCGGCAAAGCGAACGAGTTCCCCGGCGAGTTGCCGCCCGGCCTCGCGGCGATCTGAAAAGATGATAGCCATGACCTTCAATCCGCGTGCATCTGTTTTCCCGGTGGATGTTTTTTCACCAGCCTGCGTCCACATTCCGTGGGATGGCTGCGGCACCGGTACCATTTTGGAACTCGCTCGCTGCCTGGACGTTCCAAGAATAGTTTCGATCGCGAGGTGCCGGCACCGGCACGCGCCTCAGCGCGGATCGGGAAGATCGAAGTAGTGATCCGTACATGCCTCGTCCGGCCAGCTGGCAATCTAGCGATGCGTCGCAACAGGTCCGTCTGGCGACTTGTTGCCTCAGCAATCAGGGAAAGGAAGATCCCATGCAAGTTCAGGAGATCATGAGCCGTCGGACCGAACTGGTCGGCCCGAACACGACAATCAGGGATGCCGCCCGGAAAATGCGGGCCGACAATCTCGGCGCCCTTCCGGTCGGCGAGAATGACAGGCTGGTCGGCATGGTGACAGACCGCGACATCGTGATGCGCGGCGTCGCCGAGGAGCGCTCAGCCGGCAACACGACCGTTCGCGAGGTCATGTCCGAGCATGTCTATTGGTGCTTCGATGACGCCGATATCACCGATGCGGCGAAGATCATGGCCAAGCATCAGAAGATCATGGCCAAGCATCAGGTGCGTCGTCTTCCGGTGATCAATCACGACAAGCGCCTCGTCGGCGTCATCGCCCTGGCCGACCTCGGGCGGACCGATGAGGAAGCCGCCAAAATCGCTCTCGAAGGCGTTTCCGAGGCAACGGACGATCCCCGGCGCTAGACGCTCGCTGGGCGGTTGCCGCCGTGCTCGCCGTTCTTCTCCATCTGGGCTGAACGCCGCCTGCTCAGGCAGCCTTCAGTTTGGCAACTATCGCGCTTTCACTTCTATGCGGCGTGTCTTGTCCTTTGCAGCGGGGTTCTTCGGAAGCTCGACAGCCAAAATGCCGTTTCTGAAAGTGGCCTGCACCTTGTCGGCATCGATCTCCGCTTCCAGCGGGATGGTCCGCTGAAACCGGCCATAACTGCGTTCGCTGTAGGTGCGGCCGCCTTCGCCTTCTTTGTGCTCCGAACGCTTCTCGCCCGTAATAAAGAGGGTGTTTTCGCGCAGCTTGAGCTCAACGTCCTTCTGCTCGAGCCCCGGCAATTCGGCGGTGACCTTATAGGCTTGGTCTGTTTCATGTACGTCGACGCTCGGCCAAAGATCGCCGGCCGTAGTCGCTTCGGCCATCGGTGCGAAGAAGTCGTCGAACAGGCGGTCAATCTGCCGGTGGAATGACGTGAGCGGGTCGCGCGCGGATGGGTAGAGGCTGCGCGATGGCGTCCGGGGCGCCAAATCGTGATGTGCCATGGTTCTTCTCCTGTTTTTTGTGTCTGCATCACTCGTCGCCATGTGATCGGCGACGGCAAACAAAACTCGTCCACCCATGAGGATGTTCCGGTGCCGGCCAAGAAAGGTGGTCGAAAAACAGCGGCAAAAAAGCCGGCCCGAATCCCCTCATGACGGGCCGACAACAGACGGGACCTCCGACAATAAATGCGCATCAGGACATGCGCATGGGGGAACAACGGGCAGGTACGGCTGTTTGGTCACATCACCTAGTCGGATTTGAACGGAAGGAGGATCTCGATGAACGCCACCGGACTCGACGTATTCGACAAGACACTGCAGACCACGAACATCTGGCTCGACGAGATCATGGACGAGATTGGACCGGATCGGCAGGTCGCCTGGCACGTTCTCGGAGCGGTGCTGCACGCCCTGCGCGACCGTATGCAGCCGGATCTTGCAGCCCACCTCGGCTCGCAGCTGCCGATCCTGGTGCGCGGCGCCTTCTATGACCAATATCAGCCTTCCAAAGCTCCCGAGAAGATGCGGTCGCTCGACGAGTTTCTGGCCAAGATCAAGGCGGAGCTGGAATTTACCCGCCCGGTCGATTCCAAGGATGCATTCAGGGTCGTGTCCAAGGTACTCGCCCATCACGTCGGAGAAGGACAGATGCACAAGGTCTGGGAATCCCTGCCGGGCGAGATAAGACGCGTCGCCGAAGCTCAGCAAGCGGCGTGAACGGCGCAGGCGCGGGCTTCTCGCAACCTCCTTGGGGAAATAGCAATGCCACTCACCCTTATCAGCCCAGCGTTCCGGGCAGGCGGAAGAATTCCCGAAAAATATGCGCGTGACGGCCAGAACGTCTCGCCGCCGCTGAAGTGGTCCGGTGTCCCGGATGGTACCAAGAGCCTTGTTCTTGTCGTGCGGGATCCCGATGCACCAAGCGGGATTTTCGGGCACTGGGCGGTGTTCAACATCCCGCCGGATGCCGGGGGACTAGCCGAGGCCGAAGACGGCAAGCCCGGCCCGTCGGCACTCAGGCAAGGCACCAACGATTTCGGCAATGCGTATTACGACGGTCCGCAGCCGCCTGCAGGGCACGGCGTCCACCATTACCACTTCCTGCTGGCCGCGCTCGATGTGCCGAGCCTCAGCGTACCAGGACAGGCGGGCGTGCATCAGGTCTGGAAGCAAGCCCAGAAACACGCATTGGAGGAGACGGAGCTGGTCGGAACCTACGAACGGCCGGCGTGACGCGGGCCGTGTCGGTCGCCGCCTTCACAATGTAATCTGGGCAAGCGGTTTTCGGGCAGGGCCGTGGATGACCGAACCGTCGGCGGCGAAGATCGAGCCGTGGCAGGGACAATCCCAGGTGTGGTCCGCATTGTTCCAGGTTACGGTGCAGCCCTTGTGGGTGCAAATCGCCGAAACCGCCTGGAGTGCGCCTTCGGTGTCTCTCCACGCCGCAATCTTTTCGTCTCCCCTGACGATCACGCCGCCCATACCAGGCGCAATGTCGTGGGTGCTCGAGACGATCGATTGACTGCGGCCGTTCTTGTGGAAGTCCTCAGGATAGGGCCGGGCCGGATCGTAGAGTTTTTGCCATGGGCTCGGGCGGCCGCAGATCAGGTCGGCGATCATCTCGCCCACGGCCGTCCCGTTGGTGATGCCCCAGGCGTTGAAGCCCGTGGCAATGTGGAAGCCGGCGGCCTTGGCGGGATAGGGTTCGCCGGCATATGGGATCCTGTCGGCCGTATCATAGTCCTCATTGCACCAGCGCCAGGCGACGTCGCCGACCGGAAGGTTCTTTCTTGCCCAGTTTTCCAGTTCGACAAACCGCTTGGCCACGTCGCCGTCCCAGCCGGTGTTGAACTTGGGGCCGAGCGTGACCAGCAGTGGCCCTTCGGCATCACGGCCCGTGCGGATGGAATGCGTCGGGTCGTCGATGCCGATGAACATGCCGTCGACAGGGAGGGGATCGTCGATCCGAAAGGCCATGGCGGTGTGGCAGCGCGGTTGCGTCCGGTTCGCCATGCCGACGGGGCTCTTCACCGTCATGTTGGTGGCGACGACGACGTGCCCGGCATCAACGGCGCCGCCATCGGTGACGACGCGCCAGCGACTTGCCTCGTCGATCGAGGTGGCGCGGCTGTTTTCGAAGATCCGACCGCCACGGGCCGTCACCGCTTCCGCCAGGCCAACCAGATACATCGCCGGATTGAACTGCGCCTGGTCGGGGAACCGTAGCGCGGCGGCCGTTACGAAAGGCAGCGGCGCGCGGTCGAGGATCTCGGCCTCCAGCCCGACCTGGCGCGCGGCCTCCGCCTCGGCCGCAATCTCCGCGCAGCGGCTTTCACTGCAGGTGTAGGTATAGGCGTCCTTGCTCTCGAAATCGCAGGCGATGGCGCAGTTGTTAACCCAATCGCGGATTTGGCGCGCGCCGGCGGAATTCGCATCGGCATAGGTCTGCGCCAGGTCCCGGCCAACGCTGTCGATGAGATGACGATAGATCAGCGCATGCTGCGTGGTGATCTTGGCCGTCGAGCGGCCGGTCACCTGGCCGCCTGTGCGCAGGCCTTCGAGGACGACCACCGACCGGCCCGCCTCGCAAAGCCGAAGCGCCGTCGTCAGCCCGACAATTCCAGCACCCACGACAACGGCGTCCGCACGGATCGACCCTTCGAGCTGGGGATAGTTCGTGGAGGCGGCTGCCGCCACCCAACAGCTTCCCGGTTTTCCCAAGAGAATGGCCATTTCAACCGCGCCCCTTGCGTCTCCATGCACTTCCATCGACAACCGCGCCGGCGGAGGAACGTTCCCGAGCTTGGTCGCTTTCAATCATTGTCTCGCCACCCCGGGTCAGAAAAGCGCCGGGAAGGTGCGAGGTGCAGGCCATCACCCAGGTGATCGCCTCGCGGTCGTATTCGTCGCCGGAGCGCCAGTCCTCGAAGAAGGCGTTCAGCCTATCGACACGCCCCGGCCAGATACCGGCGGCCTGCAGGCCGAGCGAAACGCCGTAATTGGTGAAGGCGAACTTGGTATCGCGCAGCCATGGCGCGCGGCTGAAATAACCGGGCGGGTCGACCCACATCGTTTCCAGGGTTCGCTGCGAACGCCTCGTCTGGGCCTCGGCCCACGGCTCGTCGGGAAAGAAATGGGCGAGCCACAGCATCATGCCGAGGCCGAGGTCCTGCTCGATGTCGAGCCTGCGCCAATCGCGCTCCATCAGGGCACGCATCTGCGCGATCTCGGGCGCCAGTTCCTCGTCGTCGAGCATTCGGTAAGAGACGTAGCCGTCATAGGCATCCATGCTGCCGAGGCCGTAGCCGGGGTAAGGACCGCTCAAATCCTCCTGCATCTTCCAGATCACGCCGCGGCCAGGGACCACAAACGCCGGGTGAATGTCCCGCGCCAGCGCAATGCCGCGCTCGCGGTATTCCGGCCTCAGATCGCCGAGACGCGCCAAAGCAAACAGCCACATCGCCAGATAGTGGAAGTACTGGCCGTCGCGATCGGCCGCTTCGCCGATCCTCAGTCCGCGCCGGCGGCCGAGCACACGCTCGACATCCACGACCAGCCGCTCGGCCGCGTCCAGCCAGCGCTGTTCGCCAGTTTCTGTGCAAAGCGAGACGTAGAGCACGACCCCGAATGCGTCGGTCCACAGATACCGCAAGCCGTTGGGCCAGATGCCTTCGGCGCGCATCCAGTCGAGTTTTTGCAGGACATAATCGACGTCACGCAGCATCGCGCCAAGGCCCGAATCCACGGCAGACTTTGCCGATGTTCGGTTCCATGCGATTGCGGGCATACGGCATATCTGCCTCCGCTCCGGTTGGCCTTAGCCAGATACCCGAAACGATCTGATCGGCGGCAGGTTCCTTGGCCGCTTTCACCGGCGCGACCCTCACGATTCTCGCGGAGACTTTGCAGGCTGAAGGAACAGCAGAATTATGATGCGCTGCGCTGGCCACGGACCGGTATCGCAACTGACGCTGCGCCGGAGCCCTTTAAGGTCGCCTGGCTGCGGGGACGTTGGAAATCGTCGACACACCGGCCGGCGAGCGGACGCGGCTGACCATCGATCGCCAGGCCGACGATCTGGCAGCGACGGTGATCATCGACCGGCCCGGCGGGCCGGAGACGCTTCGCCTCGAAACCTGTCGGCGACAACCATCACCGCCTTGAGAGCACCGTCGCCCCTGCCGAACCGCATGAGTTCCAGGCAGGTCTGGTGCTGACCGCGAAAGATCGCGAACAGGTGCTGCCGTTCAAGATGGTCGAACCCGAAGGTCACCATCATTAGGTCGACTGGCGGATATGCGGTTCAATGACCGATCTCGCGGCCTGTGCTGGTCTGTTCCTGGCGGCCTTGCTCGCCGCTACGATCCTGCCGATGCAATCGGAAGCAGTGCTGGTCGAACTCATGCTTGCGGATTACTCGCCCTGGCTGTTCATCGGAGTCGCGAGCGTCGGCAACGTGCTTGGATCGGTGATCAACTGGCGGCTCGGGCGAGGCATCGAGCGCTTTCGGGGCCAACGGTGGTTTCCGATGAACCAAGCGCAACTGGACCGCGCGCAAGTGTGGTATCGCCGCTATGGAAAGTGGTCGCTCCTGCAGAGTTGGCTGCCGTTGTCGGTGATCCGCTAACCGTCGTCGCGGGCGTCCTGCGCGAGCCTTTTCGGGTTTTCCTTTTGCTGGTCACTGCCGCCAAGGTCGGCCGCTATCTGGTTCTTGCCGCCGTGACCCTGAGCGTGATCTAATCTCACGAAGCTTCTCGAAGCTGAGCTGGTTAGGTCGGCTGGTTCGAAGAGCCCTGTATGATGCGCGCGGACGGGAAGCGCTAGCTCTTTTTGACGGCGACCTTGTCGAGGGCTGCGCGCAGGCCTTTTGCCAGCTTCTGCGTATCGCGCGACCGGTCAACCAAGCTACGGCGCAGCGCTCCAGCCAACATCGACATTGTTAAGACATTCCTGTGGCCGCGCGCCAGGCCTGCACAACGAAGCTGTGCTGGTTCCAGATCATCAGCGCTCCACTCACAGCCATGAGCGCGACCACAAGGCCGCGGAACTGTCGTCCACTTAGGCGTTCGAGCCAGCGCTTGGCCAGCAGATTGGCAAGCGCAGCGCCCAAACCCGCGGCTGCGCCGTACATGACCGCCTGACCACCGAGCGCGCCGAGTCCGGTGAATACCGCGATCTTGACGACATCGGTCACAAACGAGTTCACCGATTTCGTGGCGACCAACGTCTCCTTCTCCGAACCGTAGTTCAGATAGAGCGAATTCAAGACGGGTCCCACCGTGCCCATCAGCGCCGACAACAGCGCGACGATCAGGCCGGCCGGGAGGAACCACCAGCGGCGGGCTCGGTAGCTCCGCTCGCGCGCGCCGCCGCGAAATTCCCAGACTGCACTGATCAGATAGATCCCTATGAGTATCTGGAGCCATTCCGCCCGACTGTTGGCGAAGAGCCAGGAGCCCGCAGCGGCACCGGCGATGGCGCCGGGCAGGTACCAACGGACCAGGCTCCAATCGATGTCGCGCCGGAAGGCCAGGGCGCGGATGGGATTGCCGATGAGCTCGGTCAAGGTGATGACCGGCGCAACCGCCGCGCTCCCTGTGATGAAAGTCACGGCGGGGATCAGCAATAGACCTCCGCCTCCGGCCGAGAGGGTGTTCAGTGTCCAGGTGAGGAACCCCGCCAACGCCAGAAGGCCTAGTCTAATCCAGTCCATCCGATCAGAACGAAGCGGACCTTTGATCGTTCCGAACGCGTTAGTTCGCAAAAGCCCGGCCCGCCCCTTGAGTCTCGTGTGCGATGGAAAGGTGATCTCAGGCGCAATGCTGGTGGCGGAGAGACGCCGTGCCAGAGAACCATTCCCGAGGCGGCGGGAAGAAGGCCGACGATCGCTCCGAGTCGGCCGAACTCCGCCGTTGGACGCGCGCGCGGACGCCCAATCTAGCTCTTTTTGACGGCGACCTTGTCGAGGGCTGCGCGCAGTCCTTTCGCCAGCTTCTGCGCATCGTCGTACGCCCAGAAATGCATGAAGAAGAGCCGCGGTTGCTCATCGAGCATGTGGCTATGCAACGCGGTGATCTCGATGCCGTTATCCAGCATGGCTTTGATAACCGGATTGACCTCCTTTGCTGTCAGCACAAAATCACCCGTGATCGCCGCCTTGCCGCCACCTGTCGATTGGAAGTTAATCGCTATTGCCGAGCCCATGGCCGCCGGCACTTCCATTCCATTTTCCTCGACCGGCTCAGCGCGCGAGATCGTGAACTGGTAGACCGCGCCATTGGCCTTACCCTTATAACCGATGGTTTGGTCGACACCGGCCGTGTCGAACTCGATCTGTGGTGCGGCTTGCGGCTGGGCGCCGCCTCCCATCGGTGTTTTGCTCAGCGCCAATCCGGCATGAAGCGCTGTGGCGAGCGTAACCGGGTCGCCCTGGCCGAAGACGTGCATGTAGAGTGTCATTGGCTCCGCGCGCAGCAAGTGGTTGTGTACCGCAGTGATCTCGATCCCGCTTTCTTCAAGCTTCTTCATGACCGGGTTCACCTCGTCCTGCGTCAGAACGATGTCGCCCATAACCATTGCCTGATCTCCCATGGGTTCGAACGCAATCCAGCCTCCAAGCGCAAATCCGGGTTTCAGGGCCACGCCGTCGAGCGAAACCTTCAGGTCCGTTCGCGGCAGCCCGACCCGGTAGACGCCATCAGGCGTCTCGGTTCCGGATTTGCCGAGCGCCTTAGCGATTGTTTGCCAATCGGGTGCCGCCGATGCCGGTTGGAGCAGCGCCGACATCGCGATCAGCATTGCTCCGGTCACGAGTTTTGCATGCATGGGATTTCTCCTTGTGATCTGCCCCCCAATTTGTCATGCGGCTGCTGGCTTCGTGGCGGGAGGGTCGGCGCCGCGCATGATCGCGGCAATGATTACGATCGCCGGGTCGCGCTCGAGCCCATTTTTGGATCGGGCTCGCCGGCATATGGAATCCTGTCGGCCGTATCATAATCCTCATTGCACCAGCGCCCCACGACGTCGCCGACCGGAAGGTTCTTTCTCGCCCATTTTTCCAGTTCGGCAAACCGCTTCGCCACGTCGCCGTCATAGGCATCCATGCTGCCGAGACGGTAGCCGGGATATGGGCTGCTCAGATCCTCCTGCATCTTCCAGATCACGCCGCGGCCAGGGACCACAAATGCCGGGTGAATGTCCCGCGCCAGCGCAATGCCGCGCTTGCGGTATTCCGGCTTCAGATCGCCGAGACGCGCCAGGGCGAACAGCCACATCGCCAGATAGTGGAAATACTGGCCGTCGCGATCGGCCGCTTCGCCGATCCTCAGTCCGCGCCGGCGGCCGAGCACACGCTCGACATCGGCCACCAGCCGCGCGGCTTCGCCCAGCCAGCGCTCTTCGCCAGTTTCCGCATAAAGCGAGACGTAGAGCACGACCCCAAAGGCATCGGTCCAGAGATAACGCCAGCCGTTGGGCCAGATGCCTTCGGCGCGCATCCAGTCGAGTTTTTGCAGGACATAGTCGACGTCACGCAGCATCGTCACGCAGCATCGCGCCAAGCCCCGAACTGGCAGAGCCGGCCCGTGTTCGGTGTCCCGCGATTGTGAGCATGCGGCATGTCTGCCTCCGCTCCGATTGGCCTTAGCCAGATACCGCGAAACGATCTGATCGGCGGCAGGTTCCTTGGCCGCTGTCACCGGCGCGACCGGGAACCCTCGACCTGATCATGAGTTTCGGATCCAGGCGCTCACAACGGGATGCGGGGGTTACCAGTCATTTTCGGAGCCTTTCGATCGAGGAGGCAAAGTTGCGACACCGCCAAATCAGAGTTGACGGAACTACTGTCTTCTTTCGCGAGGAAGGCCCGGCCGACGCTCCCGTGCTTCTGCTGCCGCACGGCTATCCCTGTTCGTCCTATCAGTTTCGAAGGCTGATGCCCGGACTGGCTGATCGCTGGCACACGTTCGCCCCGGATTTTCCTGGCTTCGGCTACAGCGCTACGCCCGACATGGCTGCATTCGGCTACGATTTCGAGACCTATGCCGGGTTTTTGGCGGCTTTCGCGGACGCGCTCGGCCTATCTCACTATGCGCTCTGGCTGCACGATTACGGCTCGCAGATCGGATTGCGCCACGCCATCGCCTATCCGGAGCGCGTTGCCGCGCTTATCATCCAAAACGGCGACATCTACGAAGACGTGCTCGGCCCGAAATACGCAGCCATCAAGGCGTATTGGAACGACAAGACGCCCGACAAGCATCGCCCGCTGGAAGAAGCGGTGAGCGAGGAGGGCTTCCGGCACGAGTTCATCGGTGAGGTTGGCGAGGCCGTGGCCGAGCGCGTGCCACCGGATCTGTGGAAACTCCATTGGCCTCTGATGGACACGCCGCCCCGTCGGCGGCTTGCGGTCGGCCTGATGGAGAAGCTGGAGGCGAACCTCAACTGGTTCCCGAAATACCAGGCTTATCTGCGCGAACGGCAACCACCGACACTGATCGTCTGGGGTCCCGAGGATGGCTATATGCCGGCCGCATCGGCCCGCGCCTACAAGCGCGACTTGCCGCAAGCAGAGCTCCATCTCCTCAATGGCGGCGGCCACTGGCTACTGGAAACCCATTTCGATGAGGCGCTTGCGTGGTGCGCGACTTCCTCGCACGCGTTCACAGCCGAGCACCGACGCGACCGTCAGGTAACCAGTTGAAAGCGTGGTGATCCCGACAGGAATCGAACCTGTGACCTACAGATTAGGAATCTGCCGCTCTATCCTACTGAGCTACGGGACCACGCGGCCCGACACATAACCGCTTCGGGACGTTTCGCCAAGAGGCAGCTAGGCCGCTCGCTTGGGTTCGACCGCGAACGGGCTCAGGCCGAGCCAGGTCTGCATTTTGCGCGCGATGTCCTGGTCGCCCGTCAAGATAACTTTCGGCCCGGCCTTCTCGACGGTGATCAGCCCCATCCAGATTTCGGTCATGGTGTGCAGGTCGGTCGAGACGTAGAGATCGACATCGAAGCCCGGATCGTACCAGCAGAGGTCGACCTCGCCGTGCTTCTCGACGATCAGCCACCATGACCGCTTGGAGGCGGGGAGCTCCTGATACAGAAATTGTATCACCGTGCGCCCGTCGGGCAGCGGCGACGCGTTGAGATTGCGCCGCATGTCCCACATCAGCAGCGATGGATCGAGGTTCTTCAGCGACAGCCGCGACTCGACCCATTTCTGGCCCCAAAAACCCATCGCCTCGACGACGGAACGGAGATCCCTGCCTGCCTCGGTCATCCGGTATTCGAAGATGCCTTTCTCGCCGCGCACCTCCTTGCGCTCGACGATCCCGGCCAGTTCGAGCTCCTTGAGCCGTTGCGACAGAAGGGTCGGCGACATTTTGGGGACGCCGCGGCGCAAATCGTTGAAACGGGTCGAACCCGCCACCAATTCGCGAAGCAGAACCATGGTCCAGCGGGTGCACAGCACCTCGGCGGCCATCGATAACGGGCAGAACTGTTTGTATCCAGACTGGGTCACGATGTTGCCTTCCCTCAAACTCCGCCGGAACCGTAGGCCTTTCCCGGCGACGCGGCGAGTACAGAAACTGTACCGGCCCAGTGCGGTGGATTCGAAGTTCCTGCTTTCTGGGTGGCATCAGCATTAGGAACTTCAAATCCAAAACCACACTGGAAATCCAAGCACTTGCTGGTGTGGCTTTTGAATCCGAAATTCGCTCGCTGCGTTGCTCCAAAGTGAATGCGAATTTCGGATTCGCCACACCAGTACAGATCGCGGACTGGCTGGCGCCGGCCCTGCCATGCGACCCCTTGGCCGCTGCACGGGATACCCCTGTGCACGACCAGGAGACATGACCCATGACCGCTTACGTTATCGCAGACATCAAGGTGAGGGACCCGAAGTGGATGCCGGCCTATGCCGCGTCGGTCCACGACCTCGTTCACAAGCACGGCGGCAGATATCTGTCGCGCAGCGGCAATGTGAAGACGCTCGAAGGCAAGCCGCTCGACACCACGCTGATCGCCTTGATGGCGTTCCCGACCGAGGCAGCGGCGCGCGCCTTCACCGACGATCCTGCCTACGCGCCGTTCGTTTCGGCCCGTCAGGGCGGCAGCGACAGCCGTTTCCAGCTGATCGACAACTCCGATCTGGCCGGAACCATCCCGTATCTGCCGAAGGGATGATCTTGCCCTGCATTCGACGCATCGGGACAGGAATCTCCCAGCAACAACAGCCACAGCGCCCACCTGCCGGACCTCCCTACTTCCGGTGGCCGGCCGGGCTGTGCTTTTCAAGAAGAATGGAATGACTATGACAATCAACTTTCGCAATAGAGTTCTCGCTGCCGCGGCGCTGCTGTCGGCCTGCACTGCGTTGGCGCAGGCGCATCAGGCAGCGCCCGCGTCCGGTCCCAATCCGCTGGCCGACAAGGTACGCGCGGCCAACAGCCGCTTCGAGAATGTGGCGGCGGCGACCGCTGAGGGCTATGCGCCGATTCCCTGCGCCAGCGGCATCACCGGCGGCGCCATGGGCATCCATTACGTCAATCCCGGCTACCTCAAGGACGACGCTGTCGATGTCGCCAAGCCGGAAGCGGTGATGTACGAGCCGATGGCCGACGGCACGCTAAAACTGATCGCCGTCGAATACATCACCTCGAAAGGCCCCGCCTCGCTCGATGGACATCTGTTCAACTTCAACAGCGCCCCCAACCGCTATGGCCTCGGCCCGTTCTACGAGCTGCATGTCTGGGCCTGGAAGGGCAACCCGACCGGCGCGTTCGCGGACATGAACCCGAACGTGTCGTGCGAACCGACGACTGCTGCCAGCCAGTAAGCAGCCGAGCCAGGCGGCGCCAACGCCGCCTGGCCGCGCTGAATTGCGGGGCAGCCGGCAACGGGCGCAAAGACGGCTCAGAGAGCGGAACTTTCGGGATGTCGACGCGCTTTAGTGTCCCGAAGGAGACACCGCATGAGCGCCACCAAAGAGTTCTTTGAGACCTGGCTGCAGGAGAATGTCGGCAATCTGCCGCCCGAGAGCGAGATGAGCGTCGCCGTCCTGGCGCAGCAATTCGAGCAGGATGCCGATGCTGCCGGCTATGGCCACGAGGTTCGCGAAGACGAACTCGGCAATATCCAGGAGGCGATCGAGGCAGCCCTGACGAAGGCGAGGACAGGCGAAGAGCCGCAGGCTTCCGACGACAATGAGCTGGCGCCGGTCATGGAGGCGCTGGAGGTCGAGGATCCGAAGAGCGGACCGTAGCCGTTGCGGCTCTTGCCTTCCACGCTACATGACCGGGCATGATGGATGCCAAACACCTCACACTCGGCGTCGTGATCGGCGTGGCTATCGGCGTCGTGTTGGACAACATTGTTGCGGGCATTGGTATAGGTATCGCTCTGGGCATTGCCTTCGGCCTTGCCCGGAAGTCGTCCGGCCGGAAGTGACCAGCAGAACATGTCCTGCCCGATTTTGCCACCCAGAGGTGCGGCGGTCGCCGCACAGCCGATGCGGAAGGGCTACGCCGCCAGCGCTGTTTCCGCCAGCTTCACCCAATAGCTCATGCCGTGCGGGATGACCTCGTCGTTGAAGTCGTAGGCTGGGTTGTGCAGGCCGGCGGTATCGCCATTGCCGATGAAGATGAAGGCGCCCGGCCGCGCTTCAAGCATGTAGGAGAAATCCTCGCCGCCCATCACCGGCTGGATGGCGCGGTGCACATGGCTGTCGCCGGCGACGTCGGCCGCGATGTCGCTGGCAAAGACCGTCTCTTCCGGATGGTTGAAGGTGACGGGGTAATTGGCATTGTAATCAACCTCGATTGTCGCGCCGAAGGCAGCGCCCAGGCCTTGGCAAAGTGCGCGGATGCGCTCCTCTGCCTTCTTGGCGACTTCCTTCTTCAGCGTGCGTACGGTGCCGGCGATCTCGGCAGTCTCGGGAATGACGTTATAGGCGTCGCCCGCGTGGAATTTCGTCACCGAGACGACCACCGCCTCGACCGGATCGGTGCTGCGCGAGGCGATCGTCTGCAATGCGCCGACGAGTTGGCTGGTGATGACGATCGGATCGATGGTGCCGTGCGGCATCGCCGCGTGGCCGCCCCGGCCCTTGACGGTGATGGTGAATTCGGCGGTCGCCGCCATGATCGGGCCCGGCCTGATGGCGAACTGGCCGACCGGCAGGCCCGGCATGTTGTGCATGCCGAAAACCTTGGAGATAGCGAAGCGCTCCATCATACCGTCCTTGACCATCTCGTTGCCGCCGCCGCCGCCCTCTTCGGCCGGCTGGAAGATGACCGCGACGGAGCCTGCGAAATTGCGCGTTTCGGCGAGGTATTTGGCGGCACCCAACAGCATTGCGGTGTGGCCGTCATGACCGCAGGCGTGCATCTTGCCGGGGACGGTCGAGGCATAGGATTTGCCGGTGATCTCGTTGAGCGGCAGGGCATCCATGTCGGCGCGCAGGCCGATGGTCGAGCCTTCGCCGTGGCGGCCGCGGATGATGCCGACGACGCCGGTCTTGCCCAAACCCGTCACGATATCGTCGCAGCCGAAAGCCTTCAGCTTCTCGGTGACGAAAGCGGCGGTCTTGAAGACGTCGAAATTCAGCTCCGGCGTCTGGTGCAAATGGCGGCGCCAGCCGGCCACCTCGTCCTGCATTTCGGCGGCTCGGTTCAGGATCGGCATGATAATTCCATTTCGCTGTTGGAGCAGGCGGTCTTGGCCTGCTGCTTTGCAATTGTGCCTGCTGCCTTGCAACCATGCACGCTGCTTTGCATTGTGCTGCTGCTTCCACATTGTGATCGGCAGCACTTTGCCATGTTGACGTCACATAGAGTAAATAGCACCGCGACTGTGGTCCGGGAACAGAGGGCCGGACCATTATCCTGGCGATCGTGTAACGAAATCTTACGGAGCCAGGTGCGACTGCGGCAAGAGGCTATTTCGGTTTTCATGATGCGCTACAGGCATTTCCTCAGACTGTTGGTGGCCGGCACGGTGGTGCTTGCGTCGCTGGCCGGGCCTGCCTTGGCCAATCCGACAATCCTGTTCGACCTGAACAGCGGCAAGATCCTGCAGCACCAGGAGGCTTTCAGGCGCTGGTACCCGGCGTCGCTGACCAAGCTGATGACCGCCTATGTGGCGTTTCGGGCGATTGCCGTGGGCGAGGTCCAGCTCGATTCGCCGATCAAGGTAACGAAACATTCCGCCGGCGAGCCGCCGAGCAAGATGGGCTTCAAGCCGGGCTCGGTGATGCGGTTGGACAATGCGCTGAAGATGATGCTGGTCAAATCGGCCAACGATATCGCCATGGCGGTCGGCGAGAATATCGGCGGTTCGCAAGCGGCTTTCGCCGAACGCATGAACGCCGAAGCGCAGAGGCTCGGCATGAGCGGGTCCCATTTTGTCAATCCGAACGGGCTCTATTCGCCGGACCAGTATACGACAGCGCGCGATCTCGCTTTGCTGGTGATGGCGATTCGCAAGGAATTTCCGCAATATGCCCCCTGGTTCTCGATCGAAGGCCTTGCGGTCGGCAAGAAGGCGATCTCCAACTACAACCTGCTGATCGGCCGCTATCCGGGTGCCGACGGCATGAAGACGGGTTTCGTCTGCTCGTCCGGCTTCAACATGATCGGCTCGGCGACCC
Source organism: Mesorhizobium sp. M0768 (assembly GCF_040320195.1). Classification (NCBI taxonomy): domain Bacteria; kingdom Pseudomonadati; phylum Pseudomonadota; class Alphaproteobacteria; order Hyphomicrobiales; family Phyllobacteriaceae; genus Mesorhizobium; species Mesorhizobium sp. M0768. Next base: position 185,093 of record NZ_JAMYPD010000004.1, on the reverse strand, counting down.
GCAACGGCCGCACCCTGGTCGCCGTAGTGCTCGGCGAGCAATCGGCCATTACCCGTGCAGAGGCGGCGGCAAAATTGCTCGACCAGGGCTTTGCAACGCCGGCGCCGAGCTGGCTGACGGTAGCGGCGCTACCCACCTATGGCGATACCATTTCGGCCAACGACATGAATGACGAAATCTGCAAGAAGAAGCCGGTCGAGGAGCAGTCGGAAACCGCACCCGCCGTCGGCGACAAGGGCAAGGACGTGCCGAAATCGCCCTATCAGGAAAAGCTCGACCATGTACCGACGCTGATCGCCGTCGGCCTCGGCGGCGCCACGGGACCGAAGCCGAAGGCGATGCTCGACGCCTCCGGGCAGGAATATGCCGACGTGCCGCTGCCGACATGGCGGCCGGACCGGGCGCCGCCGGCCGGCGCCGAGCCAATTGTGGCCGGATCCGCCACCGCCGCGCAGGTCCAGCAGCCGGCCAAGGCGCTGAACTAGCCGCATGGCCGGCTTCCCGATCCCCGTTTCGGTGCTCACCGGCTTTCTCGGTGCCGGCAAGACGACGCTGCTCAACCGGCTGCTCCGAGATCCGGCGCTCGCCGACACCGCCGTCATCATCAACGAGTTCGGCGAGGTGGCGATCGACCATCTCCTGGTCGAGCAGGCCTCCGACGGCATCATCCAGCTCTCCGACGGCTGTCTCTGCTGCACGGTGCGCGGCGAGCTGGTCGATACGCTGGCTGACCTCGTCGACCGGCTGCAGACCGGCCGCATCGACCGGCTTGCCCGCGTCATCGTCGAGACCACCGGGCTCGCCGATCCCGCCCCCGTACTGCAGTCGATCATGGCACACCCCGCCCTGGTCCAGGCCTTCCGGCTCGACGGCGTCATCACCCTGGTCGATGCCGTCAACGGCAATGCGACGCTCGATGCGCATGTCGAGGCGGTGAAGCAGGTGGCCGTCGCCGATCGCATGGTGCTCAGCAAGGCCGACCTGACCACGGATGCAGGCGATGTCGAGGCGTTGCGGGCGCGGCTCAGGCAGCTCAACCCGGGCGCCGTGGTGCTCGACGCGGGCGAGGCAAGCACCGCGACCCTGTTCGATAGCGGCCTCTACAATCCGGCCACCAAATCCGTCGATGTGCAGCGTTGGCTGGGCGAACAAGCCGGCCACGACCATGACCACGGCGGGCATGACCATGCCGACCATGATCACCATGACCACAGGCACGATTCCCGCGTGCGTTCGTATTCGCTGGTTCATGACGGGCCGGTGCCGTTTTCGGCAATCGAGATGTTCCTCGATCTGTTGCGCTCGGCGCATGGCGAGCGCCTTTTGCGGATGAAAGGCGTCATCGAGCTTGCAGAAGACCGGTCGCGGCCGCTGGTTATCCATGGCGTGCAGAAGATCCTGCATCCGCCGGTGCAACTGCCGGCCTGGCCGGACAGCCAGCGCGGCACCAGACTGGTGCTGATCACGCTCGACATGCCCGAAGACTATGTCCGGCGGCTGTTCGCCGCCTTCACCAACCGGCCGTCGATCGACACGCCGGATCGCGCAGCACTGGAAAGCAACCCGCTGGCTATTGCCGGATCGTGATCTCCCCCCTTGAGGGGGAGATGTCGCCGAAGGCGACAGAGGGGGTCGCCTCGGCTGGCGCCCCTGTGGGACGAAAGAAAAGGTTGGCGCTTCACGCGCGGCAACCCCCTCTGGCCTGCCGGCCATCTCCCCCTCAAGGGGGGAGATTATCCCGCTCAGCCGCTTTCGCCAGAACGAGCTAAGTCGAGACTCAGCCGATCCCGCGCTCGACCAGGAAGCGGTGGCCGCCTGCCATCGCCGTCGTTTCGATCAGCCGATGGCCGCTCTCGGCGCAGAAGGCGGGAATGTCGATGACGGCGAGCGGGTCGGTGGTTTCGAGCCACAGGCGGCTGCCCGGCTGCATTGCGGCCAGGCGCTTTTTTGCCTTGAGCACGGGCAACGGGCAGTTCAAGCCTTTGAGGTCGTAGACGGCGGCGGGGCTGGTTGAGGGCCTGTCTTCCTGGCCCCCATCTTCCTGTTCAAGCATGAACCTCAGCCGCCAAACATGCCGAGCAGCTTCTTCTTCAGCCTTGTCGCCGTGCTTTCGGCGTCCGCAGCCTGCGTTTCGACTGCCGGGGCGGCCTCCGATGGCGCTACGGTGGCGGTGGCGACAGGCACCTCGGCGGCGGTCTTGGCAGCTTCCTTTTCGGCTAGCGCCTGGGCTTTTGCAGCTTCCTTCTCGGCCAAGGCCTGTGCCTTGGCTGCCGCTTTCGCTGCCTTCGCCGCTTCTATCGCGGCAAGCCGCTGTTCCTCGGCCTTCTGCTTGGCAGCCTTTTCGGCGTCGAGCGCTGCCATCTTGCGGCCCGCCGGCGAATCGATGCGGCCCATGCGCGCCGTTTCGGCCACCGTGCCGTCCGGGTTGAGCGAGGGCGGCTCGATCGGAACGCGTTCGCCGCGGGCACGCCGCTTCGACCAGTCGGAAACGATGCTGGCTTCCTTGATCCCGGCGATGGTCGGCTTGGGTGCCGGCACGCTGGCCTTCATGGCGCCGTTGAAGGCCGCCTCATAGGTGCTTTGATAGGCGTTGATGGCGCTCTTCAGCGAATCGGGCTGGGTGGTCACAGGGCAAGCGCCGGTCGGATTAAACGTCGAGCCGTCGGCCGCTACCTGGTTGAAGACGTAGCGCTTCTCGCAGACGTCGACTTTCGGCGGCACCTTGGTAACCTCGAAATTGTCGTAGCCGACCTTCAGCATCTTCCAGAATTCGTAGTTCGGATCGTTGCGATAGCGCGCCATGTTGGCTGCGGTCATGCGGAACGGAAAAGCCTGGATCTGGAACTCGGTCTGGCCGCCCTGGAAGGCGTCGCGGCCGAAAGCGTAGATCTGCTCGATCTGGGCGTCGGTCATCGAATAGCAGCCGGACGACGAGCAGGCGCCATGGACCATCAGGTTGGAACCGGTGCGGCCATTGGCGCGGTCATAGGCGTTCGGGTAGCCGATGTTGAAGGACAGGTGATAATTCGACCGCGGGTTCATCTGTGCCGGGCGGACCGTGTAAAAGCCTTCCGGCGCCTGGCGGTCGCCTTCGGTGAACTTCGGTCCGAGCTTGCCCGACCATTTGCAGATGTCGTAGCTGGCGACCAGGTCGTAGCGGCCGTTGGTCTTGGCCTTCCAGATTTCGAGCTTGCCTTCTTCCTTGAAGATGCGGGCCATCACCGAAGAGGTGCGGACCATTCCCTTGGCCTTCATCTCGGCCAGGATCTTGTCCGGCAGCGGCTTGTTGGCTTGCGGCGCAAAATCCTTCATCGAAGCGTCATTGCAGCCGGCGACGCCGATCGCAGCGATCAGAACTCCGGTGCGGGCAAGCTTGGCAAACATGGATATGGCTATCGTCTTCATCTCTGCGCCGCGGATGCCGCAGCTGCTAAACCGACCGCTGACGGACCTTAAGCCCGTTAACCTTGAAAATTCCTTACCGCAAGCATGCGGCGCGTCCCCTTGCGTTAAGCTCACTGAGCCGAATGCAGCGGCATTTTTGTGGCGAAACTGGTTCACGCCGCCACATTTCAGGCCGCGTGCCTGCGTTGGTTACAGATTGCGGCCCATCGCCAGGTATTTCTCGCGGCGATGCTCGCGGAAGTCGGTGTTGGCGCCGGAGAATTCCTTCATCGTCCTGGCGATGAGGTCGCCGGTGGCGGCGATCACCGTTTCGGGGGCGCGATGGGCACCGCCGAGCGGCTCGGCGATGATGGCGTCGATGATCTTCAGCTCCAGCAGGTCCTGCGCCGTGATCTTCATATTGGTCGCAGCATCCTTGGACCGCGTGGTATCGCGCCACAGGATCGAGGCGGCGCCCTCCGGCGAGATCACCGAATAGATGGCGTGTTCGAGCATGTAGACGCGGTTGGCGGTGGCGATCGCTATAGCGCCGCCCGAGCCGCCTTCGCCGATCACCACCGAGATCGACGGCACCTTCAGGCCAAGGCAGGCCGAGGTCGAGCGGGCGATGGCTTCCGCCTGGCCGCGCTCTTCGGCGTTGACGCCGGGATAGGCGCCGGCCGTGTCGACCAGCGTCAGCAGCGGGATCTGGAAGCGGTCGGCGAGTTCCATCAGCCGCACCGCCTTGCGGTAGCCCTCCGGCCGCACCGAGCCGAAATTATGCTTCAGCCGGCTTGCCGTATCGGAACCCTTCTCCTGGCCGATGATCGCCACCGGCTCGCCGCGAAAGCGGGCGAAGCCGCCGACGATCGCCTGGTCCTCGCCGAAATTGCGGTCGCCGGCAAGCGGCGTGAAATCGGTAAGCAGGCCCTTGATGTAGTCGATGCAATGCGGCCTGTCCGGATGGCGCGCCACCTGCACCTTCTGCCATGGCGTCAGCGCCTTGTAGGCGTCGCGCAGCGCATCGCGCGAGCGCTTCTCGAGACGTGCGATCTCATCGCCGACGTCGACCGCCTCGCCGTTCTCGGCAAGCTTCTTCAGCTCAAGGATCTTGCCTTCGAGATCCTGCACAGGCTTTTCGAAATCGAGGTAATTGTACATTCTTGGGCGAACCGGCAAGTCGGAAGGCAATGACTGACGCAAGCCCGAAAATGCAGGCTGGGCGCGGTGGAGCGTCGTTCTCACATAGCGATATGACGCCTAGTCGGCAAGCGGATGATGATCGTTGACCAGACGCACCAGCCGCTCCTCCAGCACATGCGTGTATATCTGCGTCGTTGAAATATCGGCATGGCCGAGCAGCTGCTGCACGGCCCTGAGATCGGCGCCGTTCTGCAGCAGATGGCTGGCGAAAGCATGGCGCAGCACATGCGGCGATATCTTCGCCGTGGCAATGCCGGCCCGCGCGGCAAGCCCTTTCAGCTCGCGGGCAAAGACCTGTCTCGAGAGATAGCCGCTGTCGGCGGCGGCCGGAAACAGGAACGGGCTGTCGGCAAAAGCCGGCACCGTTGCCCGTGCGGCAAGCCATGTCCGCATCGCCGCGCGCGCCTTGGCCGACAGCGGCACCATGCGCTCCTTGTTGCCCTTGCCGCGCACCATGAAGAAGCGGTCGTCGCGCTGTGCCACCGTCACGGGAAGGCCGACCAGCTCCGAAACGCGCAAGCCGGTGGCGTAGAGCACCTCGACCAGTGCGTGCAGGCGCAGCGCCGCCAGCCTGTCGCCGTCATGCATGGAGGGGTCCATCGCCTCCTGCGCCGCGCGGTCGAGCAGCCGGCCGGTATCGGCCTCGCTCATCGTCTTAGGCAGCGGCCGGCCCTTCTTCGGACTGTCCAGCGTGCCGGTCGGATCGTCACCCCGCAGGCCTTCGGCGTAGAGGAACTTGAAGAACTGCCGGATCGCCGACAATTTGCGCGCCTGCGAGGTGGCGGCAAAGCCGCGCGCGGCGATGTCGTCGAGATAGGCACGGATGTCGGCGCTGGTGGCAGCGGCAAGCCCACCGCCGATCCCGGCGGAAGCGTCTTCGAGGTCGCGGCGATAGGAGGAAAGCGTGTTTTCGGCCGCGCCGCGCTCGGCGCTCATCATCTCCAGGAAGGCTTCGATGCGGGCGGCGCTGTTCATTTTTTGGGATTGAGCTTTTCTGGAGGGATACGCACGCTCATTTCCGCCTTCCTCGGCTCGACGAACATGACCAAGGCGAACATCGCGCCATAGACAATGCCGGCCAGAATCGCGAGCGTCACGACAAAGCGAAACAGTGTTGGCATTAATTTTCGCCCGTCGTCTTATTCTGCATTTCCAACCCTGTGCCCTTATGAGACGCCAATCCGGCCAATTCAAGGGTGAAGCCCATAGTCCCGGTTGCGCCGCGCTTGACGCAAACAGGCTTTTGATGTCGATACGCCGCCAAAGAGGCCCTAGAAGCATGAACGCGCTACCAGCAAATCCTCCGGGCGAGAGCCATGCCGCGCTGCTCGGCCGGCTGGGCGGCCGTTCCATCGTCTTTGTCGGGCTGATGGGCGCCGGCAAGACGGCGATCGGCCGCAAGGTGGCGGCGATGCTGGCACTGCCCTTCATCGACAGCGACCAGGAGATCGAAAGCGTCTCGCGCATGAGCGTCCCGGACCTGTTCGAGCGCTATGGCGAGGCGGAGTTCCGGGCACTGGAGCAGCGCGTCATCCTGCGTGTGCTGGAGCACGGGCCGCAGGTGCTGTCGACCGGCGGCGGTGCCTTCATGAACGCGCAGACGCGCGAGGCGATCGCCAGCCATGGCGTTTCGGTTTGGCTGAAGGCCGAGATCGACCTGTTAATGGAGCGCGTTTCCAAGAAACAGAACCGGCCGCTGCTGAAAAGCGCCGATCCGCGCGCCGTGCTTGAACGGCTGATGGCGGAACGCTACCCGGTTTATGCCGCGGCCGATGTCATCGTGCCGACCCGCGACGACCGCAAGGAGATCATTGCCGCCGAAGTGGTGGACGCGCTGCGCGGCCATCTCGGCGTTGCCGATATTGACGAGGTGCGGTCGTGAGCGCTGATGCAACGGTCTCTGTCGAAGTCGGGCTTGGCGAGCGTGCCTACGATATTTTGATCGGTCCCGGCCTGCTGTCACGCGCCGGCGCCGAGATTTCGCGCCGTCTGCCGGGGACGCGGGCGGCGGTCGTCACCGACGAAAACGTCGCGGCCGCGCATCTCGCGACGCTTGCGGCCGGCCTGGCAAGCGGTGGCATCCAGCATGCCGTCATCACGTTGCCGCCAGGCGAAAAGACCAAGAGCTTTGCGCATCTCGAAGAGGTGGTCGACGGCGTGCTGGCCGCCAAGCTGGAGCGCGGCGACGTCGTCATCGCGCTCGGCGGCGGCGTCGTCGGCGACCTCGCCGGCTTTGCCGCCGGCATCGCGCGGCGCGGCATGAACTTCGTGCAGGTTCCGACCTCGCTGCTGGCGCAGGTCGATTCCTCCGTCGGCGGCAAGACCGGCATCAACAGCAAGCGCGGCAAGAACCTGGTCGGGGTATTCCACCAGCCGAAGCTGGTGCTGGCCGACACCGAAGTGCTCGACACGCTGCCGATCCGCGAGTTTCGCGCCGGCTATGCCGAACTGGCCAAATACGGGCTGATCGACCGGCCCGAGTTTTTCGCCTGGCTGGAAGAAAACTGGCGTCAAGTGTTTGCCGGCGGGCCGGAGCGGGCTGCGGCCATCGCCGAGGCCTGTCGTGCCAAGGCCGACGTCGTTGCCCGCGACGAGTTCGAGACCGGCGACCGCGCGTTGCTCAATCTCGGCCACACCTTCGGTCATGCGCTGGAGGCGGCGACCGGCTATGACGGCGCAAGGCTCGTGCATGGCGAGGGCGTCGCCATCGGCATGGCGCTGGCGCACCGCTTTTCGTCAAGGCTCAATTTGGCGAGCCCCGACGACGCGGCGCGTGTCGAGGCGCATCTTCGCGCCGTCGGTCTGCCCTGGCGCATGGCCGACGTTCCAGGCGAACTGCCCGACGCCGAGACGCTGTCCTCCTTCATCACCCAGGACAAGAAGGTGTCGCGCGGCGCGCTGACCTTCATCCTGACGCGCGGCGTCGGCCAGGCCTTCATCGCCAGGGATGTGCCGGCCTCGGAAGTGCTGGCGTTCCTCCGGGAGAACCATCCGGGTCGGCAGGAAAGCCGGCCGGGATGAGCCAGGCCGGCTGGATCGCGGCTGCCGTGCTCGCCGGCCTCGGCGTGCTGGGCTTCGTCTTGCGCCGGCGCCTGCTCGCCGCCTTCGGCTACGAGCTGCAACGCATGGAGCCGCAGCGCTCTGCGCGCGAGGAACTGCGCGGCGCCGTCGACGATTTCCGCCGCGACGGCCAGGTGGTGCGCGAGGACCGCGCCCGCATCGGCGGCCTGTTCGACCTCGAGGAGCTCGAAGTGTCGGACGTCATGGTCCACCGCACCAATATGCGCTCCGTCAACGCCGACGACCCGCCCGAAGCGGTGGTTCGCGAGATCCTGCAGAGCCCGCACACCCGCATGCCGTTGTGGAAGGGTTCGCTCGACAACATTGTCGGCGTGCTGCACGCGAAGGATCTGCTGCGCGCGCTGAACGAGGTCGGCAACGATTTTTCCAGGATCGACGTGATGAAGATCGCGTCGAAACCGTGGTTCGTGCCCGACACCACGACGCTTCAGGAGCAGCTCAATGCCTTCCTGCGCCGCAAGGCGCATTTCGCCATCGTCGTCGACGAATATGGCGAGGTTGAAGGGCTGGTGACGCTGGAAGACATCATCGAGGAGATCGTCGGCGAGATCGCCGACGAGCACGACATCGACATCCAGGGCGTCAAACAGGAGGCCGACGGCTCCGTCGTCGTCGACGGCACGGTGCCGATCCGCGACCTTAATCGGGCGCTCGACTGGAACCTGCCGGACGAGGAAGCCACCACCATCGCCGGCCTTGTCATCCACGAGGCGCAGTCGATCCCGGACGAAAAGCAGGCCTTTACGTTTCACGGCAAGCGCTTCGTCGTCATGAAGCGCGACAAGAACCGTATCGCGCGGCTGAGGATCAAGCCGGCGATGCTTGGAGAATGACAGTGCGCACCTTGTGGCAGCCGTGGGCAGTCAGGCGTTGATGAAGATCGATCGGCGAAGCCTGCTTCTGGCGTCGATGGCGGCGCTGCTGCCGGGACAGGCTGCGGCGGCATTGCGGCTGCGTTCGCCGTCGCCCGAAACCTTCGACTATGGGCCGGCCAAGCTCGACATTTATTCCCGCGACGGCGCAAGCGGCCTGCCGGTCGTCTTTTTCGTCCATGGCGGCGCCTGGCGAGTCGGCAACCGCGGCAACGTCAATGCCAAGCCGCAATTCCTGCTCGACAATGGCTTCGGCTTCGTCTCGATCGACTACCGGATGCTGCCCAAGGCCGACGTCGCCACCCAGGCGGCAGATGTCGAACTGGCCTATCGTTACGTCCGCGCCAACATCGCCAGGCATGGCGGCGATCCGGACCGGATCGTCGCCATGGGCCATTCGGCCGGCTGCCATCTCGTCGCATTGACCGGGCTGCGCGGCGGCCTGCCCGGCGTCGCAGCGCTGGTTCTCGACGACACCAGGGCCTACGATCTGGAGGCGCTGGCCAGAAGCGGCGGCATGGCAGGGGTCTATGCCCGCGCCTTTCCCGATCCGGCACAGTGGCGCGCGCTGTCGCCTGTCACCTATGTGGAAGGCCGCAAGCACCCGCCGACCTTCATCGCCCATTCGCGGGCGAAAGCCCGCGCGGCGGACGCGCAGGCCTTCGCCGGGCGTCTGCGCGCCACCGGAACCAGGGTCACGCTGTTCGACGGCGGCGCCTATTCGCACATGTCGATCAATCGCGACTTCGGCACCGAGGGCGATGCATTGACCGCAGCGGTGATGGCTTTCCTGAGGGCGAGCCTCGGCTGAAATCTACCAGCGGGTCTTTTCGCCGGGCGCTGCCGGCTCGATCGCCAGGGCATGCACGCCGGATTTCAATTCCTCGGCCAGCAATGTGTTGATGGCGCGGTGACGTTCGACGCGGCTCATGCCGGCAAAGGCTGGCGCGACGATGCGGACGCGGAAATGCGTCTCGCCGGCGCCGTCGAAGGTGGCGTGATGGCCGGAATCCACATGATGATGCCCGGCATGGAGATGGCTTTCGTTGATGACGTCCAGCCGTTCCGGCGAAAACGCCTTTTTCAGCTTATCTTCCATCGTTGCCTGTATGGACATCGCCGCTTCCCTTCACCACATCTATGTCATCGCACAAAATTCGCAATTCGCCGGTTTTATGCCGCGATTCAGCGGTTAGGGCGATCATCGCGAAAATGTCAATTCTTGTTTCGCATGCGCGAACAGCCCATAAATGGGTGAGATGAAGCCGTACCCAAAATATTTCGAAAAGATTCGCATCCGCCCGGAGAAGGACGCGGAGCTGAAGTCGCGTTCGCCGATCTGCCAGTGGGATGGCTGCAAGGAGGCCGGTACCCACCGTGCCCCGGTCGGACGGATGAAGGAAGGCGAGTATTTCCAGTTCTGCTTCGACCATGTGCGCGAGTACAACAAGGGCTTCAATTATTTCTCGGGCGTTCCCGACACCGAGATCGCCCGCTTCCAGAAGGAAGCCATGACCGGCCACCGGCCGACCTGGAAAATGGGCGTCAACGGCGCATCGACCCGCTCCTCGCCGGACTTTGCCCAGGCGCGCTCCGGCCGCGCCGGCTACTACAATCGCATGCGCGATCCGTTCGACCTGTTCAAAGGCCCGAAGGACCCGCGCGAAGCACGCGAGCGCAAGGCCAAGCCGCTTGAGGCCAAGGCACTGGAAACGCTTGGCCTTGATACAAAGGCAACTGGCAAGGATATCAAGGCGCGCTATAAGGAACTTGTGAAACGCCACCATCCGGATGCGAATGGCGGCGACAGAGGTTCGGAAGACCGGTTCCGCGATGTGCTCCAGGCGTATCGCGTGCTCAAGCAGGCAGGTTTGTGCTGAGCGACCTTACGGTTCGTGTCGTTTTCCAACTTTCATAAGGTTGGAAAAGGCTCTAAGACCGCCCCCGAACAAAATCGATTGCCGGCGAAACGCGGCGTTTCGCTTGTGGAGACGTTGATAGAGATGAACAAGGTCGATCGCGACATCGCCAACCTGCCCGACACCACGGTGTCGGTGAAGGAGACATTCGGCTTCGACTCCAAGATGGTGGTGCCGGCCTATGCGGTGACGAGCGAGCATGTCCCCGACATCGACCCGGACTACCTGTTCGACAAGAACACGACCATGGCGATCCTCGCCGGCTTTGCCTATAACCGCCGGGTCATGGTGTCCGGTTACCACGGCACCGGCAAGTCGACGCATATCGAACAGGTCGCCGCCCGCCTCAACTGGCCTTGCGTGCGCGTCAACCTCGACAGCCATGTCAGCCGCATCGATCTCGTCGGCAAGGACGCCATCGTCGTCAAGGACGGGCTGCAGATCACCGAATTCCGCGACGGCATCCTGCCCTGGGCCTATCAGCACAATGTCGCGCTGTGCTTCGACGAGTACGATGCCGGCCGTCCGGACGTGATGTTCGTCATCCAGCGCGTGCTGGAATCGTCGGGCCGGCTGACGCTGCTCGACCAGAGCCGGGTCATCCGCCCGCATCCGGCCTTCCGGCTGTTCTCGACCGCCAACACGGTCGGGCTGGGCGACACCACCGGCCTCTACCACGGCACCCAGCAGATCAACCAGGCGCAGATGGACCGCTGGTCGATCGTCACCACGCTGAACTACCTGCCGCACGACAATGAAGTGAACATCGTGCTGGCCAAGGCCAAGCATTACCGCGACGGCAAGGGCAAGGAGATCGTCAACAAGATGGTGCGTGTCGCCGACATGACGCGCTCGGCCTTCATCAACGGCGATCTGTCGACGGTGATGAGCCCGCGTACGGTTATCACCTGGGCCGAGAATGCCGAGATCTTCGGCAATATCGGCATGGCGTTCCGGCTGACCTTCCTCAACAAATGCGACGAGCTCGAACGCTCGCTGGTGGCCGAGTTCTACCAACGCGCCTTTGGCGAGGATCTGCCGGAATCGGCTGCCAATGTGGTGCTGGGCTAAGCAGAGTCTCGATGGCGGGTCCGGGCGACAATACGCGAAACAAATCCAAGACCGGCGCTGAGAACGACAGCTTCAAGCGCGCGGTTACCGTCTGCATGCGCGCCATCGCCGGCGACAAGGATCTCGAGGTCGGCTTCGCCAAGGATCGGCCGGCACTGGCCGGCAGCCGCGCCCGGCTGCCGGAACTGCCGAAGAAGGCATCGAAGGCGGACATCGCCATCACCCGCGGGCTCGGCGATTCCATGGCGCTGAAGCGCGCCTGCCACGATGCGCGCATCCACACCAGGCTGGCCCCGGAAGGCAAACAGGCCCGCGCCATCTATGACGCGGTAGAGCAGGCCCGGGTGGAGGCGATCGGCAGCCGCGCCATGCAGGGCGTCGCCGACAATATCGGCTCGATGCTCGAGGACAAATACGCCAGGGCCAACCTCGTCGACGTCAAGGACAAGGCCGACGCGCCGATCGAGGAAGCGCTGGCGCTGATGGTGCGCGAAAAGCTGACCGGCCGCACTGTGCCGAAGAGCGGCGAACGGCTGGTCGATCTCTGGCGCCCCTGGGTCGAGGAAAAAGCCAGTGCCGATCTGGACGGGCTGTCGGCAAAGCTCGACGACCAGCAGGCGTTCGCCCGCGTCGTGCGCGAGATGCTCGCCTCCATGGAAATGGCCGAGGAGCTCGGCGATGACCAGGAGACGGAAGACTCCGAGGACAACGACGAAAACCAGCCGCAAGGCGAGGAGCAGAGCGAGGAGGGCGGCGAAGACGATTCGGGCTCCGAGCAGTCGCAATCCGAGGATACCGAGGCATCGTCGGACGACGAGCAATCGGCCGAGACGGAAGCCTCCGACGCCACCGCCGAGGATCTCTCCGACGATGACGACGCCGATGCGGAGACGCCCGGCGAGGCGCGCCGCAACGACAATCCCTTCACCAATCTGCCGAAAGAGATCGACTACAAGGTCTTCACGACCGCCTTCGACGAGACCGTAGGTGCGGAGGAACTGTGCGAGGAGGAGGAGCTCGACCGGCTGCGCGCCTTCCTCGACAAGCAGCTCGCCAACCTTTCCGGCGTCGTCGGGCGGCTGGCCAACCGGCTGCAGCGCCGCCTGATGGCGCAGCAGAACCGCTCCTGGGATTTCGACCTCGAAGAAGGCTATCTCGATCCGGCACGGCTGGTGCGCGTCGTCATCGACCCGATGCAGCCGCTGTCCTTCAAACAGGAGCGTGATACCAAATTCCGCGACACGGTGGTGTCGCTGGTGCTCGACAATTCGGGTTCGATGCGCGGCCGGCCGATCACCGTCGCCGCGACCTGCGCCGACATCCTGGCGCGCACGCTGGAACGCTGCGGCGTCTCGGTCGAAATCCTCGGCTTCACCACCCGCGCCTGGAAGGGCGGACAGGCGCGCGAGAAATGGCTGAAGGAAGGCAAGCCGCCGAACCCCGGCCGGCTCAACGATCTGCGCCACATCATATACAAATCCGCCGACCATCCGTGGCGGCGGGCGCGCCGCAATCTCGGCCTGATGATGCGCGAGGGCCTGCTCAAGGAAAACATCGACGGCGAGGCGCTGCTGTGGGCGCACAACCGGCTGATCGCGCGGCCGGAGCAGCGCAAGATCCTGATGATGATCTCCGACGGCGCGCCGGTCGACGATTCGACGCTGTCGGTCAACCCCGGCAATTATCTCGAGCGGCATCTGCGGGCCATCATCGAACTCATCGAGACGCGCTCGCCGGTCGAGCTTTTGGCCATCGGCATCGGCCACGACGTCACCCGCTACTATCGCCGCGCCGTCACCATCGTCGATGCCGAAGAACTGGCCGGCGCCATGACCGAGCAGCTGGCCTCGCTGTTCGCCGAGGAAACCGTGCGCGACACGCGGCGCGGCGGCATGCGGCGCGCCGGATGATTTTTTCCCGCGGCGGCTTTTGGCAGAAGCTTTTGGCCGCCATTGCGTTGTTAGGCATCAGTTTGGCGCCAGCTGTCGCTGCCGGCCCGGCCTCGGTCGAGCCGGCCGAAATCACGGCACGGCCGATCAGCGAATTCCACATCGGCCGGCCGGACAAACAGTTCGGGCCGCTCGAATTCATCGGCGGGCTCGAAATGACCTCGTCGACGCGCGATTTCGGCGCGCTGTCGGCACTTCGGTTCCTCGAGCCCGGCAGCGATTTCATCGGCGTCGCCGACACCGGCTTCTGGTTCTTCGGCACCCTCGTCCACGATGCCGAGAAGCGGCCTTCCGGCATCCAGAATTTTCGCATGCAGCAGATGGTCGATTCGGCCGGTCAGCCGATCGACGAGAAATGGGCGGTCGATGCCGAAGGCCTCGCGGTGAAGGACGGCATTGCCACGGTCGGTTTCGAGGGCGATCACCGTATCGCAGAGTTCAAGATCGATCTGGACGGCATGAAGGCGCCGTTCAGGCAATTGGACTTCCTGATTCCAGCCTGGGAACTTCGCCGCAATCGCGGCTTTGAGACCGTCACCCGCGCCAACCCCAACGGGCAGCACGCGGGCGGACTGGTCGTGGTGTCGGAAAAGAGCCTCGACAAGGCCGGCAACATCTTTGCCGCGATCATCGAAGGGCCGCACAAGGGCGTCTTCACCGTCAAGCGCAATGGCGATTTCGACATCACCGACGGCGCCTTCCTGCCGGACGGCGACCTGTTGCTTCTGGAGCGCAGTTTTTCGATGGCCGGCGGCGTCAAGATGCGGCTGCGGCGCATCTATGGCGAAAGCGTCGAGAAGGGCGCCGTCGCCGACGGGCCGGTGCTGCTCGAAGCCGACATGGGCTACCAGATCGACAACATGGAAGCGCTCGACGTCTGGACCCGCGACGATGGCGCGCTGATCGTGGCGCTGATGTCCGACGACAACCACTCGATCCTGCAGCGCAATCTTTACCTGGAATTTGTGCTGCACGAGGATTGACGCGCGACCGGCCTGCTGGCTGACAGCATCGCTGGCGTTTCCGCGCCGTTTTGCAGCGCAGGCAATTTCCCCTGGCAATGACCCGCGTCGCGGGTTTTCCAGCCGGCTCTCACCATCCGAAAAAATACTTTAGTCGTGACTTGACAATTTGCGTCATCGGCGAAATACTCAAGTCCATGCTTAAGTATTCCGGGATCGACAGCATCCTGCGGGCTCTTGCCGAGCCGACGCGCCGGGCAATCCTGGAAAGGCTGAGCCGCGGGCCAGCCACCGTCAGCCAGTTGGCGGAGCCGTTCGGCATGACCTTCGCTGCCGTACTCCAGCATCTCCAGGCGCTGGAAGCGTGCGGGCTGATCCGCAGCGAGAAGGTCGGACGCGTGCGCACCTGCCGGATCGAGCCCGGCGGGCTAGCCCCGCTCGCCGACTGGATCGCCGCGCGCCGTACACCGGCCGAACGCCAGCTCGACCGTCTCGGCCAGATCCTGGCGGAGACTGACCAACCGGACGCAACACCCCACGACCAGGAAAAGGACGAAAAGAAATGAACCAGATTGCCCCCGTGAACGACCAGTCCGTCATCCATTCAAGCTTCACGATCGAGCGGACCTACCCGCAATCGCGCGAACGCGTCTTCCTCGCCTTTGCCGACAAGGCGACGGTGCGGCGTTGGCGCGTCGAAGGCGACGGCTTCACCATCGCCGAATTCACTTTCGATTTCCGTGTCGGCGGCAGCGAGGTTTCGCGGTTCAGCTACCAGGGCGGCCCGGAGATCAGGCTCGATGCGCAGTTCCAGGACATCGTCCCTGACCGGCGCATCGTATTTTCATACCGGATGGCGGTCGGGGCGCAGCCGCTGTCGGCGTCGCTCACCACGGTCGAGCTTGCACCTTCCGGCGAGGGCACCCGCCTGACCTATACCGAACAGGGTGCGTTCTTCGATGGCGTCGATTCAGCGCAAGGGCGCGAGGAGGGCACACGCGGGCTGCTGCAGGCGCTCGCCGCCGAGCTTCAGAAGGCGAAGTAGAGGTTCGTCGGCGTGGCGGGCGGCGACCACAAGGCCCGCCCGGATTGCGAGGTGGCCTATTGCCCCTTGGTCGCGAGCCAGACGATGTGCCGGGCGCCGCGCTTGCCGTGAGCCCGCACCTTGACCTCCTCGACCGTGAAGCCGGCCTGCTTGAGCCTTCGGGTGAAACCTGCGTCAGGGCCCTGCGACCAGACCGCCAGCACACCGCCGGGCTTGAGAGCTGCTCTCGCGCTGATCAGGCCGGCTGCGCTGTAGAGCGCATCGTTGGCCTTGTAGACGATGCCCTCGGGGCCGTTGTCGATATCGAGCAGGATCGCGTCCCAGGCCGAAGCTTGCGATCGGATGAGCTGACCGACATCGGCCTCACGAATGCCGACACGCCGGTCGTCAAGGCAACCGTCGAAAACTTCGGCCATCAGGCCGCGCGCCCACGCCACGACCGCCGGCACCAATTCGGCAACGGTGACCTGCGCATCGTCGGCAAGCTCGGCCAGCGCCGCGCGCAAGGTAAAGCCCATGCCGAGGCCGCCGATCAGGATGTTTGGGGTCCGGCGGCCGGCAATCCTTTGGCAGGACAGTTTCGCCAGCGCCTCTTCGGAACCGCTGAGCCGGCTGTTCATCAGCTCGTTCGCGCCAAGCATGATCGAGAATTCGCCGCCGCGCCGCTTCAGGCGGAGTTCCTGTCCGCCGTCAGGCGTTTTTGCCGAGTCCAGTTGAAGCCAGGGGATCATGCTCGATAGTCTTTGAGCATGATCTTGTCCGAAAACCGGTTCCCACTTTTCGCTAACGCGGACCTTTGGTTCGGGATCATGCTGCCAGTGCCGGCTGGCTCCAGCGGGCGGCAAGCAGCCGGTAGGGGATCAGCGCCACCACCGCTATGATCAGCTTGACGCTGAGATCGCCGAGCGCCCAGGAGACCCAGCGCATCGTCTCGACCGGCAGCACGCCCATCAGCGGCGCGGTTTCCAGCGCAAAGCCGTCGTTGGGCCCGGCGAAGGCGAACGCCGCCGCGAAGGCGACGGTGAAAAACACCACCGTATCGAAAACGGAGCCGACCAGCGTGCCGACGATCGGTGCGCGCCACCAGCTCTGCCGGCGCAGCCGGTTGAACACGGTGACGTCGAGCAACTGCGCGGTGAGGAAGGCGGCACCCGACGCCGCGGCAATGCGCACCAGCCGGTCGGCGGCGGTCTCGAATTCGATCAGGCCGTGGCGAAACAGCAGCGGTGGGATGACGATCGAGCAGATCACCGCTGTCATGAAGCCGACAAAGACGATCCTGCGCGCCACCGCCGGCCCATAGCGGCGGTTGGCGAGATCGGTGACCAGGAAGGAGAACGGATAGGTGAAGGCGCCCCAGGTCAGGATGTCGGCCAGCGACAGCCCGCCGATTGCGCCTTGCATCGGGAACTGCACGAGGATGTTCGAGGCCACGACGACGAGCGCCATGGCCGCCACGAAGGGCAGGTACCGCGAGAGGAAAATCATTTTTTTATCCTGGGTAATGGAACCAGCGGAACGCGATCCGGAGTTCGGACCACGCCCTGGAAGGCGGCTGCCGCCGAAAAACTCAGGCGGCCGGCTGCTCGGCGAGCTTCTTGGCGATCTGCTTCTTCAACAGGCGGGCGCGCTGCGACAATTCCTTGGCATCGGCCTTGGCCAGGAAGGCGTCGAGGCCGCCGCGATGCTCGACCGAACGCAGCGCGTTGGCCGAAATGCGCAGGCGCACGTTCTGGTTCAGCGCTTCCGAGATCAGCGTCACATTGACGAGATTGGGCAGGAAGCGACGCTTGGTCTTGTTGTTGGCGTGGCTCACATTGTTGCCGGACATGACTGCCTTGGCAGTGAGTTCGCAGGTGCGGGACATGGTTCTAACCTTCGGTTCTCGGTCCTGGCCAAACATTCGACCCGCGCCGGGTGGCGCGCGGTTTCGGTCAGGCGGCCTTATGGAAAAAGTTAGCGTTCCATAGTTGCATTTCGCCGAGGCGTCAAGCTTGGGGTTGGTTAGTGCCAAGGGAATCAATCAAAAGATGACCGATGCCGGCGCTGCCCCTCATCCGCCTGCCGGCACCTTCTCCCCGTATAGTGACGGGGAGAAGGGGCTTGGCCGCAGGCTCGGCGCTTCTGCAACTTCGCAAATTGGCGAAACCCTTTGCAAGGCGACCTTCTCCCCGTCCCTATACGGGGAGAAGTGCCCGGCAGGGCGATGAGGGGCTGCGCAAACCTGTAGCGATTTTCCAGGTGGCCACATTTTGTTCTTGCTTTGTGCCGGCAGCTATGCTACTAATTTCGGTATGGTGCTAATTGGCTCCAACGACCCGCCCGCCGAGGCGGGTTTTTTATTTTGGCTGTCGACCAGCCCCAACGTTGCCTGCCGACGGCGCCTTTCACATTAAGGCCGGAATTCAGCCTATAAGCGGTCGCACAGGGACATGCCAGACCGGAGCCGCCCCGTCCGGTCGACAATCAAGGACCCGCCATGCCTCGTTCTTTCCTCCATGCCCTGGTCGTGCTGATGGCCGTCGCGCTTTCGACGACGGTTTCGGCCGCTGAGCCGCAATCCTTCACGGGCGAATATTCGGTGTCGTTCCTCGGCCTCTCCGTGGCCAAGGCGAAATTCTCCAGCCAGTACGAGGGTGACAGCTATTCGATCGAGGGCAGCGTTTCCGCCGCCGGGCTCGCCACTTTGTTCGACGATACGCGAGGCACGATCTCGTCGAAGGGCAAGATTTCGGGCAAGCAGTTGCAGCCGCAAGCGTTCCACGCCGACTACACGTCCGGCAAGAAGGCATCGATGATCGACATCCAGTTTGCCAACGGCGTCGTCACCTCGACCAAGGTCGTGCCTGAGCCGAAGAAGCGCAATCCCGAGAATTGGATACCGCTGGTCGGCAGCCATCTCGTATCGGTCCTCGATCCGATGGCCGCCACCGTCATCCATGCCGACAGCCTCGACCAGGTCTGCGGGCGCACGGTGAAGCTCTATGACGGCGAAATGCGTGCCGATCTGAAACTGACCTACGAGTCCAAAGGGTCGATCTCGGTGGCCGGCTACAAGGGCGATACGGTCACCTGCAGGCTGGGCTTCGAGCCGGTGGCCGGTTACCGCAAGAACCGCAAGGCGCTGAACTACCTGAAGAAACGCAGCCGCATCATGGTGACGTTTGCACCGGTCGGCCAAAGCGGCGTATATGCGCCGATCCGCGCCACGGTCAGCACGCAAATCGGCCCGTTGACGATCAGCGCGGAGCGGTTCGAAGCAAACGAATAGGCGTGACGGTGCGCCGCCAACGATGGGCAGGGGGCGACCGGTATGGCGCGCGCAACACTGATCGGCTTCTCCGCGGTCGCCATGTGGGCGCTGCTGGCGCTGCTTACGGATGCTTCGGGCGCCGTGCCGCCGTTCCTGCTTTCGGCAATCACCTTCACGATCGGCACCTGTGTCGGGCTGGTTGCCCGGCTGTTCATGCCGGCAGCTGATGGCGCCGCGAAGATACCGCGCCAGGTTTGGGCGATCGGCATTGCCGGCCTGTTCGGCTACCACTTCTTCTATTTCACCGCGCTGCGCAATGCGCCGGCCGTCGAGGCCAGCCTGATCGCCTATCTGTGGCCGCTGCTGATCGTGCTGGGGTCGGCGCTGATGCCGGGCGAGCGGCTGGCCTGGAACCACGTCGCCGGCGCGCTGCTCGGCCTTGCCGGCACGGTCCTGATCGTCACCAAGGGCGGCGGGCTTGCCTTCGATGCGCGTTATGCCTTCGGCTATGCAATGGCCGGCGTCTGCGCGGTGCTGTGGTCGTCCTATTCGCTGTTGTCGCGGCGCTTCCCGTCGGTGCCGACCAGCATCGTCACCTGGTTCTGCGCCGCCACCGCGGCACTTTCGCTGGTCTGCCATCTGTTGCTGGAAGAAACGGTGCTGCCCAACGGCGCCGGCCAGTGGCTGGCCGTGCTCGGCCTCGGTCTAATGCCGGTGGGGGCGGCGTTCTATGCCTGGGACATCGGCGTCAAGCGCGGCAACATCCAGGTGCTGGGGGCGGCGAGCTATGCCGCACCGCTGCTGTCGACGCTGGTGCTGATATCAGCCGGCTTCGCCGAGCCGTCATGGCGCATCCTCGCCGCCTGCGTGCTGATCACCGGCGGCGCGGCACTGGCGGCGAAATCGCTGTTCCTGCGCAAGAGGGCCGCGAGCGAGGCAAACGCATGATGCCGTTTTCCGGCGGCATCGGTGCCAATGCCAATGCGACGCTGCTGTTTTCGCTGGCGGCGGCGGTGATTTACGCGTTCAGCCTCGGCATGCCGCCGCGCCTTTCGCGGTCGGCGGCAAGGACATTGGCGATGGCGATGCTGGCGGTGCTGGTCGCGCAGCAGGGCGGCCCATGGCTGCTCGTCGCCGCGCTGGCGCTCAGCGCCGTCGGCGACGCCTTCCTGTCGCGCGACGGCGAGAAGGCATTTCTTGGCGGCACAGCCAGTTTTCTTGCCGCGCATGTGCTTTACGTCGTGCTGTTCCTGCGCGCCGGCAGCGGCCTCGGGCTGCTCTCGGCCGAACCGTGGCGAGGAATTATTGCCCTGGCGATGGCCGTGTTGGCGCTGGCGATGATTTTCGCGCTCTGGCGCCGCATCGGCCCGGCCTTGCGTTTGCCGATTGGCATCCATGCCGCGGCGCTGCTTGGCATGGGCATTGCGGCGCTCACCCTGAACAGCGTCTGGGTCGTCGGCGGCGTCATCCTGCTCATGCTGTCCGACGGGCTGCACGCCGCGGAAAAGTTCCTGCTGCCCGCCATCTCGGCGCACCGCATTTGGGTGCGCCATGGGGTCTGGGCGCTGTATTACGTCGGCCAGCTGGCGATCACGCTGGGTTTGCTGCTGGGCTAGGTGCCTAGGGCGTTCCCGGCAGCCAGCCTGGTTTGGCGAGTTCGAAGGCGGAGAAATCGAAACCCGGCGCCACGGTGCAGCCGACCAGGGTCCATTCGCCGAGGCTGCGTGCCGACTGCCACCAGCCTGCCGGCACGACGATCTGCGGCCGCTCGCCCGCGGCAAGCGCCGTACCGAGGATCTCCTCGATAACGGGACCGCCTTCTCGATGTATCGACAGCGCCAGCGGCGCACCGTCATAGAAATGCCAGACCTCGGCCGCGTCCTTGACTCGGTGCCAGGCCGACAATTGGTCCTTGTTGAGGAGGAAATAGATCGCCGTCGAATGGCCGCGCGTGCCTGCCGCGCCGTCGCGAAAGGTCTCGGCATACCAGCCGCCTTCCGGATGCGGCTTCAGGCCGAGCAGGGCGATGATTTCGGCGGAACTGGTCATGACCCTAGCTCCTGGCGCCGCTCAGAAATTGTCCTTGCGCTTGCGGATCTCGGCGAACACTTCGGCGTCGGAGGCCTTCTCCAGGCCGAGATGCCTGCGGATCGCCGGATCGTGCCAGCGCAGGAACGGATTGGTCGACAGTTCCTCGCCGATGGTCGTCGGCAGCGTCGGTTTGCCGTCGGCACGCAGCGCCTCGACCTTGGCGGCGCGCTCTTTCAGCGCCGAATTGGTCGGGTCGACGGTGAGCGCGAAACGGGCATTGGCCAGCGTATACTCATGGCCGCAATAGACGACCGTCTCGGCCGGCAGCGCCGCGAGCTTCTTCAGGGATTCGTACATCACCGGCGGCTTGCATTCGAGCAGCCGCCCACAGCCGAGCGCAAACAGTGTGTCGGCGGCGAAAGCCACTTTCGACGCCGGCAGATGATAGGTGACATGGCCGGCGGTATGGCCGGGTGTGGCGATGACCTCGATCCGCTCGTCGCCGAGATGGACGACCGAGCCTTGCTCGACAGTTTCGTCGATGCCGGGAATCTTTGCCTTTTCGGCTTCCGGCCCGACAATGCGCAGCTTGAAACGCTCCTTCAGCGCCAGATTGGCCTCGACGTGGTCGAGATGGTGGTGAGTGGTCAGGATCATCGTCGGGGTCCAGCCGGTGCGCTTGATCGCCGCCAGGATGGGCGCCTCCTCGGGCGCATCGATGAGCGCCGTCTGGCCGCTTTTCGGGTCGTGCACCAGCACGCCGAAATTGTCGCTGCGGCACATGAATTGTTCGATCTCGACCGGCATCGCATCTCTCCCTTTGTTGCCGCAGACATAGGGCGCCTGCCAGCCGATGTCATCTGCCTTTGTTGAACTTGGACTGCTTCGAAGCTACCGTTCCGCGCATGCATTCAGACATTGTCGATCTCCGTTCGTTTTATTCGACCACGCTCGGCCGCCTGGCCGAACGCTCGATCACCATGGCGCTGTCCTCGATATGGGCCGTCGTGCCCAACGAGCGGCTGGTCGGCCTCGGCTACACCTTGCCGTGGCTGGAGCGCTTCGGCAGCGATGCCGAGCGCGTCTTTGCCTTCATGCCGGCAACGCAGGGCGCGGTGGTCTGGCCGGCGACCGGGCCGACGGCGACCGCCCTGGTCTTCGACGAGGAACTGCCGCTGGTTGATTCCTGCATCGACCGCATGCTGCTCGTCCATTCGCTCGAACATGTCGAGAACCCACGCGAGACGCTGAACGAGATCTGGCGGGTGCTGTCGCCGGCCGGCCGTGTCGTCATCGTCGTGCCGAACCGGCGCGGCGTCTGGGCACGCTTCGAGCATACGCCTTTCGGCAATGGCCGGCCGTTCTCGCGCGGCCAGCTGACCGAATTGCTGCGCGAAGCGAATTTCACGCCGGCGGCGTGGTCCGATGCGCTGTTCTTCCCGCCGTCGCCGCGACGTTTCATGATGCAGTTCCATAATGTGCTGGAACGCGCCGGCCGGCGCTTCTGGCCGATCTTTTCGGGCGTTATTGTCGTCGAGGCGCAGAAGCGGCTGTATCAAGGCGTGCCGGTTGCCCAGCGCGCGTCCCGCCGCGTCTTCGTGCCGGTTCTCTCGCCGCATGGCGCGCCGACGCTTGGCCGGGCTGTCGCGGGCCGAACGTCCGGCGCCGCCAGGATGACGCGTTCGTGATCCGACGCAGGCTTTTTCTCACCAAAAGCGCGTCGCATTAGACCGGCCTCGTACGACGCGCTTTAGGTTGTTGTTTTATGCATGTCGTTATCGCAAAACCGCTGCACACTTTTGCGCGACATGCATTGTCTGCCGCGGACGGGTTGGCTGCCCGATTGAAGGCATACGCGGTCGATTCTATGACCGGGTTTCAGCATCGCTTCCGAATGCAAGGATCCACTCATGGCTGATCTTCCGGATGTCGAGGCCAGCGCCCAGAAGCTTGCCACGTCGATCGAGGCCAGCAGCCTGCGTGAGCAGCTGGCAACAATCAAATTGGCACTGACCAGCTCGCCAGTGCGAAAACAATTGCTTTGGGCAGCGATCGGCATCGTCGCCGTCATCGTGGCGAGCTCGATCGGGCAGGTTCTGCTCAATCGCTGGAACCAGCCTTTCTACGACGCGCTGGCGCGGCGCGACATGCCGGCTTTCCTGCATCAGCTTCTGGTCTTTGCCGGCATCGCCGGCGGGCTTGTGGTGCTCAATGTCGGCCAGACCTGGCTCGACCAGATGCTCCGCCTGAAGCTGCGCGAGGCGCTGACGCTCGACCTGATCGACGAATGGATGCGGCCGGCGCGTGCCTTCCGGCTGACCCATGCCGGCGCCATCGGCGTCAATCCCGACCAGCGCCTGCAGCAGGATGCCGGGCATCTCTCCGATCTTTCCACCGGTCTTGGCATCGGCCTGCTGCAGTCCTGCATCCTGCTTGCCTCGTTCGTTGGGGTCCTGTGGTCGCTGTCCTCCGGCTTCGTCTTCCACATAGGCGGCCATTCGCTGGCCATACCCGGCTACATGGTCTGGGCGGCGATCCTTTATGCCGGCACCGCCTCCTGGTTGAGCTGGCTGGTCGGGCGACCGTTGATCCGCTTCAACAACGATCGCTATACGCGTGAAGCGGAGCTGCGCTCCTCGGTGGTTCGCGTCAACGAGAATGTCGATGCCATCGCGCTCGCGCATGGCGAGGCCGATGCCAGGCGTCGGCTCGAATTCGATCTCGGCATGGTGCTGGGCGCCATGCGGCGCATCTACAGCGCCCAGATCAATCTTTCCTGGGTTACCGACACCTATGGCTGGATCACTGTCGTCGCGCCGATCCTGGTCGCCTCACCGGTCTATTTCGCCGGCGATATCAGCTTTGGCGGCTTGATGATGGCAGTCGGCGCTTTCAACCAGGTTCATTCCTCGCTGCGCTGGTTCATCAACAATATCGGCGGCATCGCCGATTGGCGCGCTACGCTGATGCGGGTCGCCGACTTCCGCATCGCGCTTGCCGACACCGACGCGCTGCACCATACGGAAAGGCGCATTTCGTTCGGCGAAAACCCGGACGGCAGCCTGACCTTCGAGAAACTCGAGGTCGCCTCGCCGGAGGGATGCACCAAGCTTGCCGAGCCGCATGTCGAAATCCGCGCCGGCGACCGGGTCATGATCACCGGAGATCCGGGCGCCGGCAAGACGCTGTTCTTCCGGGCCATTGCCGGTCTGTGGCCATGGGGCAGCGGACGGATCGGCATGCCGGCCGGAGAAGCGCCGATCTTTGTTCCGCGTACCCCCTATTTCCCGCTCGGCAAGCTGCGCGAGGTGCTCAACCATTCAGACGGCGCGGCGGAGGCGAGCGATGCCGAGATCTCGGAGGTGCTGGCCGATGTCGGGCTGCAACGCCTGTCGTCCTCGCTCGATCGCTCGGCGCGCTGGGAGCGTGAGCTCAGCGACGACGAGCAGCGTCTGCTGGCCTTTGCCAGGCTGGCCTTGCGACGGCCGAAATGGGTGATCATCGACGAGGCGCTGGACGCGTTCGACGGCCCAACGCTGAGGCAAGTGCTGTCGATGCTGGAGAAGCGCCTTCCCGACGCCGCGATCCTCAATATCGGCCGCGGCCAGCACAATGCCCGCTTTTTCCGGCGGGCGTTGACCATCGTCAAGGATGCCGGCCAACCGCCACTCAAGCCGGCCCGTATCAGGGCAGGTGCCATCGAACCGCCCCCGGCGATCGCCTCGACCGGCCGAAAGAAATAGAAGGCAAGCTTTATTTCGCCGCGATCGCGGCGAAAAACTGTCGCGATCGTTTCAGATGGGAACGTTCCGATCGGCCATGCTTGACGCACTCGCCCTGCTCGCCTGCCTTGCCTGCACCCCGGCGGCACCTGCGGCCGCGCCGGCCAATGCAATTGCCGTCGATGTCGAGCTGGTGCTGGCCGTCGACATCTCGCAGTCGATGGATGAAAGGGAGTTTGCCCTGCAGCGCGCCGGCTATGTCGCGGCGCTGCGCCACCCCGACTTCATCAACGCCGTGCGTGCCGGCACCTTCGGCCGCATCGCCATCGCCTATTTTGAATGGGCCGGCACCATCCGCGACGATGCGGTCATTGCCTGGCAGGTCGTCGACAGCAAGGAGAGCGCCAACGCTTTCGCCGACAAGATCGCGGCCCGCCCGTTCAGGAGCTTTCGCGGCACCTCGATTTCCGGTGCTGTGGCTTTCGGCGCCGAGCTTTTCGACGGCACGGCCTTCACCGGCAAACGCCGCGTCATCGACGTCTCGGGGGACGGCCCAAACAACACCGGCTTGCCGGTCACAACGGCACGCGATGCGGCACTGGCGAAGGGCATCGTCATCAACGGGCTGCCGATCCTGGTCAGCCCGTCACCCACCTTCAGCCATCTCGACCGGTATTATGCCGAATGCGTTACCGGCGGGCCGGGCTCGTTCGTGCTGCCGATCTATGCTGCTTCCGAATTCGCCACCGCCACTCGCCGCAAACTGATCCTCGAGGTCAGCGGCATCGAGTATCCCAAGGTGGATCCGAGGACGATCCGCATCGACGCACCGATCGACTGCCTGCAAGGTGAGCGCGACCGAAGGTTTTTCTCGGACCCCTATTTCCCGGAACTTGACCGATAAGGCTGGCCCAGGGGTAAGCTAGGCTGGTGGCAGGCCGAAGGCCGGGAACAGAGATGGCCCGAGCGGCCCTATGAAGATCGTCAAGGAAGCGATCCCGCCCTCGGCTGCGTCGAACACATGCAGGGAATGGGCCCGCCATTCAGGGCCGTCGTGGCTGCGGGAATAAACCCCGACCGCCGGCTGGGCATTGGCGCGGGTGGCCAGTGTGCGGAAGCCGCCAAACTTAGGCCAGACGGTCTCGAAGAAACCGCGGATCGCTTCGCGGCCTTGATACCATTCACGCCAAGGCGGCATGGTGTAGATGGCGTCCTCACGCAGCAGCTCGATCAAGCTGTCGAGATTGGCGGCCTGCCAGGCCTGCATGTAGCGTTCGAGCAGCAGGCCTTCTTCGGGGCTGGGCCGTGATCGGCTGGCCGGCCGTCCCTGAGGATAGCGCGCCGCCAGCGTTGCGCGGGCCCGTTGCAACGCGCTGTTGATCGAAGCCGTCGATCCGCCCAGCAAACGCGCCGTCTCGACAGCCGACCATCCGAGGACGTCGGCAAGCAGCAGCGCGGCGCGCTGCCTGGGCGGCAGATCCTGGATCGCCGCGACGAAGGCGAGCTGGACGGCCTCGCGGCTCTCGTAACGGGCTTCCGGACCTGGCTCGCTGCCGGCAACGTCTGGAAGCTCGGCGTCGGGGTAGGGCTCCAGCCAGGCGATGTCGGCTACCGGCCCGCCTATGGCCGCCCCGTGCGAGGGCGGCCGTCCGGGTTCCCGGAGAATGCGACGCGCCCTCGACCTCGCCTTGATGGCGTTGAGGCAAGCGTTGGTCGCGATCATGTAGAGCCAACCGCGAACCGAACCTCGCCCGTCGAACTCCGATCTTGCGCGCCAGGCGCGAAGCAACGTGTCCTGGACGAGGTCGTCGGCCTCGTGCAGCGAACCCATCATGCGATAACAATGCAGCTTGAGCTCGCGGCGATGCGCGGCCGTGACCTTCTCGAAGGCCAGCCGATCGAGGATCGGCTGGCGTGATGGTTCCAGAGGTGGTTGAGCGTCTGTCATGTGGCTTGTGCGGTTACGAGCGAGCGTTGCATTACGCGCCCCTCAGGCGGCCGGGGCAAGCCCGCTACCGCTCACCATGAAGGAACTGCCTTGCGGCTGGCCGGTGGCGAGTGCGACCACCGCCCGTCCGACATCGGCCGGCGTTTGCATGTCGGTCATGGCGGCGATGAAGTCCGCCGGCTGGATGCCCATATAGGCCGCTATGCTGTCGACGCCGGCTTTGCCCACGCCGGTTTCCGGCATGATGCGCATCGGCGCGAGCGCCATGAAGCGCAGGCCGAGGCCAAGCCGGTCGGCCTCCTTCTGGCTATGACCGGCCAGGAACATCTGCATGCGTTTTGCGCCAGCATAGCCGCCGGCGTTCGGTGGTCCGCCGGTCAAGGCCGCGCCGCTGGAGATCAGAACGATCCGGGTCCCCGGCTTGAGCGGACGCCGCAGAGCGGCCCGGCAAAACAGGAACGACGCCTTGACGTCCGTGTCCCAATTTGCCGAGAACGCCTTCCAGTTCTGTTCATGCACCGGCGCAGAAGGCGCCAGCGCACCTGCGCAGATCACCAGTACGTCCGGCTCAAGCGCGGCGAAGACCTTATCCGGGGCGGAGTCCATCGTAGCATCGGCCGCGAGCGTCTTCACGCCCGAGACCTCCCAGGCAAATTGCGCCAGGGCCTGTTTTCCGCGGGCGACGGCCAGCACCGTCGCTTTCTCCTTGAGGGCGGCCTCCGCGATGGAGCGGCCGACACCACGGCTGCCTCCGACGACGACGACATTCTGATTTTGCAACGATCCCATGGATCACCTCTCTATTCCCGGCCGCCGGACCATCCAGGCGCGCTCATCGATAAGGACAGCGCAGGTGGGTGGAAATCATCGGTGCCAGGCGGAAATATCTTTCCGCTGACGGCAGCGGCGCGTCGGTTTTGTATTCAGTGTCATTACCTCGGGGGTAATCGACCTGTGCGCGACGTCTCGGCAAACTGCTCCCATCAAGCCGGTTGTCCGGCCTTCGACCACAAGGAGTTACGCCATGACCGCCTACGCCGTCGCCCATATGCGCCAGGTCACGCCGGGACCGCAGATCGTCGAGTACCTGCACAAGATCGATGCCACGCTGGAACCGTTTGGCGGCCGCTTCGTGGTGCACGGAGGCGAGGTGGAAGTCGTTGAAAACACCTGGCCGGGCTATCTCATAATCATCGAATTTCCCGATAGGCAGCAGGCGCGCGCATGGTACGACTCGCCCGCCTATCAGGAGATATTGCCGCTGCGTACCGGCAATTCCCGGTCCGACGTGGTCTTCGTTGATGGCGTCCAGCACCCGCACAAGGCCACGGACGTGCTTGAATAGAGGGAATGATCGGGTACAACCGGCGTCTATGGTGCCGCCATCCATCTGGCGGCACCGAATTTGGATCGCGTCTGCATCGGCAGCTTCACCGCCCCTGCAGCACCTTGATCGCGTTGGACATGTCGCCGTGCGACAATGCAGCCAGGTAATCCGAGTAGTTGATCCTCCCGTTCGCGAAGCCGTTCATCAATCGCGTGCAGAACGTGTGTTCCAATCCGGCATCCGGGACGTTCATGAGCGCGGCGAGGTTTGCCCTTTCAACCTTGCCGAACCGCATCTTGAATTTGGTCATGCACCGCTGGATCGCCTGCCGTTTCAGCGCCGGGCTGCCGCTCAACGCGACTTGTCCATTCTGGAAATCGGTCTTCGACGTCGTGCATCCGGAAATCAAAGTGGCCGACATCAAAGCTGTTGCTAAGACTAACGTCTTCATTGCTTCCCCCAAACCAACCCGTTTGAGACCTGTTAAAGCAACAAAGAATGCCGGGCAACTTCATTGGATTGAAAATTGAAAATATGGTTTCTTGCGCAGGTCTGAGGTTCGTTGCTTCTGCCTGTCAAACCTATCGTTTCAGCAGGAATACCGCTTGCTGGCCGAAAAAATTCCAGAACCACCACGGCATCGAGAAGCCGATCCGCTGGCCGTTGGCGTCGAGCGCGGTTGCCTTTTCCACCGTCGCGCCAAGCTCGTCGCACAGATTGACGAAGTCGCGAATGGTGCAGAAATGGATGTTGGGCGTGTCGTACCAGGAATAGGGCAGGTCCTTGGTCACCGGCATGCGGCCGTTGAAGAGCAGCGAAAGGCGCACCCGCCAGTGGCCGAAATTCGGGAATGAGACGATGGCGCGGTTGCCGATCCGGAGCAGTTCGTCGAGCACCAGCTTCGGATTGCGGGTCGCCTGCAAGGTCTGCGACAGAACGACGAAGTCGAAACCCTTGTCGGGATAGAATTGGAGATCCTTGTCGGCATCGCCTTGAATAACCGACAGGCCGCGCGCCACGCATTCGTTGACGCCGCGCTGCGACAGTTCCAGCCCGCGACCGTCGACCTTCTTGGTCTCCTGCAGCAATTCGAGCAGCAGGCCGTCGCCGGAACCGACGTCCAGCACCCGCGACTGCGGCGGGATGAGATCGGCGACGACTTCGAGGTCGACGCGCTGGGCGCGGTTGACGCTCATGCCTTCGGCTCTTGCTCGGCACATGATCCTGATCCGAAAAGTCTGCAACTTTTCGGGGTCATGCGCTGATGCCTGGCGCATGGTCCTGATCCGAACAGCCTGCAACCTTTCGGGGTCATGCGCCAAGCCCTCTTGCCCGGGCGGCCGAGGCGATGAAGCCTTTGATGGCGGCGAACAGTTCGGGCTCGTCGAGCAGGAAGGCGTCGTGGCCGCGGTCGGTCTCGATCTCGACGAACGAGACCGAAGCGCCGGCCGCGTTCAGCGCGTGCACGACCGAGCGACTCTCCTCGGTCGGGAACAGCCAGTCGCTGGTGAACGAAACCAGGCAGAAGCGCGTCTTGGTGCCGGCGAAGGCATCGGCCAACCGGCCGCCATGGTCGGCGGCGAGATCGAAATAGTCCATCGCCCGTGTCATGTAGAGATAGGAGTTGGCATCGAAGCGATCGACGAAGGTCATGCCCTGATGGCGCAGATAGCTCTCGATCTGGAAGTCGGCATCGAAACCGAAGGTCAGGGCTTCGCGGTCCTGCAGGTTGCGGCCGAACTTGCGGTGCAGCGCTGCTTCCGACAGATAGGTGATGTGGGCGGCCATGCGCGCCACCGCCAGCCCCTTTTCCGGCCGCTTGCCATGCTCGAAATATTTGCCGCCATGCCAGTCGGGGTCGGCCATCACCGCCTGCCTGCCGACCTCATGGAAAGCGATGTTCTGCGAGGAATGGCGGGCGCCGGTGGCGATCGGCAGCGCCGAGAAGACGCGCTCCGGATAGCTGGAGGCCCATTGCAGCACCTGCATGCCGCCCATCGAGCCGCCCAGCACGCTGAACAGCTGTTCGATGCCGAAATGCTCGACCAGCATCAACTGCGCCCGCACCATGTCGCGGATGGTGATGATCGGCAGGTCGAGCCCGTAGGGCTTGGCGGTGGCGGGATTGGTCGAGGCGGGGCCGGTAGAGCCGAGACAGCCGCCGATGACGTTTGACGAGATGACGAAGAAACGGTCGGTATCGATGATCTTGCCGGGACCGATCAGCACTTCCCACCAGCCCGGCTTGCCGGTCACCGGATTGGTGTTGGCGACATGCTGGTCGCCGGTCAGCGCATGGCAGACGAGGATGGCGTTGGAGCGCGCGTCGTTGAGCGTGCCATAGGTCTGGTAGGCGATCTGGAACGGCGACAGCAGCGTGCCGGCGTCGAGCTTGAGCGGCTTGTCGGCGCCGAAACGCAACACCGGGCTCGACGGCTGGTCGGCCTCGTTATTGGTTTTTCGAGCGCGCAAAGCGACCATCACATCTCCTTGCCCGGCCTTCAGTTGTCCACCGGTCCGGGCAACAAAAAACCGGCCATGCCTTCGCAAAGCCGGTTACAAGATGCAAACGGCCCTTTAGCAAGTTGTTTAACGTGGCTGCAAGCCGACCGGCCAAATCACCACGGAACTGTAGCCGTTCTTCTATGACTCGCGCATGGCTTCGTCAACGGCAAGTTCTTGATCCCGAATTGCCGGCCCTCGACATTCCGGGCCACGGCTTGTATTTCCGCTGCGGCTTCCGGATGGAGGCACTCTCGACGGATTTCATGAAATGAGCCAGACACCGGATCAGACACGTCCAAGGCCCCGCGCCGGCATCATGGACATCGAAGCCTATGTGCCCGGCAAGAGCGCGGCGCCTGAAGGTGTCGCCAAGGTCCATAAATTGTCGGCGAACGAGAACCCGCTCGGTCCTTCGCCAAAGGCGATAGAGGCCGCGCGCGCGGTCGCCGACAAGCTCGCGGTCTATCCCGACGGCAGCGCCAGGCGCCTGAGGGAAGCGATCGCCGAGGTGCACGGGCTCAACCCGGCGAACATCGTCTGCTCCAACGGCTCCGACGAGATTCTGGGCCTGCTGGCGCAGACCTACCTCGCACCCGGCGACGAAGCCATCATCACCGAACACGGCTTCATGGTCTACAAGATCTACATACAGTCGGCCGGTGCCGTCCCGGTGACGGTCAAGGAGACCGATGAACGCGCCGACATCGATGCGATCCTCGCCGCGGTGACGCCGGCTACCCGGATCATCTTCCTTGCCAATCCAAACAATCCAACCGGCACCTACGTGCCGTTCCAGGAGGTGCGCCGCCTGCATGCCGGCCTGCCGCGAAACGTGCTTCTGGTGCTGGATGCAGCTTACGCCGAATATGTCCGGCGCAACGATTATGAAGCCGGCGTCGAGTTGGTGGCCAGCGCGGAAAACGTGGTCATGACCCGCACTTTCTCCAAATTGGGCCTGGGCGGGGCGCGGATCGGCTGGATGTATGCGCCAATGCACGTCATCGACGCGATCAACCGCGTGCGCGGGCCTTTCAACGTCAATGCAACGGCAATCGAGGCCGGCATCGCGGCGATCCACGACCGCGCCCATATCGAACGCAGCGTCGCGCACAACGAGACCTGGCTAGCCTGGCTGAGCGAGCAACTAAGCGGGCTCGGGCTGCGGGTGACACCGAGCGTCGGCAATTTCAGCCTCATCCACTTTCCCGAGGACAAAAAGCATTCGGCGGCGGCCGCCGACGACTACCTCAGTGCGCGCGGCTACATATTGCGGCGCGTTTCCGGGTACGGTTTTCCCAACGCGCTGCGCATGAGCATCGGCACCGAAGAGGCCAATCGCGGCGTTGTCGCAGCACTCGCGACATTCCTGAAAAGCTAGAACACCATGACATCACCGATGTTCGAAAAAATCGCGCTGGTCGGCATCGGCCTGATCGGCTCGTCGCTGGCCCGCGTCATCCGCCGCGAGGGGCTCGCCGGCCAAATCGCGATTTCGACGCGCAGCGAAGCGACGCTGGCACGGGCGAGCCAACTCGGCCTTGGCGACACCTATACGACGGATGCGAAAGAGGCGGTTCGCGATGCTGATCTGGTTATCGTTTCGGTGCCGGTCGGTTCTTCCGGTACGGTCGCCGCGGAGATCGCGCCGGCGCTGAAGAAGGGCGCCATCCTCACCGATGTCGGCTCGACCAAGGCGTCGGTGATCGCGCAGATGCAGCCGCACGTGCCTGATGGCGTGCACTTCATCCCCGGCCATCCTTTGGCCGGCACCGAAAAATCGGGACCGGACGCCGGTTTTGCCGAACTGTTCGAGAACCGCTGGTGCATTTTCACGCCGCTGCCCGGCACCGATCCCGCAGCACTGGAAAAGCTCTCGGAATTCTGGCGCCGCTGCGGCTCCAACATCGACACGATGGACCCGCAGCATCACGACATGACGCTGGCCATCGTTTCGCACCTGCCGCATATCATCGCTTACAACATCGTCGGTACCGCCGACGATCTGGAGTCGGTGACCAAGTCCGAGGTCATCAAATACTCGGCTTCCGGCTTTCGCGACTTCACCCGTCTCGCGGCGTCCGACCCGACCATGTGGCGCGACGTCTGCCTGCACAACAAGGACGCCATTCTCGAAATGCTGGCGCGGTTTTCCGAGGATCTGTCCTCGCTGCAGCGGGCGATCCGCTGGGGCGACGGCGAAAAACTGTTCGACCTGTTCACCCGCACCCGCGCCGTCCGCCGCTCGATCATCGAGGCCGGCCAGGATATCGACGTACCGGATTTCGGCCGCCAGGCAGTCGAACACCCGCCGAAGGGATAAGCCGCGGCAGGCCGATCGCAGGCCGGCCTGGCTTAGAGCGGTTCATCGTTTCACAGAAACGCCGAACGGCTCTATCTCTTTGTTTTGCGCAATTCCGGACGGAAAACCGTTTCACACTTTTCCTGGAATTGCTCTAATCGAGCGGCTTGATCTTGCCGAGCGGGATGAAGCCGAGCGAGGCCTTGCCCCTGACGATCTTCAGCGGCATCGACGGCTGGTTGCCGAGGAGCGCCAGTCCGGCAAAGCCGGTCTGGATCTCTTTCTTTTGCTCGGGGATGGCGGTGGCGAGGATTGCCGCCACGGCCTTTGGATCATTGAGCCTGATCGTCAGGTCGGCATTTATGAGACCGTCGTCATCGACCGACAGCGGTCCGGAAACGCTGATGCGCGCAGTTCCGGACGACAGATCGAGCTCGTGGATTTCGGCCGCCTGGCCGCGCAGGCTCTTCGGATTTGCCTTGATCAGTGTCACGCCGTTTTTCAGCGTGACGTCGCCGCTGCCGTCGAGCGGCGGCAAGACGCGCCCGCCGATGGCCGCCGCGTCGATTTCAAGATCGGTGAAATTGCCGGCATAGTCGATGTCCGGGCCGTTTGGGCGCAATTGTCCGGTGGCGGTTCCGGCGCTGAACAGCGAGACGGGATCGGTGTCGTCTGCCGGATCGGTCTGGCCGGACAGGCCTTCTGCCTGCAGCGAGAGGCGCCTCGGCAGCGGCCAGGACAGCTTCATGTCGGCCCGCAGATCATCCCAGTCGATCCAGAGCGGGGTCATGCCGGGAACAGAGGTCCTGAGCGGCCCCCTGAGCTCGGCGGCAGGCGACAGAAGCCGGGTGATCTGCGTGGCGGCGTTGATCTTGCCTGTCGATGCCGCGATGTTGCGGCTGTCGTCCTCGTAAGCCAGGCTGTCGCAGGAAACGGTGAAGCTGAAGGGATAGCCGCTGACCGCGAGATTGGCGCAGTCGGCCTTGATGCCTTTGTCGTCGAGATCGGCGACCGCCTTTTTGGTGGCGCTCTCGACCAGGTCCGCCAGGTAGAACCAGCCGGCGCTGTAGATGCCGAACAGCACGAGGATGAAAGCGGCAAGCCACAACAGGCGGCGACGTTGGCTGGGCGGCGGGCGCTCGTCACTTGACGTCATGCTGCGGCTTTCGTTAACGCGGGGTGGCACGGGCGGGCTGTCGCTTGCGGCACCAACAGGTAGACGGACTGAAACACCACCGGTGAGGTGGTCGTCACAATCAGGCTTGGCGATATGGGCGATTTTTGGGTTTTTGGCTACGGCTCACTGATCTGGCGACCGGGATTCGCACATGTCGAGACGCGGCGCGCCCGCCTGCATGGCTACCGCCGTTCGCTCTGCGTCTATTCTTTCGTGCATCGCGGCACGCGCGAACGGCCGGGCCTGGTGCTCGGCCTCGACCGCGGAGGCTCCTGCATCGGGCTGGCGTTCCGGGTTCCAGGCGAGCTGCGCAACGAGGTCATCACCTATCTGCGCGAACGCGAGCTGGTCACCAACGTCTATCTCGAACGTGTGCTCCGCGTTCGCCTCGATAACGAGGAGACGGACAGGCGCGGCACCAATGGGGGCGAGACGGTGGAGGCCGTGGCCTACGTTGTCGACCGCAGCCATGAGCAATATGCCGGCGCGCTCGACGCGGCCGAGGCGGCGGCCGTCGTCCGCGGCGCCGTCGGCCAGTCGGGGAGGAATGAGGATTACGTGCTCAGCACGCTGGAGCACCTCGAAGCACTGGGTATAAGCGATCACTGGCTGGAAGACGTGACAAGACGGATCGCGACGTAGCTTCGGTGTCGTGAGCGGGCTACATCCTGAAAATCTGTTTTCCAAGATCAGCGCGATCCAGGCTGTCTGCCACGGCAAGCTTGAACTCGGTCAGCACGTGGAGACCGCCGACAGGAACGTGGAAGCCGGGCTGGCCGAAGATGTCGATGATCTCGCGTAGCACAGGCCGGTCGGCTTCGACCGGCGGCGAAAAGAAATAGCGATAGATATTCGCCCTGATCTCGACGCCGCTCAGCAACACATCGAAATTGTGCAGTTCGAAGCGCTCGGCACTCATGCCGCCATTGATCACCATCTGCCCGCCGAGCGTCAGGGTGCGGATCAATTCGCCGCTGACAGGTCCGCCGACATTGTCGATAATCCCGTTCAATCCGGCGCCACCAGTGATATCCATCACGGCTTCCCGGATACTTGTCTTCAACTCCGAAAGGTCAAGAATGGCGGCGGCGCCAAGCGTCTTCAGATCGAATCTTTGGTGCGAGCGCCGCACAAGCGCGATGACGTTGATGCCGCGTCGTTGGGCGAACTGCATCACCATTGTCGAAATTGACGAATAGCCGGCCGTGACAGCCAGCCACTGGCCAGGCCGCACACGGGAATCCACCAGCAGATCCCACGCGGTAATGGGGTTCACCATCTGCCCGGCGCGTTCGACAGGATAGCCGGCAGGCAACGGGATCAGCCATTCGGCGGGAATGGCGGCGTACTCGGCCCAGCTGCCATAATAGCTGAACGCGACAAGCATCCCCGGTTCCAACCGAACGTTCTCGCCAACGGCTTCGACGATGCCGGCGCCATGGTTTCCGGCGATCTGCCGGGGAAAATGCGGCTTCTTCGGTTCGGGATAGAGGTTCTGGATAAACAGGAAGTCGCCCGGATTGATCGAGGCCGAGACCATCCTGACCAGCACCTCGCCGTCGCTGATCCGTGGCAACGGCAGGTCATTCACATAGAGCACGTCGCGCGGCAAACCGATGGCGTCAAATACAATTGCTTTCATGCCGGTCTCCATAACAAACGATCCGAGGCCAACAGTCTGAGCCCCGGCCAGACCGTGCTGAGACTTGCGTCAGCGCGGCGGAACCTACGGTCGGCCGGCAAAAGTCAGAATTGGCAGATTTGACAATCTATGTGCCAAACTTGCCAGATCGTTTCTTCAGAGGCTGCTGGTTTGGATACCCGGGACCAGCGCCTTGGGGCCGGACACGGCGCGGCGGGTCGCGGCTTTGTGAAGCGCCGGCGGGCTGGAAAAGAGGCTATGCGTTTGACGTTGCCACGGCGCGACATAGGTTAGCCCGGTCGGCGGCTCCCATCCGCCCCAGCATGAATCACCATGGAGATCAGCCTTGCAGAAACGTCGTCTCGGTCGCACCGACCTATCCATCGCGCCATTGGTTCTGGGCGGCAATGTGTTCGGCTGGACCGCCGATGAGAAAACCTCGTTCGACCTGCTCGACCGCTTTGTCGACGCTGGCCTCAACGCCATCGACACGGCCGATTCCTATTCGCGCTGGATTGCCGGCCACCAGGGCGGCGAATCCGAAACCATCATCGGCAAATGGATGAAAAGCCGCGGCAACCGCGACAAGGTTGTCGTTATCACCAAGGTCGGTTCGGATATGGGACAGGGCAAGAGGGACCTGTCCGCCGCCTATATCGAAAAGGCCATCGATGCTTCGCTGAAGAGGCTGCAGGTCGATAGCGTCGATCTCTATCTGTCGCACTGGCCCGACCTGGCGACCCCTTATGAGGAAACGCTCGGCGCTTACCAGAAACTGCTCGACAAGGGCAAAATCCGTTATGCCGGCGCTTCCAACCTCGACGCCGCCCAGTTGCGGGCCGCACTTGACGTAGCAAGCCTGCGCGGCCTGCCGCGCTACGAGGTGCTGCAGCCGGAATACAACCTCTACGACCGCTCGTCCTTCGATGGTCCGCTGCGCGATCTCTGCGCGGCCGAGGACATCGGCGTCATCACCTATTTCAGCCTCGCCAAGGGGTTTCTGAGCGGCAAGTACCGCAGCGAGGCCGACCTCGGCAAAAGTCCGCGCGGTGGCGGTGTGAAAGGCTATCTCAACACCCGCGGCATGCGCATTCTCTCAGCGCTCGACGCGGTGTCGGCCAGACATTCGGCCAAGCCGGCGGAAGTGGCGCTTGCCTGGGTCATGGCGCGGCCCGGCGTCACCGCCCCGATCGCCAGCGCGACGACGCTCGACCAGCTCGACAGCCTGGTGCGTGCCGCGTCGTTGCAGCTCAGCCCGGACGATATCGCCGAGCTCGACAAGGCCAGCGCGTAGCCGCGCACGATCGTTCAAGACCGGCGCCGCTGCCTTGCCCTACCGTCCCTGCCTCGTCACAGGATGCAGCGCCGCATGGCCGGACAGGGTCTTCTCGATCAGCAGCTATGGCAGCGATTGCTGGCGCTTGTGTTGGTGTCGGCCATCGTCATGGGCAGCCCGGGGCCGGCGACGATAAGCGTCACCGCGATCGGCGCCGCGTTCGGCCTGCGCGGTTCGGTGCGCTATGCCTCGGGAATCGTTGTCGGGACGGTTCTCGTGCTTTTGGTGGTGGCGACGGGCATCATGGCCGTTCTCACCGCGCTGCCGAAGCTCGCAGCGCTGTTGGCGG
This sequence comes from Mesorhizobium sp. M0768, assembly GCF_040320195.1. Classification (NCBI taxonomy): domain Bacteria; kingdom Pseudomonadati; phylum Pseudomonadota; class Alphaproteobacteria; order Hyphomicrobiales; family Phyllobacteriaceae; genus Mesorhizobium; species Mesorhizobium sp. M0768. The sequence goes on along the minus strand of NZ_JAMYPD010000004.1, from coordinate 148,078 downwards.
TCGCGTCAGCAGCCTACATCCTCTATCTGGCGTTCAAGATAGCGACGGCGCCGCCGCTGGCGGCACGCATTGGTGGGGCGGCACCTCCCACTTTCCTGGGCGGGTTCCTTCTGGCCGTTGCCAATCCGAAAGCCTATGTGGCGATTGCCGCCGTGTTCGCCGGCGCGTCTCCTGGCGCCGGCGGTCTTGCTATTTCAGCCAAGCTGGCGGTCCTCGCCTTGATGATTGCTGCCATTCATCTCTTGTGGCTTCTCGCCGGCGCGGCTTTTGCACATTTGCTGCGCAAACCGCTGGCGTCGCGGATCATCAATCTGGTGTTTGCCGTGACGCTGGTTGCAACAGCCGCCCTGGCTGCCTTGCCGTGAGCCTTTCCGGCATGCGCGGCAGGTGTCTCAGCCTTTCAATTCAGGTTTCGCATCGAGCTCACCAAGCCGTTTCATTGCCGTCGGCGGCATCGGCGGCGGGTTCGGCGTCTGTGCCGCCTCGACGAGAAGCTGGTCGCAGGCGGCTTCCGTCTCGCCGATCAGCCGTTGCATGAATTCGTCCTTGCCGAGGCCGGGCGGGATCGGTGGCAGGAAGCGCGCCTTGATCGTGCCGGGATAGCGCAGGAATTTGCGGCGCGGCCAATAGAGACCGGCAACGTGGGCGACCGGCACCACCGGAATGCCAAGCTGGGCATAAAGTTCGACGATGCCGTATTTGTAGACCGGTTCGTCGCCCGGCGCCCGGCGGGTGCCCTCGGGGTAGATGATCAGCTGGCGCGGATTGCGCGCCAATTCCTGTTTGGTCGCGGCGATCACCGTCTTCAATGCCTTCGAGCGGCTGCCGCGGTCGACCGGAATCATCCGCATCTTCAAAATGTACCAGCCGAAGAACGGGATCCAGGTCAGCTCCCGTTTCAATATGTAAACGGGATCGTCGAGATAAGGCAGGAAAGCGATCGTGTCCCAGAAGGACTGGTGCTTCGGCGCCAGGATAAAGGAGCCGCCAGGCAGGTTTTCCCGGCCGGTGATCTCACTTCTGGTGCCGGCGATCTTGTCGTAGAGCCACATGCTGGTGCGCGACCAGAATTTCGGCACGAACCAGGCGCGATGGCGTGGCGACAGGAAATAATACGGGGTCCAGAGGATCATCTGGACGATCAAATTGAGGTAGAAGGCGAGATTGAACGCCAGCGAGCGGAAATACAGCATACAGCAAGTGCCCGGTGAGGAGGTGTGCGTTGGTTACACCAAGCGCCTGCAAAAAGGAAACGCTGCGAGGCGGGCGATCGGCCCGGCCTTGCGAGGGCCGTCTTCGTCACGTTTCCCACGCGGCCTGCAGCAGGCGCTGTCTCAGGCGCGGGGCGGCGAAGTCGAGGAATGCGCGCAGCTTCACCGGCAGTAGCCCCTGGCCGGCATGGACGAGGCTCACCGGCCATGGGTCTGGCTCAAACTCTTGCAGCACCGGGCGCAGCGTACCCGACCGGACTGCGGCGGCAATCTGATAGGAAAGCAGCCTCGTCACGCCGACGCCGGCAATCGCCGCATCGATTGCCGCCTCAGCGGTGTTGACCCGCAGCCGGGAGCGGATCGGCACGCTGAATTCGGTCTTGCCGGTGGCGAAGCTCCAGGCTGCGGCGGTGAGCCCTTCGAAGGTGATGGCACTGTGTGCTGCAAGCTCCTGCGGCGTTTTCGGTGTGCCGTGCTCGGCGAGATAGGCCGGGCTCGCGCAAGCGACGCGGCGGATTGAACCCAGGCGGGTGGCGATCAGGTTCGAATCGGCAAGCTCGCCGATGCGGATGGCGAGGTCGATGTGCTCTTCGACCAACTGGGTTATCCGGTCGGCGAGTGTCAGCCGCACACCTACCTCAGGATAGACGGAGAGGAAGCCGGTGACGACCGGCAGCACATGCAGGCGGCCGAAGACGATCGGCGCAGTGACGATCAGTTCGCCGGTCGGGGCGCTGTATTCGCCGGCGGCTATTCGCTCGGCCTCGCCGACCTCATCGAGAATGCGACGACAGGCGGCGAGATAGGCGTGGCCTGCATCGGTCAGCGACAGCTGCCGCGCCGAGCGGTTCAACAGCCGTGTCTTCAGGTGCTTTTCCAGGTCCGAAACCTTGCGGCTGACCGTCGTCAGCGGAATGCCGAAGCGGCGCCCGGCAGCCGAGAGGCTGCCTGTCTCCGCCGCGGCAACGAAAAGCGACATGGACTGGAGGCGATCCATAGCTCTCCCGAAAATTTGCCCTTCCGGAAAACGGAAGGATGGATTGCAGATATGGCATCTGCATCTCGAAGATGGAAGGACGTATTTTCCTGACTAGCAATGCAGCGCAGCTCGGCGCTTGAGGAGGCTTCCATGAACGCTCACACCAGCGATGTTGCTTTCACCCCGACGGTGAAGGCGATTCAGGCGCGCAAGGGCTCGCGCCAGGCCTATGCCCGTGTCGAGAAGCGTGGCGGCTGGCAGGCGGCAATTACGCCCGATCTCGCCGCCTTCATCGAGGCGCAGACCAGCGTCTTTCTGTCGACCGCCAATGCCGACGGGCAGCCTTACATCCAGCATCGCGGCGGGCCTGCCGGTTTCCTCACGGTGCTCGACGAACGGACGATCGGCTTTGCCGATTTTTCCGGCAACAGGCAGTTCATCACCCAGGGCAACCTCAGCGACAACCCACAGGCTTTCCTATTCCTGATCGATTATGCGCACCGGCAGCGCATCAAGATCTGGGGCAAAGCGCAAGTCGTCGAGGGCGATGCCGAGCTGACGGCAAAGCTGATGCCGCAAGACTATAAGGCGCGACCCGAGCAGGTCATCCTGTTTACGGTTTCGGCTTGGGATTCAAATTGCTCGCAGCACATCCCGCAGCGTTTCGAAGCGGCCGACGTGGCGGCGGCGCTGGGCGAACGCGACAAGCGCATCGAACGGCTCGAACAGGAGATCGCACGCTTGCGATCGGATGCAGCAGCCAGGGAATAAGAGCCAGGGAATAAAAGTGCCGGTGCCGTTCAGCTTCCGCCTGCGGCGTCGGCCAGCGCGACGCTCTCGGCTTGCTTCACCGGCATGATGCCGCGCGCCAGCGCCAGCAGGTATTTGTTGTATTCGGTGAACAGCACGCGCAGCGCTTCCGGCTTGGTCAGCCAGCCGCCATTCTCGAGGTTGGTGTTGACCACCGGATAGGGCTCGAGCCTTGCGCCGTGCAGCAGCCGGCCCATTTCCAGCAGGCTACGCGGCATATGATAATTATTGGTGACGAGAATGACGGTGCCGTAGGCATGGTCCTCGACCCATTTGGCACTTTCCTCGGCATTGCCGATCGTGTCGAGCGCGGCGCGGTCGATGTCGACGCAGCAGGAAAACAGCCTCTTGTCGCCGCCGGTCGCGGCCTGAAGCTGGCGGCGGCTGGCGGAGGGATGGACGCCGCTGATCAGCAGCCGCTCGCCCTTGCCTAAGGCAAGCAGGCCCATCGCAGCGTCGAGGCGCGATTGGCCGCCGGTCAGCACGATGATAGCGTCGGCCCTTGCCGGATTGGCGGGCGTAGTCAGGCGGCTGACGGTATTGGCGAACCAGCCGAAGCCGGCGACAAACAGCGCCATAAAGGCCAGCAGAAGGAGAGCCGAGATGCGCAAGGAGCGCCCTGCCAGCAGCCGCCCATGTTTGGCAAACTGATCCGGCTTGGCAAATTCATCAGGCTCGGCGAATACAGGCGGGCGCGCAACCAGCACTGGCATGCATCCAGCGGTATCGGTCGAGTCCCGAACGTCCATCATGAAATGGTTAATCCCGAAATACGGCCTTTGGTAGGAAAAAAATGCAATTTTCGTGACGATGCGTTTTCATCCGTGATCGATCTTTCCTTTAGCCGGCGTCCGGCTGGCGAATGTCGATGTCGCTGAGATAGGTAACCACGGTAAAATGGGAAGTTGCCGCCGTCAGCGCGCCGATCACCAGCACCATGACAGCGACCCCGAGATAACCCGCCGAGCCGATGGCGAAATTGCCGAACAGGGCGGTCGCCTGGTCGGCCTGCGGCGTTGCCATGTTGCGTGACGACCACCAGGAGAAGACGATGAAGACCAGGATCGCCGCGGCGCCGCCTGCCGCGGCGCCCTTCATGCCGGTGACCAGAAAATGCCGGCGGAATTCGCGCGCGATGAAGCGCGCCTCGGCGCCGACGAAATGCAGCACCTCGATGATGTGGCCATTGCCGGCCATGGCGCCGCGCGTCGCGAATACAACGGTCAGCACCGTCGCCGACAGCATCAGCGCCAACACTGCGATACCGATCGTTACCGTGGTGCGGGCCATGGCAACCAGCCGGTCGACCCAGGTGCGATGATCGTCGAGCGAGGCGCTCGGCAGCTTCGGCGTGATTGCCGCGCGCAGTGCGGTGAAATCGGGCGGACTATTCTCGTCGATGGTGATGATGATCAAGCGCGGCACCGGCAGCTCATCGATGTTCAGGCCCGAGCCTAGCCAAGGCTCGAGCAGTCGGGCCGTTGCTTCGCGATCGATGATCCTGGCGCTTTTCACGCCAGGGAATTCGCCGGCGATCTGCGAGGCCAGCGCAAGTGCGGCCTCCATGTCGAGGCCGTCGACCGGCTTGATCTGGATGGTCGCTTCGCGCGAGATCTGGTTCTCCCAGACGGAGGCGGTGTCACGCACCAGCGTGACTGCGCCAAACGTCAGACAGGACAGAAACGTCATGATGGCAATGACCAGCACCAGCGCCCGGCCGGCGATGTTCTGCGCCGGCACGATCGGCGCCATTTTGCGCTGGACGCGGGGCTTTGCCGCCGCGGCGTCCTGACCCTCGAAATGTTCGACGGAGAGCTCAGTCATAGATGTCCAGCCTTCCGCCGGCCAGGATCATTCGCCGTGCGTCGACCTGTTCCATCAGGCCGAGGTCGTGTGTGGCGATCACCACGGCGGTGCCCAGCCGGTTGAGCTCGATGAACAACCGCAGCAAGCGTCGCGCCAGCGGCGGGTCGACATTGCCGGTCGGCTCGTCGGCGAGCAGGATCTCGGGCTGCTCGATCAACGCCCGGGCAATGGCGGCGCGCTGCTTCTCGCCGCCAGACAGCACCGGTGGCAGCACATGCATGCGCTCGCCGAGGCCGACCCATTTCAGCAGCTCGGTGACGTCAGTGCGATAGGTCGCCTCCTCGCGGCCGCGCACGCGCAGCGGCAATGCCACGTTCTCGTAGGTGGTCATATGGTCGAGCAGGCGAAAATCCTGGAACACCACGCCGATGCGACGTCTCAGATGCGGCAATTCGGTGCGCGAGATGCGCGAGCGGTCCTTGCCGAAAATGGTGATCAGGCCGCGCGTCGGCTTCAGCGACATGAACAAAAGCCGCAGCAACGTCGTCTTGCCGGCGCCTGAAGGTCCGCTCAGGAACTGAAAGGAGCGCTCCGGAATGTGCAAGGAGATGTCGCGGAGAATCTCCGGACCCATGCCATAGCGGAGGCCGACATTTTCGAAGCGGATCACTTTCGACGACCTGAAATTCTCGGCGGCAAGATGCCAGCCCTTTCTGTGGAAAGACCATCGGCCGGCATGGTTAACCGACGGTTAATTTGGGGGCTTTTCGAGCGAGTCACAGGGGTTCCGGTGGGGAAGCGTTAACCATTTCCGTTTACCCAAAAGAAACGAACAGCGAACAGGTGCGGTAGTGTTGGGCCATGATGGCTGAGGATCGAACCGCGCGCCCGGTTTCCGGCGAAATCATGACCGATCCGGCCGCCGAGCCGGAACGCATCATGCGCGACGTGACCGCCGAGGCATCGATGCCGACTATGAGGTGCTGCCCCGCCATTTTACACGTCAAGACTTTGCGCCGCCGCCTGCGCGCATGATTTCCATGCCTTCGATCGAAGGCATGGACATGTTGCGCAAGCCCGAAACCGCCGTCGAACGGCCGTTGTGGGTGCATGGTGGGCCGATCTTCTGGATTGTCGGCGTCGGTGCCGTCTTTGCCGCCTTCTGGATTTCGGGCGGCCATGCGCTGGTTCGTTAGAGCGGCGCCAGAAAATCAACAGGTCACCAGATAAACGATTCGCGACGGTGGGACATCCGACCGTTCGCGGGTGCCCTGCGAAAGATTTGGCCTTGCCAGACGGCACGACATGCCTAGAAACGGGTTGAAGACCGTTTCGGTCGGCTTCGCCTACAAAGGCGATCATTCTGGAAGGGCAGCCAATGCCAGTTGTGCGCGGCAAGGACATCGAAGTCCTGTTTTCGGCGTCCGCCATCGCGCGGCGGAACCTGGAACTTGCCAAGGAGATCGCCGGGCACGACTACCACGACCTTCTGGTAATCTCGGTGCTGAAGGGATCGTTCATCTTCGCCGCCGATCTTATCCGTGCCATGCACGATGTCGGCCTGTCGCCGGAGGTCGAGTTCATCTTCATCTCCAGCTATGGCGCCGGCACGACCAGCGGTGAGGTGAGGGTGCTGCGCGACATCGACAACGAGGTCGCCGGTCGCGATGTGCTTTTGATCGACGACATTCTGGAATCCGGCAAGACGCTGAGTTTCACCCGCGACCTCATGCTGTCGCGCGGCGCAAGGAGCTGTGCCATCGCCGTGCTGCTCGACAAGCGCATGCGCCGCCAGACCACGCTCAACGCCGACTATGTCGGCTTTGACTGCCCCGATTATTTCGTCGTCGGTTATGGCATGGACGTCGCCCACGCGTTTCGCGAATTGCCGTTCGTCGGCATCGTCAAGGGCGACGCCTGAGGCCTTTTGAAAATTCTACTCCGGCGGTCATCTGACGCGGTTTTCTGCGCTTCCGGTGCTCACGGACTCGAACGTCCGCTCCGGGTCTCGAAAACCACGTCATATGACTCGGCGGAGCGAATTCTGAAAAGGCCTCATGGCCTTCCTGGCTTTCAGGAAACATCAACTTTTCCTCGCCAAATATCTTGCCCATGGCAAAGCTCCTGATCGTCGAGGACGATGAATCCGTCCGCACTCTCGCCGCTCGCGCGCTCGAGCGCGCCGGGCATAATGTCACTGTCGCCGCGGACGGCGCACATGGCCTTTCTCTGATCCGGGCGGCGCAAGGGAGCTATGACCTTGTGCTGTCCGACATCCGCATGCCGGAGATGGACGGCATCGAGATGGCCAAGGCGGCAGCAGCGCTGTTCCCGGCGATGAAGATCATGCTGATGACCGGCTATGCCGACCAGCGCGAGCGCGCCGAGGAATTGGACGGCATTATTCTCGACGTCGTGCAAAAGCCGTTCACGCTGGCTGAAATCCGCGCCCGCGTCGAACAGGCGCTCGCCTGCTTCGCCTAAGCCCAAGGCCGACCGCCTTCAGGCAGGGTCGCAGGTCGCCGTATTGGCTGGCGCGCCGCTCCGGCGCCGGCCGGCATTGAGCGCAAAAAGCCCGGCGCCGATGATGAGGGCTGCGCCGGCCGCCGTCGCTGGTCGCGGCACCTCGGCAAAGAACAGAAAACCCCATAGCGGCGACCAGATGATACCGGTGTATTCGAAGGTGGCGACGCTGTTGGCGGGCGCCAGCCGGTAGGCCTGCGACAACAGGATCATGCCGGCCGAGGCAACGAAGCCGCATGCCCCCATCTTGAGGAGGTCCGGCGTCGCCGGCCAGACCCATGGCCGGACGAGGAATTCGAGGCTCGGATGCACGGCGTGGTCAATGCCTGCCAGCCAAAACAATGCCGCCACCAAGGCGGCGCCGACCAGATAGGCGCCGTTCTGATAGAACGCCATGACAGTCGAGGATTCGGTGTCGCCGATCTTGCGTGCCATCAGCTGCGAGAAACCGTAGAGCAGAGCCGAACCTAGCGACAGCAGCGCTGCCCAGTCGAACAAGCCGGCGCCCGGGCGCACCATGACCAGCACGCCGAGCATGCCGACCAGGACGGTGGCGAGCGCCTGCCAGGACACGCGTTCGCCGAGATAGGGGCCGGCCAGCGCCATGATGAACAGCGGCGCCATGAAATAGAGCGCCACCGCGTCAGTCAGCGGCAGGGCGGCGATTGCCAGATAGTAGGCCGTGTAGGAGGTGAACTGGATGAAGGCGCGCATCGTCAGCATGCCGAACCGCTTCGACAGGATCGCCTGCAATCCGACATCGGCGTGGACGAGGAAAACCAGGATCGGCAGGGCGACGATCGAGCGGATCGCCATCACCTCGGTGACCGGATAGTGGCTCGACACCGCCTTGACCAGCGGGTCCTGCAGCGAAAAGACCAGCACGCCGAGACAGAGGCTGAAGATGCCGAGCACAAGCCGATTCTGCATAGGCGCTCCTGTCTCCCGCGTGCGTGGCCGAAGGCAGGCCTGCATCCGGGTAAAAAGAACCCGCCACCGTTTCGGGCAGCGGGTACGAGTGAGGACTTTTGATTGGTCCGCAGCCGATTTCGCGGCCGCATATCCAATGGGTAAGGCGACTATCGTCCCCCGTTTGGCATGTTGCAAACGAATTGGAATGATGCCAGCAATCAGATTTTCTTATGGTGGGCACATGCGACCCAATCTCGACAGCGACCTGTTGCGCACCTTCGTGGCGGTCGCCGACACCGGCAATTTCACCAAAGCGGCGGAGCGGGCCGGCCGCACCCAGTCGGCAGTCTCGATGCAGATGAAGAGGCTCGAAGGCATGATCGGCGACAGCCTGTTCGAGCGCGGGTCGCGCGGTGTAGCGTTGACGCAGCGCGGCGGCGAACTCATCGCCAACGCCAGGCGTATCGTTTCACTGCTCGACGAGACGGCGGCATCGATGGTCGCGGCGCCGCTTGGCGGGCCGGTGCGCATCGGTATCCCGGAGGAATATGGCCACGCGATCCTGTCGCGGGCACTCGGCGTCTTTGCCAAGCGCCATCCTCAGGTCGACATCACCGTCCGCTACGCGCATTCCGGTGCGCAGATCGCGGCGCTCGCCGCCGGCGAGCTCGATCTGGCGGTGGTGTTCGAATGGCAGGATCTGTCAGGCGGTGAGGTGCTGATGCATGACCCAACCGTATGGGTGACGTCGGAGCTGCATCACATGCATGAGGAGCGGCCGGTGCCGATCGCGCTCTACAACCGTGCCGGTTGGTGCAAGGATTTCGCGATAAAGTCGCTGGAACAGCGCGGTCTCGCTTATCGTGTCGCCTACACCAGCGATACCAATGGCGGCCTGCGGCTCGCCGTCACCTCCGGATTGGCGATTGCGCCGATCTCGCGCAGCAACATCCCGGCCGGCTGCCGCGAGCTTACGGCCGCCGACGGGTTCGGCGACATCGATTCCTCGAACGTGGTGCTGCGGCGCAATGCGAACGCTTCCGGCGAGGCAATCGACGGCATGGAAGAGGCGATCCGCGAGGCTTTCACCAACCGTTAAAGCATGCCACTCAGCTCGGCGCTGGCGGCCACCACGGACTGCGCGCGGCGATCTTCCGAATACAGGCAGCCTTACTTCAGCTCCAGCAACCGCTCCAGATAGCTGCGCTCGATATCGGGGCTGAGTGCGTTGCCGAGCCGCTTGCGGATCGCTTCGAGGATCTGGCGGGCACGCTGCACGTCGATCTCGTCGGGCACTCTCACCGAACTTCCGTCATCGGGACCCTCGCTGGTGCGAGGCCGCCCGAGCGGGTCACGGTCGGCATTCTGCTGGCGTCCGCCCTGGCCGTTGCCGCCCTGGTCGCCTTGCATTGCCTGCAGTTGCTTCATCATGTCCTTGGCGCCCCTGCGCAAGGCTTCCAATGCGCGGCCCTGGTGACCGACGGCCTGGTCGCCTTCGCCCTCGCCGAGCGCCTGTTCGGCATTGCCCATGGATTTGCCGGCCTCGCCAAACCCCTCATTGGGGTCGAGGCCCATGCCTTCGAGGCTCTTCCTCAATTGATCGAGCTCGCTCTGCAGCTTGCCCTGGCCTTCCTGCAATTGCTTCAGCGCGTCAGCAAATTCCTGCGGCGTCATCGGGTTCGGCCGGCCGAGCGGATCGCGGTCGTCACCTGGGCCGGGCTTGCCCTCTTCGCCCATCGGGCCTGGCTCACTGTTCTCGCCGAGCTGCTCGTCGCGGTTCTGCCCGCGCTGTTGCTGGCCGCGCTGCATCTGGTCCATGCGGAAAGTGTCGTTCATCATCTCCTGCTGGCGCCGCATGATTTCGCCCAGCTTGTCCATCTGCTGGCGCATCTCGCTGTCCTGCTGACCGCCCTGTTGCTGGCGGCCTGCCTGCAGATTGTTCATCATATCCTGCAGCTCCGACAGCAATTGCTGCGCCTGGTCGCGATTGCCGGATTTCGCCAGGTTCTCGATCTGGTCCATCATGCGGTCGATGTCGCTCTGGCGCAGTTCCTGGCCGTTCTGCTGCATCTGTGGCGCATTCGGATTCTGCTGCGCCCGCGCCGCGAATTCCTGCAGGAACTGATTCATCGCCTCGCGCAGTTCCTTCATCGCCTTCTCGATCTCTTGGTCGCTGGCGCCGTTCTTGATCGCGTCCTGCAGCGCCTGCTGCGCCTGACGCAGCCGCTTCTCGGCCGCCGAAAGATTGCCTTCCTCGATGCCGAGCGCGATCTCCCAGAGGTAAGCGACCTCGTCGCGCAACTGGTCGTCGCTGTCGGCCATCTTCAGCCGGGTGCGGGCGCTCATGATGGCGAGATAGTGCGTCATGTTGTCGAACGTGTCTTCGGGCCTGAGCGTGATCGCATCCATCAGGTCGAGCACGCGGTCCTTGGCATAGGCGTCGAGCGCCAGCATGCGGCGCTGCTCGACCACAGCCCGCGCCAACGGGTTGGAGAATGGCCGCTCCGGCATCACCAGCGTCTTGGTTTCGCTGGTCGCCGTGTGTCCGGCACCGTCGGTGGCGACAAGCCTGAGCTTGACGTTGCCACCGGCCCAGACATGGTCGGTCAGATCCTTCGTCGTCTTAGCGGCATTGGCCTTGCCGCCGCGGCGCGGCAACGTCAGCGGCATTTCCGGCGGGCCATAGAGCGGATGCGCGTTGGGCACTTGCGGATCGGCCAATGCGAAAACCGCCTTGGCGGAGGCCGCGCCATAGTCGTCGTCGATCTGGTAGTTGAGTTCGAAGGCGCCGTTGACGGCGCGCTTCGGCTCGCCGACAAAGCGGATCTGCGGCGGCTTGTCGGGAATTATGGCGAAGGCCCAGCGGCCGAGCTCGCCGTCGCTGGACTGCAGCGTCAGCGTGCCGTCGGCGGTTAACTTGCCGCTGAACTGGCGCACGGTGGAAGGCGTTGCCGGACTTGCCTCAGTCTTGGCGGCTTGCGGCCCGGTCGGATCGATGGCGCGGGTGTTGCCGCCGGTATCGGCGTAGCTCAGCGTTTCCTCGCCCGAACCGCCGGTGACGCGCAGCGACACATCGCTGCCCTCCGGAACCGTGAAGGTCGGCGACGCTTGAGTGGCGTTGTTGGCCAAGACGGGGGCGTTCAGGAATACCGGCGGCCTGCCGGTATAGGCCGGCGGCGTCACCCAGGCATCAATGCGCGGCGGCACGACGTCGCGGGCGGCACGGGCAACAAAACCGTCGCTCAGCCTGCCGCCCGATGGCCCGAAGGAGAAGGCAAAGGCAGTGACCAACAAAAGCGCGGCAACGGCGCGCAGCGCCCACGGGTCGCGTTCCGGCACGCGTGTGCGCGGCACGTCGCCGCCAAGCTCGCCCAGCCGGTCCGCCATCCGCCGCTGATGCTCGCGCCACAGGGCTTGCGAAAAAATGCTTTCCTTGCCGCTCGGGCGATCGGTCTGGACCTGCACCGGGCTGTGCAGCAATCGGTTCGCCGCCTCGATGCGGCGGTCGACCTCGGCTCTGGATGGCGTGCGGAAGAAACGCAGTGGATAGAGTGCGGCAAGCGCTGCGACGCCGAATGCCGTGATAAGACCGATCCGCGCCAGATCGGGCAAAAATGGGAACAGGCCGAGCCACGAAATGCTGAGGAACAGGCTGGCGACGATGATCAGTGGCAGGAGCAATGGCCAGCCGCGTTCGACGATTATCGAGACCTGCGTCCCCAGCCGGCTCAAGGCAAGGCGCCTGGCCAGACTGCGATCGCTGGTGAAAATGGGTCGTTGTGTCATCGGCCCTTCCTGGCCGGGCGGGATAGCCCAGGCCTCACGAGTCTATCGCATGGGCCCGAAAAGTCGATTTTCGGGAAGCACGATGCGAAGACCTAAAATCCTAGCGCGTACTTCGTGCGTCCAAGCGGATGCACATCGTCCTAAGGATACCAACAAACACGGCGAAGGCGAGGCGGTTCCCCAAAACGTGAACAATAATGCCCCGGATATTGTCAGAATTTCGCCGGATTGGCGTTTGCGCCGCAGACCAGTACGGCAACGCGCTCGCCTGCAGCCGGTGCGTAGCGGCCGGACAGGAGCGCCGCGAAGGCGGCCGCACCGCCCGGCTCGGAGATGATTCGCACGCGGTCCCACAGCGCCGCCTGGGCGGCGATAATGTCGTCGTCGCCGACCAGGATCGAGCGCTCGACGAATGCCTCGGCGATAGGATACATCATTTCGCCGACACGCTTTGGCGCGAGCGAATCGGCGGCGATGCCCTCAGCCGGCGCGTCGACGGGTCGGCCCGCCTCGAAGGCGCGATGAAGCGTCGGCGCACCCTCCGGCTCGACCGCGATTATCCTGATGCGGCCGGAAAACCAGGCAGCCATGCCGCCGATCAGCCCGCCGCCGCCGACGGCGACCAGCAGGGTGTCGAGCTTCGGCAGGTCGGCCTCGATCTCGAGGCCGAGCGTGCCTTGCCCGACCAGCGTCTCCTCCTGGTTGAAGGCGTGGATCTGCAGCGCGCCGGATTTTTCGGCGAAGCTCTCGCTGGCGGCCAGCGCCTCGGCATAACGGGCGCCGCCGACGATCAGCTCGGCGCCGTAGCCGCGGATGCGGTCCAGCTTGGCCTGCGGGCTCACTTCGGGAACAAAGATGGTCGCCTTGTGGCCGAGCCGCATGGCGGCATAGGCGACGGCGGCGCCGTGATTGCCGCCCGACGCGGCGACGACGCCGGCCGCAGGAACCGGCCGTTCGAGGAGATTGGTGAACGCACCACGCGCCTTGAACGAGCCGGAATGCTGCAAGCACTCAAGCTTCAGGTCGACAGGCAGAGGCGGGCGGCCGAAATCTGCCATGTCGACGCGCAGCACCGGCGTGTGGCGCACGAAGGGCCGGATGCGGGGTTCTATCGCCGCAATGCGCTCGCGTGTGATCGTGTGGCCGTGCAGCATGCTTTCACTCCCAGAGTTGACATTAGTTAGTAACTTGGCAAAGTGCCTAAATGCAAGAGGTCGACGTTTTCAAAGCGATTGCCAACGAGCGCAGGCTCCAGATCCTCGATTGGCTCAAGGACCCGCGCGCGCATTTTCCGCCGCAGACGGACGGCGATCTGGTCGAGGACGGCGTCTGCGCGCTGCTGATCGCGGAGAGGCTGGGGATCACCCAGGCTACGCTCAGCGAGCATATGCGCGTGCTCACCCAGGCAGGGCTTTTGCGCAGCAAGCGCATCAAGCAGTGGATATTCTATCGCCGGAATGAGGACAGAATCGCCGAAATCAGGGCGCTCATTCAGCACCGGCTGTAGCTGCAGAGTTCTACTCCAACCAGTCCGGCACCGAGTCCAGTCCGATCAGCTCGTCATAGGTCTGGCGCGGACGCACAACGTGGAAGCGGTCGCCGTCGACCAGCACTTCCGGTACCAGCAGCCTGGTATTGTAGGTGCCGGCCTGAACGGCGCCATAGGCGCCGGCGGTGGAGACAGCGATCAGGTCGCCGGATTTCAGCCGGGGCAGGTCACGGTCGAGCCCGAGATAGTCGCCGGTCTCGCAAACCGGGCCGACGACGTCGACCTTCATGCGTGGTGCAGCGGCCGGCTGCTGTGCCACCGGCTTGATGTCGTGAAAAGCGTCGTAAAGCGTCGGCCGGATCAGGTCGTTCATCGCGGCGTCGACGACGAGGAAGTTCTTGGCGTCGCCCTCCTTCACGAAGATTACTTCCGACACCAGGATGCCGGCATTCCCGACGATCAGCCGGCCTGGCTCGAACATTACCTTCAGCCCAAGTTTGGCAACATGTTTCCTGACGATCCGGGCATAGGCATCGGGCAAAGGCGGCGGGTTGTTGTCGACGCGGTAGGGAATGCCAAGGCCGCCGCCGACATCGATGTGCTCGATGGCATGACCGTCGGAGCGCAAGGCGCCGACCAGCTCCACCAGCAGCGCAAAGGCGTCGTCGAAGGGCTGCAATTCGGTGATCTGGCTGCCGATATGGGTGTCTATGCCGGTGACCTTGATGCCCGGCAGCTCAGCCGCGCGCGCATAGACCTTCCGCGCATGCTGCCACGGAATGCCGAACTTGTTCTCGGCCTTCCCAGTCGAAATCTTCTTGTGCGTCCTGGCGTCGACATCCGGATTGATGCGCAGCGAGATCGGCGCGATCTTGCCCAGCGCGGTGGCGCGGGCCGACAGCAACTCCAGCTCCGGTTCGGATTCGACGTTGAAGCAGAGAATGCCGGCCGAGAGCGCAGAATCCATTTCGCGCGCGGTCTTGCCGACGCCCGAAAACAGGATCTTGCTTGCCGGGATGCCGGCCGCCAAAGCGCGGCGCAATTCGCCCTCCGAGACCACGTCGGCGCCGGCGCCGAGCCTTGCCAGCACCCTCAGCACGGCCTGGTTGGAATTCGCCTTCATGGCATAGCAGACGAGAGCATCGAGCCCGGCAAAGGCCTCGGTGAAGACGCGAAAATGCCTGGTCAGCGTCGCCGTTGAATAACAGTAGAACGGCGTGCCGACGCTGGCGGCGATGTCTGATATCGCCACGTCCTCGGCATGCAGCGCGCCGTCGCGGTAGTCGAAATGGTTCACGAGATTGGTCCGAAATCAGAGCAGCGGGTCGAGGATGAATTTCTTGTCCTCGACAGGTTTTTCCGGCTCCGGCGGCAAAGGTTGCTTGGCCTTCTCGGCGTCCTTGCGGGCCTGCACGGCTGCCGCGTACGGCGTGTCGAGCGCAGCCTTCCTGCCGCAGGCCGCAACGGTGGCCATTGCCGCCAGCAGCGTCAGCGTCACCAAAATCCTGCTTCCGGTCATCGTGCCATCCGTCCGAAACTGTTGCCCGCAGCCGCTTCTAGCCGAGTTTTGCGGCCATTGCACCCCGCGTCTTACGCCTTGGCGAGCCGCTTTTTCCAGTAGCGGATCTGCTTGCGCACCTCGGACGGCGCGGTGCCGCCGAAGCTCGTGCGGCTCTTTACAGAATTCTGCACGGCAAGAACCGAAAACACGTCGGCGCCGATACCGGGGTGAATGGACTGCAGATCCTCCAGCGAAAGCCTGTCGAGCCCGACCTTCTTCTCCTCGGCCAGCGCCACCGCCCGACCAGTGATATGGTGCGCCTCGCGGAACGGCAGGCCGAGCGTGCGCACCAGCCAGTCGGCGAGGTCGGTCGCAGTCGAATAGCCGGCGCCGGCCGCATTCTTCATCGCGGCAGTGTTCACCGTCATATCGCGCACCATGCCGGTCATCGCCGCCAGCATCAGGTCGAGCGTCTCGGCCGCGTCGAAGACGGATTCCTTGTCTTCCTGCATGTCCTTGCCATAGGTCAGCGGCATGCCCTTCATCACCGTCAGCAGGCCGACGAGATGGCCGGTGACGCGGCCGGTCTTGCCGCGCACCAGTTCGGCAGCGTCCGGGTTCTTCTTCTGCGGCATGATCGACGAACCCGTCGAGAAACTATCCGATAGCCTGACGAAGCCGAATTGCGGCGTCGACCAGATGATGATCTCTTCGGCCAGCCGCGACAGATGCGTCGCGCAGATCGCCGCCAAGCCCAGGAACTCGAGCGCGAAATCGCGGTCCGAAACACTGTCGAGCGAATTGCGCATCGGCTCGCGGAAGCCAAGCGCCTTCGCCGTCTGGTGCCGGTCGATGGGAAAGCTGGTGCCGGCGAGGGCGGCGGCGCCGAGCGGGCTTTCATCCATCCGCTCAATCGCATCGCGGACGCGCGACAGGTCGCGTGCAAACATCTCGACATAAGCCATGCAGTGGTGGCCGAAGGTCACCGGCTGCGCCGCCTGCATGTGGGTGAAGCCCGGCATCACCGTTGCCGCATGCTCCTCGGCCCGATCCAGGAACGCCGTGATCAGGCCCTTCAGCGCCTCGGTGACGCGAAAGCACTCGTCCTTGACCCACAGCCTGAGGTCGACCGCCACCTGGTCGTTGCGCGACCGGGCGGTATGCAGGCGGCCAGC
This sequence comes from Mesorhizobium sp. M0768, assembly GCF_040320195.1. Taxonomy (NCBI): domain Bacteria; kingdom Pseudomonadati; phylum Pseudomonadota; class Alphaproteobacteria; order Hyphomicrobiales; family Phyllobacteriaceae; genus Mesorhizobium; species Mesorhizobium sp. M0768. The sequence continues at coordinate 131,886 of NZ_JAMYPD010000004.1, read as the reverse complement.
GGCGGGGCCGATCAGCTCGGCCAGACGGGCCTCGACATTCATGTGGATGTCTTCCAGCCTGGTCGAAAACTCAAATGTACCAGCCTCGATCTCTGCCAGGATCGTGTTCAGCCCGTGAGCGATTTTTTTTTGGTCGGCCGCCGAAATAATGCCCGTTTGCGCCAGCATCTGGCTATGGGCGATCGAGCCGCGAATATCCTGCGCATAGAGTTTGCGGTCGAACGAGATCGATGCGTTGATCGCTTCCATGATTGCGGCCGGACCCGAGGCAAAACGTCCGCCCCACATCTGGTTGCTGGCCTTCTTGTCGTTCATCGCTATAACCCGTGCTCCGGAGCAGTTTTTGAAAAATGGCAGACGGCAATAGATTTTTCCCGGCTTTGCGTCTCATCCTCGCCGCTTTGGTTGCGGGCGTGCTGGCCGGCGCGGTCGCGGTATATGTCAGGGAAAGCAGTTCTGGCAACAAGGCGCCCGCGCAAGTGGCCGCCGGCGGCGGCAAGGACGACGTCGCCTGCGCCGCCAAGACCGACCGTGCCAAGAAGATCGCCGCCGCTGCCACCGGCCAGGTTGCCGCGCTTTTGCCGGCGGATCCGCCGCAATCGCTGAAAAGCCTTGCCTTCAACGGCCCCGACGGCAAGCCGACGACGATCGCCGATCATGCCGGCAAGACGGTGCTGCTCAATCTGTGGGCGACATGGTGCGCACCTTGCCGCGCCGAAATGCCCGCGCTCGATGCGCTGCAGAAGGAGATGGGCAGCGATGCGTTTCAGGTTGTTGCCGTCAACGTCGATGCCGGCGACGATGCCAAACCGAAGAAGTTCCTGGAGGACACCGGCGTCAAGTCGCTCGGCTACTATCGCGATGCCACGATGGCGCTGTTCAACGACGTCAAGACGCGCGGCCTGGCGCTCGGTCTGCCGGTCACCATGCTGATCGATGGGCAAGGCTGCCTGATCGCCCATATGAATGGCCCGGCCGAATGGTCGGGGCCGGATGCCAAGCGTCTGGTCGAGGCGGCGCTTCAGCCGGGATAGGCTCAGACCGTGCGCAGGCGCGGCTTGAGCACGGCAATGCTTGCGCCGCGTCGGCTGGCGGTGCGGATTGCCGGAGCGGCCACGCCCGTCAGTTCCCCGAATGTCTCGATCGGAGCCGGTTTGCCGAGGTAGTAGCCTTGCCCGATCTCGCAAGCCTCGGCGTCTAGAAATTGCAATTCACCCGGCGTCTCGATGCCTTCTGCCAGAACCGGTAGGCCGAGACCGCGTCCAAGCCCCAGCACGGCGCGAACGATCGCCGCGAACTGGGCGTTCTTGTCGACCGATTTGATGAACGACCCGACGATCTTGATCTTGTCGAAGGGAAAGGCGCTGAGGTTGGACAGCGAAGAATAGCCGGTGCCAAAATCGTCCATCGCCACATGCACGCCAAGCGCCTTGACCTGCCTCAAGGTTGCCAGCGCGCGCGGCATGTCCTTCACCAGGGCCGTTTCGGTGATCTCCAGTTCGAGCCTGCCGGGGGCCAGGCCGGATCTCGTCAATGCGTCGTGCACCTTGCGGCTGAAATTCGGATTGTGAAGTTGCACGGCGGAGACGTTGACGGCGACCATCAGCGGGTTTGTCCAGCGAACAGCATCGTTACAAGCCGTCGTCAGCACCCAGTCGCCGATCTGCGCGATAGCGCCACTGTCCTCGGCCACCGGGATGAAAACGGCCGGAGAAATGTCACCCCGCTCAGGGTGCTGCCAACGGACCAGGGCTTCGAAGCCGATCATCCTGCCGCCGCGGATCTCCTTCTGCGGCTGATAGACGAGGTGGAACTCCTTGCGGGCGATCGCCTGGCGCAATTCATGCTCCATCACGCGCTTGTCGCGGGCCGCGGTGCCCATGGCCATCTCGAAAAACCGATAAGTGTCCCTGCCTTCGGTTTTGGCGCGATGGAGTGCCGTGTCGGCATGGCTGATCAGGCCGGCCTGGTCTTCGGCATCCAGCGGAAAGAAGGCAATGCCGATGCTGGCCGAGACGAGGCCGGAGCCGACCGAAACCCTGTTTTCCTCCCGGATCGCCGCCAGCAAGTCCTCGGCTATCCGGCCTGCGGCCAGGGGGTCGGGGAGGTTCGGAGCTATGATGGCAAATTCATCGCCGCCGAGACGCGCGAGCATCTGTCCGTTGCGCGGGATGCCGGAAATGCAGTGCGCCAGCTTCTGCAGCATAGCATCGCCGGCGCTGTGGCCGTAGAGGTCGTTGACTTGCTTGAACCGGTCGAGGTCAAGCAGCAGGAGCGCCAGATATCCATCCTTGCCGCCACGATCCATCGACGCGAATTCTGCTTCCAGCCGGGAAGAAAAGCTCCGCCGATTGGCAAGCCCGGTAAGCGGATCGAAATGCGCGAGGCGGAGGATCTCTTGTTCTGCCTTCTTGCGCTCACGGATGTCGCGAACGGCAAGCACCGTATGAGGCCTGCCGCAGTAGGTGATTCTCCTGGCGATCAGCTCGACAGGAATTCTCGCGCCGTCGCTGCCCCTTAACTTCGCTTCCTGCGCCTGTTCGCCGAAGCCGGACATATCGGCTGCGCTCTGTCCGTCGAAAAGCTCGCCGAGTTGCATCGTGTTCAGGGTGGCTGTCGCTGTTCCGGTCAGCTTCGCCATACTGTCATTGGCGCTGACGATGCGGGTGCCATCGCAAACGATCAGACCTTCCACCGCCGCATTGGCGAGATCGTGCATGCGATCGGCCTCGAGCTTCTGGTGGCGAAAGCGCAGATCGATCCACAGCGCGGCACCCGACAGCACAAGGATTACCAGGCTGGCGACCGCTGCGGCAAAGGCCTGGGAAATGGGCTCGATGGAATGTTCGGATATTTCAATCGAGGAATCCGGAATGATCGACACCGCGGCCATCGCGATGAAATGCAAGCTGCAAATGGCCAGCGTCAAAAGCGCGGCGCCGCCGAGAGTCGCGAGCGCTGACGGGCGGCGCAAGACGACAAGAAGCGCCAGTGCCGCGAGGCTTACGCCGGCCAGAAGCGATATCGCGACAAGGAGCAGGTTCCAAACGAGCCGGCCTTCGACCTCGAAAGCTGCCATGCCGATGTAGTGCATCGTCGCGATGGCGCCGCCCAGAATGGCGCCACCGACGAGGAAATGGTCGATGCCGCGGCGCAAGGTGGCGACCCACATCCCAAGCGCGGTCATGATAACGGCGGCGGCAAGCGAAAAGGCGGATAATCCCGGATTGTATGCGTTCGGTATTCCCGGCGTAAACGCGGTCATGGCGATGAAATGCGTCGCCCATATGCCGAACCCGGTCGAGGCCGCGGCGATCATCAGCCAGACAAGCCGGTTTCGCTCGGTCGATCGGCCGACATGCTTAAGGAGATTAACTGCTGAGAAACAAGAAATTCCACAGACGAGTGCAGCGAGCGCAACCAGTCTCAGGTCGTGCTGATTTACGATACAATTATAGACCGTCAGCATCCTGTTCACTCGGTCTGCCAAAACTAACAGGGGAGGTGTGACGGATTAGCTCTTGGAGATTTTAACGAATGGTTAACCCGCGGGCCATGAGGCGGGTCTTTTCGGGGGAAAACCGATGCCGCGCCGAAAAGGCGGTGATGTCGTTTCTGACGCCGCGCTTTCGGTAGCGAGTGCACTTTAGGAAGAAATGGTGTTCATTGATCCGCAACAAAACCGTTGTCCCATTGTCATCAGCGCCACATATTGGCTTTGCGGAGGTGCCCCCTTTCGCCAATGACAAACGGGAGATGAAACATGAAGTTCTTCGGCTTTGCGGCCGGTATCGCCGCCACCGTGACCCTGCTTTCCACCACCTCCGCCTTCGCCGTCACGCAGATCAGCTGGTGGCACGCCATGACCGGCGCCAACGCCGAGGTCGTCGCCAAGATCTCCAAGGATTTCAACGCCAGCCAGAGCGACTATGAGCTCGTTCCGGTGTTCAAGGGCACCTATCCGGAGACGCTGAATGCCGGCATCGCTGCCTTTCGTGCCGGGCAAGCGCCAGATATCCTCCAGGTGTTCGACGTCGGCACCGGCGTGATGATGGCGGCCGAGGGTGCGATAAAGCCGGTGGCCGATGTGATGACCGGCGCCGGGATGACTTTCGACAAGAGCCAGTATCTGCCCGGCATCGTCGGCTATTATTCGAAGCCGGACGGCACCATGCTATCGTTCCCCTACAACTCTTCCTCGCCGATCCTCTATTACAACAAGGACATCTTCCAGAAGGCAGGCCTCGACGTGAACAATCCGCCCAAGACGTGGAACGAGGTGTGGGAAGCTGCCAAGAAGATCAAGACGAGCGGCGCCGCCCCTTGCGGCTATACCTCGACCTGGCTGACCTGGATCCACCTGGAGAATTTCGCGGCGTGGAATGACGTGCCTTGGGCCACCCAGCAGAATGGCCTGGCCGGCGGTGATGTCGAACTCAAGATCAATGCGCCGATTTTCGTCAACCACTTCCAGGCGCTCGCTGACCTGGCCAAGGACGGCACATTCAAATATGGCGGGCGCACCTCCGAAGCCAAGCAGATATTCCTCGCCGGCGAATGCGGCATCTTCACCGAATCGTCGGGCGGCCTCGGCGATATCGTCAAGTCCGGCATGAACTATGGCATCGGCCAGCTTCCTTACGACAGTGACGCCAAGGGTGCCCCGCAGAACACGACGCCGGGCGGTGCCAGCCTGTGGGTGTTCGGCAACAAGTCGGACGAGGAATACAAGGGCGTCGCGGCCTTCTTTGCCTATCTGTCCAAGACCGATGTGCAGGAATATCTGCACCAGAAGTCGGGATATTTGCCAGTGACGCTTGCGGCATACGAGGCGACTAAGAAATCAGGCTTCTATGACAAGAACCCCGGCCGCGAGACACCCATCCTGCAGATGATCGGCAAGTCGCCGACCGACAATTCGAAGGGCGTGCGCCTGCCGAATCTGCCGCAGGTGCGTGATATCCAGAACGAGGAGCTGGAGAAGATGCTGGCCGGCCAGCAAACCGCCCAGCAGGCACTCGACAATGCGGTTGCGCGCGGCAACGCGGCGATCAAGGAAGCGCTGGAGAACTGACGGGATTATCTCAGTTAGTCGGTTGGAATATCGCCCACGCGAGCTCGCGCGGGCGATACCTGGATAGCGAGGGAAATCAGCCTGTCTCCACGCGTCGTCTTTCCCAACAAGATCCTGCCCTACCTGCTGGTGGCGCCACAACTCGCCATCACCCTGGTTTTCTTCTACTGGCCGGCCGGTCAGGCGCTGTACCAGTCGATGCTCAGGCAAGACCCGTTCGGGCTGAAGAGCAGGTTCGTCTGGTTTGCCAATTTCCGGAAGGTGCTGGCCGATCCGGCCTACCTCAACTCGATCAAGGTCACAGTAGTGTTCTCTCTTGCGACCGCGATCGTTGCCATGGTTGTGGCCCTGCTGCTCGCGGTCATGGCCGAGAAGGCCGTGCGCGGCAAAGGCCTTTACCGCACACTGTTGATATGGCCTTACGCCGTGGCGCCGGCGATTGCCGGCATGCTTTGGCTTTTCCTGTTCAATCCCTCGATCGGCTCGTTGGCCTATTTGCTGAGAAGCCTCGGCGTCGTATGGGACCCGCTGCTCAACGGCACCCACGCCATGATCCTGCTGGTGTCGGCTGCTGCCTGGAAGCAGATCAGCTACAACTTCCTGTTCTTCGTCGCCGGCCTGCAGGCGGTGCCGAAAACGCTGATCGAAGCGGCGGCCATGGACGGCGCCGGCGAAACCAAGCGCTTCTGGACCATCGTCTTCCCGCTGCTTGCGCCGACAACCTTTTTCCTGCTGGTCGTCAACACCGTCTATGCCCTGTTCGACACGTTCGGCATCGTTCATGCCGTCACCGGCGGCGGGCCGGGCAAGACGACAGAGACGCTGGTCTACAAGGTCTACAATGACGGCTTCGTCAATCTGATCCTGGGCGACTCGGCGGCGCAGTCGGTCATCCTGATGGCCATCGTCATCGCGCTCACAGCAATCCAGTTCCGCTATGTGGAACGCAAAGTCCACTACGGCTGAGGGCAGCGATGATCGGCCAGTCCCCGCTCCGCACCTTCATCGCCCATGCCGTGCTCATCCTCGGCATATTGATCGTGGCTTTTCCGATCTACTACACCTTCGTTGCCTCGACGCACACGCTGCAAACGATCCTCAGGCCGCCCCTGCCGCTCTTGCCCGGCGGCCAGCTATGGAACAATTACAGCGAGGCGCTGTTCGGCGGCATCGGTCGTATCGGCGGGGTCAGCGTCGGCAGGCTGCTCCTCAACACCACGATCATGGCGCTCGGCGTTGCGGTGGGAAAGATCTTCATCTCGATCCTGTCGGCCTACGCGATCGTGTTCTTTCGCTTTCCGTTGCGCATGACCTTCTTCTGGCTGATCTTCATCACCTTGATGCTTCCAGTCGAGGTGCGCATCCTGCCGACCTACAAGGTGATGGTCGATCTCGGCATGATCGACACCTATGCCGGCCTGATCGTCCCGCTGATCGCCTCGGCCACCGCAACGCTGCTGTTTCGCCAGTTCTTCATGACCATACCGGGCGAATTGGTCGAGGCGGCGCGTGTCGACGGTGCCGGGCCATGGCGCTTCTTTTTCGATATTCTGGTGCCGCTGTCGCGGACAAACATCGCCGCGCTGTTCGTGATCCTCTTCATTTATGGCTGGACGCAGTATCTTTGGCCGCTGCTCGTCACCAACAGCAACGACATGAACACCATCGTCATCGCGCTGAGAAAGATGGTTTCCTTCGCCGATGCCGACACCCAATGGCACCTCGTGATGGTCACGGCAATGCTGGCCATCGTGCCGCCGATCCTGGTGGTCGTGCTGATGCAACGCTGGTTCGTGCGCGGTCTGGTCGAATCCGAAAAGTGAGAAGCCGATGGCGACCGTGGATCTGAAGGATGTCAGGAAAATCTATCCCAGCGGCGTTGAGGCCGTGAAGGGCGTTTCCATCGCCATTCCCGACAAGGAGCTTTGCGTGCTGGTCGGCCCGTCCGGCTGCGGCAAGTCTACGCTGCTGAGGATGATCGCCGGACTGGAGACGATTTCTGCCGGTACAGTCGCCATCGACGGCAAGGTGGTCAACGCCATTGGCCCGACCGAGCGCGACATCGCCATGGTGTTCCAGAACTACGCGCTCTACCCACATATGAAGGTCTATGACAACATGGCCTATGGCCTGCGCAACCGCGGCACGCCGAATGACGAGATCGACAGCAGGGTACGCTCGACTGCCAAGGTGCTGGAGCTTTCGGCGCTGCTCGACCGGCGCCCGCGCGAGCTTTCCGGCGGTCAGCGCCAGCGCGTCGCCATGGGTCGCGCCATCGTGCGCAACCCGAAGGTCTTCCTGTTCGACGAACCGCTGTCCAACCTCGATGCGAAATTGCGCGGGCAGATGCGCATCGAGATCAAGAATCTGCAGCGCTCGCTTGGCGTCACCTCGGTTTATGTCACGCACGACCAGCTTGAGGCGATGACGCTGGCCGACATCCTCGTCGTCATGAACGCCGGCCTGGTCGAGCAGACCGGCGCGCCGCTTGATGTGTACGAGAAACCGGCCTCGACCTTCGTCGCTTCGTTCATAGGCGCACCGCCGATGAATCTGCTGGCGCTCACAGAGGCCTCCCCAAGCTCGGTATTGGCGGACGGTACTGTGATTGGCTTGGCGCCTCGACAGGGCAAGGCAGTGACGCTAGGCTTTCGTCCGGAGGACGCCGACATCACCTTCGCGGCAGAGGCGCCGGCCGGCGCGCTCGCGCTGCCGGCAACAGTGGAAGCGGTCGAACCGGTCGGTGCCGAAAGCTTTCTCCATTGCGTGGCAGCCGGCAGCCGCATCGTCGTGCGCGTCTCAGGCCGCGCCAGCGCCAAGCCAGGCGACCAATTGCGCGTCGTGGCCAGGTCCGAAAAGCTGCATTGGTTCGATCAGGCGGGCAAACGGGTCGATTGAAGTCGGCCTTGCGCAAAACCGTTCAGGCAAACACATGCGCCTTGCCCGACACGGTCAGCCGGACGATCTCGCCGATCGCCGGCGCGTCCATGCCCGGCTTGCGCAGGATCAACGGCGTATTGCCGATAGCGGCGGCGTCGGGCGGATCGGGGCTGTTCAACAGACGCACCGCGATGGTGCACATCGAGCCGGCGAACTCCGATTCTGTCACCTCGCCGAACAGCATGTCCGGCGTGCCGGACATGCCTTCACGCGATGTGCGTTTCAGCAACACCTGCTCCGGCCGCAGCATGATGCGGGCGACGTCGCGCCGCTCCGAGCTGTCGACAGCGATGCGGCCGAGCGGCGAGATGGCGAAGCCATCGGCGATCCTTGCCGGCAGGACGATGGCGTCGCCAAGGAACTCGGCGACCATCCTGTCCTTCGGCTTGAAATAGAGCTCGCGCGGCGTGCCGACCTGCGAGAATTTGCCGTCGCGCATCACCGCGACCTGGCTGGCGAATGACAGCGCCTCGGCCTGGTCGTGGGTGACCAGGATGGTGGTGATGCCGGCGGTTTCAAGGAGCTCGGCCACGGCCTTGCGCATCGAGGCGCGCAGGCCCGTGTCGAGCGCCGAGAACGGCTCGTCGAGCAGCATCAGCCGCGGCTTCATGGCCATGGCGCGGGCGAGCGCGACGCGCTGCTGCTGGCCACCGGAGAGTTCGTGCGGACGGCGTTTCAGGATTCCTTTGTCCAGCCCGACGACATAGGCGAGCTCGGCGATGCGCTCGCTGCGCTTTTCCTCGTGACGGCCCATGCCGAAGCCGATATTGGCGGCGATGCTCAGATGCGGGAATAGAGCGCCGTCCTGCGCCACCAGCCCGATGCCGCGGCGATGCGCCGGCACGGCCGTGTCGCCATCGGCCAGCACCTCGTCATCAAGCACGATGCGGCCCTGGTCCGGCGCCTCGAAGCCGGCGATCAGCCGCAGCAAGGTGGTCTTGCCGCAACCGGACGGCCCGACGATTGCCGTACGGCTGCCGCTGGCCACGCTGAGGTCGACGCCGGCAAGTGCTGCGACGGGCCCGTAGTGCTTGTGGATGCCGCTCAGCTCGAGAAAGCTCATCGCCCGGCCATCCGCTTCGACTGGACGTAGAGCAACCAGGTCAAAGGCAGCGACATCGCCACCATGATCAGGGCGTAAGGCGCCGCCGACGCATAGTCGATCTCGCCGCTATAGGACCAGAACGCCATGGCCAGCGTGCGGGTGCCGTTGGGCGCCAGCATCTGGGTTGCGGTCAATTCGTTCATGATACCCAGAGCGACCAACGCCATGCCGGCTGCGGCGCCGGGCGCCGACAGGCGGATGGTCGTCGACCACAGCGCCTTGAGCGGCGACCGGCCGAGGCTGGAGGCGGCGCGTTCGAGCTCGACCGGCGCCTGTGCGATCGACGCCCTGAGGCTAATCAGGGCGCGCGGCAGGAACATCAGCGCATAGGCGACCAGGATGGTGAACAGGGTCTGGTAGAGCGGCATGGCGATACGCACGGCGATGGTGACCAGCGCCAGGGCGATGACAACGCCGGGCAACGCGCCGACGATATAGTTGCAGCCCTCCAGGACGCGTTGCAGCCGCCCCGGCGCGCGGATCGAAATCCACGCCATCGGCATTGCCGCGACGGTGGCGAGCAGCGCGCCGGCAATTGCCAGGAACAGCGTTTGGCCAAGCGCCAGGCCGATCTCGTCGAGCCGCCAGACATCGGCGCCGCCGGCCATGAGCCAGCGGCCGATAGTGGCGAACGGCACGCCGAGCGCCAGCAGCGTGGTAATGGCAGGCAGCAGCAGGCAAGGAATGGTGGCGCGCCCAAGGCTCGTGCGCTGCTGCTGGCGCGCAGCACCCGAACCGACGCGGGCATAGCGCTCCTCGCCGCGCACCAGCACCTCCAGCCCGAGCAGCACAAGGCAGCAGGTCACCAGCACGCCGGCCAGCATGTTGGCGGCGGGACCGTTGAAGGTCGACTGGAACTGGTCGACGATCGCGGTGGTGAAGGTGTCGAAGCGGATGAAGACATAGAGCCCGTATTCGGCCAGGAGATGCAGGCCGACCAGCAGGGAGCCGCCGCAAATAGCGAGCCGGAGCTGCGGCAGCACGACACGCCTGAACACACGCCACGGGCCGAGACCAAGGGCTGCCGCTGCATCCTCGAGAGCGGGATCGAGCCGGCGCAATGCCGCCGCCACCGGCAGATAAAGGAAGGGGAAATAGGCGATGACCGACACAAGCACGCCGGCCCACAGGCCGTGCAGTCTGGGCACCATGGTGACCCAGGCGTAACTGTGGACGAAGGCCGGAATGGCGAGCGGCGCCACCGACAGCCAGGCCCATAGGCGGGCACCCGGCAGATCGCTGCGCTCGGTCAGCCAGGCCAGCGTGACCGACAGCACGATCGAGATCGGCACCGCCAGCACCACCAGCAGGCTGGTGTTGACCAGAAGCTCGCCGACGCGCGGCCTGAACACCAGCGCCGCCACCGTTTCCCAGCCGGTCTGCACCGCCACCCAGACGATGAAGGCAAGCGGCAGCAGCGCGAAAAGCGAGACAAAGACGGCAGCCAACGCAATCCATGAGACCGACCAACGACGTGCCCGCACGGCCGTGGCGTCGGCCGGCAAGCCTGGGCGTGCGAGATCGATCGCGGATTGCATCAGATCAGACGTTGCGCCAGCTCCGCCCGGAGGCGGAAACGATCGGCGGCGGATAATCTCGCGGGTAGCTTGTGGTCATAGGCAAATGCCATCTTGAAAACAGAGCGCTCCTGTGGAAAGCGAATTCCCACAGGAGCGCAGTCGGTTGCCCTTTTAGGACGAACGCCGGCTAAAGCAAGCCGGCCGCCGTCATCAGGTCGGTCACCTTTTTCGAGTTCAGCGTCGTCGGGTCGACTTTCGGCGCCTGCAGATCGGCCAGTGGCACCAGCTTCGGATTGGACTCGGCGCCCTTGCCGACTGCGTATTCGAACGAATCGCCTGTTTTCAGCACGTCCTGGCCGCCATTGCCGGTGACCCATTTCAGGAAAGCCTGCGCTTCCTTCGGGTGCTTGCTCGAGGCCAGCACGCCGCCGCCGGAAATCGAGACGAAAGCACCGGGATCCTGATGCTTGAAATAGTGCAACTCGACGTTCTTGCTGTTCTCGCCGGTCTTGGCCTGATCGCCGTAGTAGTAATAGTGATAGATCACGCCGCCTTCGACCTCGCCGGCATTGACCGCCTTCATCACCGTGCTGTTGCCCTTATAGGCGGTAAAATTCTCCTTCATCGTCTTCAGCCATTCGGCCGTCGCCGCCTCACCCTTGAGCTGCAGAAGCGCGCTGACGATCGCCTGGAAATCGGCGCCGGAGGGCGAAGCGGCCCAGCGGCCCTTCCAGCTCGGATCGGCGAGATCGAGCAGCGATTTGGGCAGCTGGTCGGCGCTCAGCTTGGTCTTGTTGTAGGCAAAGACGGTGCTGCGCGCGGCAACGCCGACCCATTTGCCGCTCGCCGGCTGGTACTCCTGCGGAACCTGGGCCAGCGTCTCGGTGTCGACCGGTGCGAACAGGCCGGCCGCCTCGACCAATGCCATGGCCGGCGAATTCTCCGTCAGGAATACATCGGCGGGCGAAGCGGTGCCTTCGGCAACAATCTGGTTGGAAAAATCGCTGTCGCCGCCATTGCGGACGGTAACCTTGATGCCGGTTTCCTTGGTGAATCCCTCCGCCCAAGCCTTGGTCAGGTTTTCGTGCTGGGCGTTGTAGACGACGATGCCCTCGTCCTCTGCCATTGCCGGGCCGGCGATCAGGCTGATTGCAAGTGCTGTCGCACCGGCAAGGGCGGAAAGAGCATATTTCATGGCGTCGTCCTCGATTTCGATTGGCTTTGGCTTGGCACGCTGCACCTATCAATACATGACTAGCGCAGTCAACATTGCTGGCCCACTCAATCGCTCAAAAGGAGCAAACTTTCGTGATGCTCAGCTAATTTGCCTTGGACATTATTTCGCCGGCCACGTAACAAATCAGCGCCGAGACGCGAATATCGGGGAGTGAACTCTTGTGAGCGGCAAGGACGAAGCCGAGCTTTCACGGCTGCTGCGGGCCGCGATCGCCGGAGACGAAAGAGCCTATGCCGACTTTCTGCACCGGATCGCCGCGCTCGTTCGTGGCTTTGCCCGGCGCAAGATCGTGCAGGGCGGGGTGGATCCCGAGGATGTAGTGCAGGAAACCTTGCTGGCCATTCATGTGAAACGACACACCTGGCGCCATGATGCGCCGGTGCTGCCTTGGGTTTATGCAATAGCCCGCTTCAAGCTGATCGATGCGTTCCGGCGGCGCGGTCGGCGGATCGAGATCGAGATCGACGAAATCGCCGAGACCTTTGCCGAGCCGGAATCGGAGACGGTGAGCGAGCGCGACGTCAACCGGGCGCTCGACAGCCTGTCGCCGGCACAGCGTTCCGTCGTCTCGGCCGTATCGGTCGAAGGCCGGTCAATCGGTGAGACCGCGGCCAAATTCGGCATCAGCGAGACGGCTGTGCGGGTGTCACTGCACCGCGGGCTTGCCGCCATTGCCAAACGGTTCAGGGCGGGGCGGGAATAAGAATAACATGAGGACCGAAGATTTCATCAGGGCGCTTGACGCCGATGCCCGCAGCAAGGCGCTGCCGCTAGGCACCGCCTGGTGGCTTGCCGCCGGCGTGGCCATCGTGATCGCGGCCGCGGTTTTCTGGCTGACGATCGGCCCGCGCCCCGACATTGCGATCGCCATGCACACGATGCGGTTCCTGTCCAAATTCGTCTTCACGATTGCTCTTGCCGTCAGCGCCTTTGTCCTGGTGCGTGGGCTGTCGACGCCCGGTGCATCGACCGGCCGGGCGGTGAGCTGGATGATCGCCGCGCCGCTGCTGGTGATTGTGGCTGTGATTTTCGAACTCTTCGCCGTGCCTGCGTCCGACTGGGGCACGCGCCTGGTCGGCACGAACATGGTCATCTGCCTGACCTTCATTCCGTTGATCGGGATCGGCCCGCTTGCCGTCTTTCTCGCGGTGCTGCGCCATGGCGCGCCGACAAGGCCGGTGCTTGCCGGTGCGGCCGCGGGCCTGCTTGCCGGCGGGCTGGCGGCGACCTTCTATGCGGCGCATTGCTTCGACGATTCGCCGCTTTTCGTCGGCACCTGGTATACGATCGCGGTCGCCATCCTTGCCGTGCTCGGGGCGCTCGGCGGACGACTTTTTGTGCGCTGGTAGCGAGGTGATCAGCGTGTCGGAACGGGATGCTCGCCGCGATAGTCGTAGAAGCCGCGCCCGGTCTTGCGGCCGAGCCAGCCGGCCTCGACATATTTGACCAGCAGCGGGCAGGGGCGGTATTTCGAATCCGACAGCCCGTCATGCAGCACCTGCATGATCGACAGGCAGGTATCGAGCCCGATGAAGTCGGCAAGCTGCAGCGGCCCCATCGGATGGTTGGCGCCGAGCTTCATGGCGGTATCGATGGCGTCGACCGAGCCGACACCTTCATAGAGCGTGTAGATCGCCTCGTTGATCATCGGCAGCAGGATGCGGTTGACGATGAAGGCCGGGAAATCCTCCGAGACGGTGATCGTCTTGTCGAGCTGCTTCACATAGGTTTTTGCCGCCTCGAAGGTCTGGTCCTCGGTGGCGATGCCGCGCACCAGTTCGACCAGTTTCATCACCGGAACCGGATTCATGAAATGTATGCCGATGAAGCGTTCCGGCCGGTCGGTCTGCGAAGCCAGCCGTGTGATCGAGATCGATGACGTGTTCGTCGCCAGGATGGCCTCGGGGTTGAGCTGCGGGCAGAGCTGGGCATAGATCTTGCGCTTGACCGTCTCGTCCTCGGTCGCTGCTTCGATCACCAGATCGGCGCCCGCAAGGTCGGCCATGGCCGGTGCCGCGGAAATGCGCGCCATCGCCTCATTGCGCAGCTTTTCCTCGAGTTTGCCGGAGCCGACCTGACGGGCCATGTTGCCGCTGATCGTAGCGATGCCCTTTTCGATGCGGTCGGGCGAAATATCGTAAACCAGCACCTTATAGCCCGCCAGCGCCGACACATGGGCGATGCCGCCACCCATCTGGCCCGCGCCGATGATGCCGATCGTTTCGATCTTGCTCATTACCCGATCCCGTCGAGGCCTTTGCGGCCCGTTTTTTGTGCAGTGCAAACTAAAAGGGCGGGGCGACTTCGTCTACCCCACCCCTCAGAATTTAATACGCTTTGGCAGAAGGCGTCAAAGCGCCTTTTGCAGTTCCGGCAGAATGACGAAGAGATCGCCGACGAGACCGTAGTCGGCGACCTGGAAGATCGGCGCTTCCTCGTCCTTGTTGATGGCAACGATCACCTTCGAATCCTTCATGCCGGCAAGGTGCTGGATGGCACCGGAGATGCCGACGGCAATATAAAGGTCGGGCGCTACCACCTTGCCGGTCTGGCCGACCTGCCAGTCGTTCGGCGCATAGCCGGCATCGACGGCGGCGCGAGATGCGCCAACCGCCGCACCGAGCTTGTCGGCGACCGGCAGGATGACCTCCTGGAACTTCTCGGAGGAGCCCAGCGCACGGCCGCCCGAGATGATGATCTTGGCCGAGGTCAGCTCTGGACGGTCGGTCTCGGAGAGCTTGTTCTCGACAAAGCTCGACAGGCCGGGATTGGCCGCCGCCTGGACCGTCTCGACCGGCGCGGAACCGCCCTCGGGCGCTGCCTGGAAGGAAGCGGTACGCACCGTGATGACCTTCTTGGCGTCACTGGACTGCACCGTCTGGATGGCGTTGCCGGCATAGATCGGCCGCTTGAAGGTGTCGGGCGACACGACTTCGATGATTTCAGATATCTGGGCGACATCGAGCAGCGCCGCCACGCGGGGCGCGACGTTCTTGCCCGACGAGGTCGCCGGCGCGATGATCGTCTCGTATGGCTCAGCAAGCGAAACGACGAGTGCCGCCAGCGGTTCGGCGAGACGCTCGGTCAGTTCGTCGGCGTCGGCGAGCAGCACCTTGGTGACGCCCTTGAGCTTGGCGGCGGCGTCCGCTGCCGGCTTGGCACCTTTGCCGGCAACCAGCACATGCACGTCCGAACCGATCTGCAGCGCCGCCGAAAGCGCCTTGGCGGTCTGGTCGGAAAGCGCAGCGTTGTCGTGTTCGGCAATCAGAAGAATAGCCATGATGTTTTCCTGACTTTCGTCTTCGAGGCTCCTGAAATCCGGTCAGGCCGAGTCGAAAACGGTTGGTTTCGAGAACCGGAGCGGAGCGTACTTCAGTACGTGAGCACCGGAAGCGGAGAAACCGGCCGTTTGCAGGCCGGGCCTCATCGGATTTCCTTAGAGCACGCCGGCTTCGTTCTTCAGCTTGTCTACCAGTTCGGCGACGCTCTTGACCTTGACGCCCGCCTTGCGGCCGCCCGGCTCCTCGGTCTTGAGCACTTTAAGCCGCGGCTTGACGTCGGCGCCGTAATCGGCAGGGCTCTTCTCGTCGAGCGGCTTCTTCTTGGCCTTCATGATGTTGGGCAGAGACGCGTAGCGTGGCTGGTTCAGCCGCAAATCGGCCGTGACGATCGCCGGCATCTTCAGTTCCAGCGTCTGCAGGCCGCCATCGACCTCGCGCGTCACCGTGGCCTTGTCACCGTCGAGCACGATCTTGGAGGCGAAGGTGCCCTGCGCCCAGCCGAGAAGTGCGGCCAGCATCTGGCCGGTCTGGTTGGAATCGTCGTCGATCGCCTGCTTGCCGAGAATGACAAGGCCGGGCTGTTCTGCCTCGACGACGCCCTTCAGCACCTTGGCGACGCCCAGCGGCTCAGTCTGCTCGTCGGTCTTGACCAGGATGGCGCGGTCGGCGCCCATGGCGAGCGCCGTGCGCAAGGTCTCCTGTGCCTGCTGCGGCCCGATCGACACGACGATGATCTCTTCGGCCTTGCCAGCTTCCTTCAGCCGGATCGCCTCTTCGACCGCGATCTCGTCGAACGGGTTCATCGCCATCTTGACGTTGGCGAGTTCCACCGCCGAACCGTCCGCCTTCACCCGGACCTTGACGTTCGCATCCACAACCCGCTTCACGGGCACAAGGATCTTCATTTGCCTGTCACCTCTTTCACGATAGTCTCTTCACGCTCGTCGGGCGCGCTATAGCAGCGTGCACCTCTTCATAGTTGTCGAAAGCCGACATTCCGGACGGAATTCTGGTCTTCGCCACGCCAGTAGGGTGGCGCTTCCGTAGTTGCGGCGACCCCGCGCGTCAATATCCGGGGCGCACTCGGATCCTCTGCGAAGCACTCAAATCGGTTCAGTCCGGACCGGAAACGCTTCCCCGGCCCCAGCGCGGCGCCGGCTGCGCAGGTTGTGGGTCGCTTGGCGCCGGCTCCCCGGCTACGGGCGCCGGACCGGCGACCACGGCTGGCTCCTCGTCTGCGCCGGCGAGTAGCGGTACGCCGCGGCTGCGCAAGACAAGCACCAGCACGGCTCCAGCGATGATGCCGCCGATATGGCAGGCCCAGGAAACCTGATCCTCGCCCCCCTGGGAGAACATGAAGATCTGGAACAGGATCCACAGGATCAGCGGGATGAACGCCGGGATGCGCAACGGGATGCGCGCGAAGACCAGCACCCATACCTTCACCCGCGGATATAGGATCAGATAGGCGGCGACCACACCGGCGATGGCGCCCGACGCGCCAATCAGCGGCACCCGCGAATCCCAGGCAACCAGACCCTGGAGGAAAGCGCCGGCGATGGCGCAAAGCAGGTAGAAGACGAGGTAGCGGACATGGCCAAGTGCATCCTCGACATTGTCGCCGAACACCCACAGGAACAGCATGTTGCCGCCGAGGTGGAAGATATCCGCGTGCAGGAAGGAATAGGTCAGATAGCTCAGGCTCTCCGGAATGACGACAAATTGCGGAGCGAGCTCGACGCTGTCATGCACAACCGACGGGATGAAACCGAGGCCCATCACCGCGGCGTTGGCGAAATCCTCGCCGCCCAATGTGGTGACAAAGTAGATCAGCACGTTGAGCGCGATCAGGCTGATCGTCACATATTGCAGCTTGATGTGCCGCAGCCGGTTGGTGTCATAAAGCGGGATAAACATCAGGCCTCTCCCGGTTCCGGCAGATTCAGCGGTTCTTGCCGGGAACCCATAGCACGTCGGCATTTCCGTTGTCATTGACCGCGCGTGCGGCGACGAACAGAAAGTCCGAGACACGGTTGATGTATCTTATCGCCTCGCGGTTGACGTGCTCGTCTGGATCTTGCGACAGCGCAACCATGACGCGCTCGGCGCGGCGGGCCACCGTGCGGGCGAGGTGAAGGGCAGCCGCTGCCGGCGTACCGCCGTTGAGCACGAAGGATTTGAGCGGCTCAAGGTCCTTGTTGAGGAGATCGATATCCTGTTCGATGCGGTCGGTCTGCGAGGCGATGATGCGCAACGGCTCGTAGTCGAGCGGCTTGCCATTATCGGGGACTGCCAGATCGGCGCCGAGGTCGAAAAGGTCGTTCTGGATGCGGCCGAGCATCGCATCGATCGCCGGATTTACTGCCGCGGTATGAATGCGGGCCATGCCGATGCAGGCATTGGCCTCGTCGACCGTGCCGTAGGCGTCGATGCGAAGGTCGGATTTCAGCCGCCGCTCGCCGGAGCCGAGACCGGTGGTGCCATCGTCGCCAGTGCGGGTGTAGATCTTGTTGAGTTTGACCACGGGGTACCTCCCGGCTGGTGCTGCGTCACTTACGGGTGAAATACACCGCCAGCATGATCAGCACCAAGGCCACGAACTGCAAGAGCACGCGCGTCTGCATCAGCTTGTTGGAGGTCATGCTGGAGCCGCCGCGCATCATGTTGATGAGGCCGCGGATCAGCACGATCACCACTGCGACCATGACAAGAACGGCGAGGATGTTGAAGACGGTTGCCATGGTGTGTTCCAGTTGAATTGCGTTCAGGCGCGTTTGGCGAGCAGACAGTAGAGTGCAGAAGCCGGCAGGATGCGTTTAAGGATCACACCGATCCTGGCCGGCACTGTTACCACATAATGCGGGCGCGGGCGCCGCGACAGAAGCGCATGGCGCAAGGCGGCATAAACCACCTCCGCCCCGGGCTTCAGCCGCGATGTGCTGCCGCCGGCCCGCAGCCGTTTGAGTTGCGCCGCATAGGCAAGGCGATGAACGGAATTCTCGTGATCGATATTTGCCAGGAACCACGCAAGGCTGTTGCTGGCGATCTTCGATTTCACCGGCCCCGGCTCGATCAGCGAAACATGGATGCCGCTACCCCGGAGTTCTTGATAGAGGGACAGCATCAGCCCTTCGATAGCGTGCTTCGATGCCGAGTAGGCGCCGCGAAAAGGCACCGGCGCGAGGCCGAGGATCGATGAGCAATGAACGAGACGACCATGGCCCTGACGGCGCATCACCGGTACGACGCGGCGAGTGAGATCATGCCAGCCAAAGACATTGGCTTCGAACTGCTGCCGTAAAGCCTCGACCGGCAGGTCCTCGACGGCGCCGGGTTGTCCGTAGGCGCCATTGTTGAAGAGCGCACCGAGCCGGCCGCCGGTCCGTTCCAGCACCGACGCCACCAGCGCCTCGATCGATCCGGGCTCGGTGTAGTCCAGATAAAAGGCCTCGATGCCGTCGGCCTCGAGCGCGGCGATATCTTCGGGCTTTCGGGCCGTTGCGAACACCCGCCAGCCTTCCCTCTTAAGAGCATGGGCGCAATAGGCGCCTATGCCGGAAGAGGCACCTGTGACAATGATGGTGCGCAACTCTTCTCCGGGAGGAATGGTGGTTTGACCTAGGGTTGTCATTTACCGCAAACCCTTCCCATATTCGCGGCGTCGGGACAATCGAAGGGAACGCGGTTCTTGTTGCGGAAGATCGTAGCCCTCAAACGCGTCCTCTACGACGCGCTCGGCCATTTCAACACCGACGACGGCTGGGCAATGGCCAGCCATCTGGCGATCACCGCGCTGATGGCGCTTTTTCCTTTCCTGATCTTCGCTACGACGCTGGCGAGTTTTTTCGGCGCGCAGGCTTTCGCCGACACCGCCGTGCACCTTGTGTTCGACACATGGCCCGAGCAGATCGCCAAACCGATCGCGCGCGAGGTGCTCAACGTGCTTACCGTCCGGCGCAGTGACCTGTTGACCTACGGTATCGTGCTTGCCGGATATTTCGCCTCGAACGGCATCGAGGCGCTGCGCACCTCGCTCAACCGGGCCTATCGTGTCTCGGAAACGCGCGGCATCATCTACCGGCGGGTGCAGAGCATCATCTTCGTGCTGATCGCGACGGCCGGGTTTTTGGCCATCAGCGTGCTGTTGGTCTTCGCGCCGTTGCTGGCACGGCTGGCCGAGTCGCATTTCGAATGGATAAAGCCCTACATGGGCACGATCACGCTGTGGCGTTACGTCATCGCCTCGGTCGTCATCATCGGCGGCCTGTTCGCCGTGCATTTCTGGTTGCCGGCCGGCAAGCGCCGCTTCGTTTCGATCGTGCCTGGCATCATCTTCACGCTGGTCGGCTGGCTCATCGGGTCGACCATCTTCGCCGCCTATCTCGATCATTTCTCGTCCTATGTGACGACCTATGCCGGCCTCGCCTCGATCATGATCGCCGTCGTCTTCCTCTACATCGTATCAGCGATCTTCATCCTCGGTGGCGAGCTCAACGCCGCGATCAGCCGCTATTTAGAGGCGCGTGCCCGCGTCGGCGGCTGAGCCGTCGCCAGCCCGACGCCGAGCGTCGCGATCGCCATGCCGGCGATCTGGAGCGGGCTCAAGTGCTCACCGAACAATGCCCAGGCGATGACCGCGGTGACGGCCGGCACGAGGTAAAACAGCGAGGCGACCTTCGACATTTCGCCGTCGCGGATCATCACCATCAACAGGAAGATGGCGCCGATCGACAGCACCAGCACGAGCCAGGCCATGGCGAAGATCAGTTCGCCATTGACGATGACCGTTCGCGTCTCGAAGGCTAGCGAGGCCAAGGCCATTACAGATGCGCCGCCGACATATTGCCAGAACGTGGCAGCCACCAGATCGCCGCCGGAAGCAAAGCGCTTCTGCCAGATCGTGCCGGCGCTCATGCCGAGCACCGAGACAAGTGAGGCGCCCAGTGTTTCGGCCGTCACCCCGCCGCCGAGCGCGCCGAGCTTCGGCCAGAGCACGATCACCACACCGATCAGCCCGAGGCCGAGACCGGCCCAGTGGCGCGGCAGGATGGCCTCGCCGAGAAGCCTGCCGGCGAGCACTGCCGTGATCAGCGGCTGCAGGCCGACGATCAGGGCTGAAAGCCCAGCGGGCATGCCCCGGTGGATGGCCCAGAACACGCCGCCGAGATAGACGCCATGCATCAGGATGCCGGCGCCGGTCGCGTGCAGCGCCTCGTCGCGGGTGGCGCGGCTCGAACCAAGTGCGGCCATCAAAGCGACAAGCAGGATTGCGGCTAGGACAAAGCGCGCGGCCAGGAAAGTAAAGGGCTCCGCCCACGGCATGGCATAGCGCGCGCCGATGAAGCCGGTCGCCCACAGGACGACGAAAGAGGCGGGGATGAACCGCTTGAGGCTGTGCATTTTTCCGGAGGCCACGCGTCGGTGAGGACTGATTGTCGCGCTTGCTCTAATGCCGTTCCGAGCGGAAGGCAAAACCAAACCGTTGATCCATAGGCTCAATTCCATTCAAGGAATGCCTTTGGCGCCGCTAGAGACCGACCAGCCGCCTCACATCGTCCGGCGATGCGCCCGTCTTACGCTGGGCGGCAAGGCCGGTATCGCCAAGACTCTTCGACAGCTTTCGTCCGTCCGGGCCGAGGATCAGGCGATGGTGAAAATAGGCCGGCTGCGGCAGGCCAAGCAGTTGCTGAAGCAGCCGCTGCACGCTGGTCGCGGAATAGAGATCCTGGCCGCGCACGACATGGCTGACGCCCTGCAGCGCGTCGTCCATGGTGACGGCGAGGTGATAGCTGGTCGGGATTTCGCGGCGCGCCACGACCACGTCGCCCCAATCCTGCGGATGGGCTTCGACACGACGCGTCGCGGAGAGCGTCTCGTTCGTGTATTCGGCCCATGACAGGTCCTTGCCGGCGCGCGCTATTGCCGCATCGACGTCCAGCCGCCAGGCAAATGGCACATTTTCGGCCTGGCGCCGCTTGCGTTCGCTCGCCGTCAACGCCTTGTCGGCGGCAGGATAGAGCGGCACGCCGTCCGGGTCGCGCGGCCAGTCGCGGCCACGCTTCTCGCTGTCGGCGATAAAGGCGCGGATCTCACTTCTGCTCATGAAGGCCGGGTAGACAAGTTCTTCCTCGATCAGCCGCTCGAGCATCGCCCGATATTCGGCAAAATGCTCGGACTGGCGGCGCACCGGTTCCTCCCAGCCAAGCCTCAGCCATTTCAGGTCGCGAAAAATGCCTGCCTCGAATTCCGGCGTGCAGCGTGTCGTGTCGATATCCTCGATGCGCAGCAGCAGGCGTCCGCCCGTCGCCTTTGCCAATTTCTGATTGAGCAGCGCCGAATAGGCATGGCCGAGATGCAGTTCGCCGTTCGGGCTCGGCGCGAAGCGGAATGTCAGCAGTGTCATTGTCCGGCGGCAATCGGGTTGTGTGGCGCTTTCGCCAATTGCTACTTTGCGCCGGTGGCGTCGTGCGTCCAGAGGGACACGTGACGAAGCGTGCGGCACTTTTGATTTTGGAACAAGCAGACATGCAACGCATCGCCAGTCTCGACGACATTGCGCAAGGGCTGGATAGGCTATGCTTACTCGACCCACGCCTGGAAAGAGTGCGCGGCATGGCCGGCGAGGTGCCGCTCAGGCTATCGGAGCCGGGGTTCAGGAGCCTTGCTTCCATCGTCGTTTCGCAACAAGTGTCCCGCGCGAGCGCCGACGCCATCTTCGGCCGGCTGACGAGACTGCTCGATCCGCTGACGCCGCAGGCGATACTTGCCGCCGACGAGGTGATCTTTCGCGAGGCCGGGCTGTCGCGACCCAAGCAGCGCGGCCTGCTTGCCGTCGCCCGGGCGGTGGCCGACGGGCTCGACCTCGATCACCTCTGCCGGCTCGATGCAAGCGAGGCGATCGCGGCCATGACCAGGGTGCCGGGGATCGGCCCGTGGACGGCTGAAGTCTACCTTTTGTTTGCCGCCGGACACCCGGACATCTTTCCGGCGCGCGACGTTGCACTGCAGAGCGCGGTCGGCCATGCACTAGGCATCGACCCGCGTCCGCCGGAGAAAATGCTGATCCGGCTTGCCGAATCATGGAGCCCGTGGCGCGGTGTCGCATCGCGGCTTTTCTGGGCTTATTATCGCGAATTGAAGGGCAGGGATGCCGCGCCTCCGGCCTGAATCCGCAAAAAAGCATTGAAATCATGCGTTTTTGAGACCCGGCATGATCGACAATCCGCTTCACATCCCTGTCATGTCGGGCTTACAGTATCCGCGCCGACCGGTTCTAGGGTGAAGGAGGTCAACGACGTGACGGTTGCCGTATCTCCGGATGGGCTTCCAGCGCTGGTGCTGAACGCGGATTACCGTCCGCTCAGCTATTACCCCCTGTCGCTCTGGTCCTGGCAGGATGCCATCAAGGCGGTGTTCCTCGAGAGGGTGAACATCGTCGCCGAATACGAACACGCCGTCTCTTCACCGACCTTTTCGATGAAGCTGCCGAGCGTCGTCAGCCTGAAGGCTTACGTGAAGCCGTCGAGGCATCCGGCGTTTACCCGTTTCAACGTCTTCCTGCGTGACCGTTTCCAATGCCAATATTGCGGCACGCCGGACGATCTGACGTTCGACCATGTCATTCCTCGCCATCGCGGCGGCGCCACGACCTGGGAGAATGTCGTCGCTGCCTGCTCGCCCTGCAATCTGAGGAAGGGCGGCATGATGCCGGCCCACGCCAAGATGTGGCCGCTGCAGAAGCCCTACCAGCCGACGGTGCATGATTTGCATAATAACGGCCGGCTGTTCCCGCCCAACCATCTACACGAAAGCTGGATGGATTATCTGTACTGGGATGTCGAACTCGAGCCGTGAGATCATCCGATAATTCGGGAGGCTGGCCGTCTGAAGCGATTTTCTGCGCTTCCGATGCTCACGGACCAATGTCCGCTCCGCTTCGGTTCTCGGCAATCACTCCACCCGACTCAGCCTGCCGAATTCTTGGATGATCTCGTGTCGCGCTAAATCAGTCGCGGGCGAAGGCGCTGCGGAAGGCTACGACTGCCAGGACAAAGCTGGCGATGGCGTTCCAGCCGGCCAGCGACAGGCCGAGGATGCGGAGCGCCGCCTTGTCGCAGGAGGGCGGGACGAATTTGTCGAGCGCATCGAGCACGCCCTTGCCGCCGGTGTCCACCGGCCCGGCGGCTGCGGTGCAATCGGTCGGGCCTGGCCACCACGCCCATTCGACGCCGGAGTGATAAACGCCGAGATAGACGCCGTAGAGCATCAGCAGGCCGCCAATAGCCAGCAGGCCACGGCTTACCCAGGCTGGCGCCTGAAGAGCCGACGCAAGCACCGCCAGCAGCATCAAGGGCACGCCGACGTAGTAAGGCGTGCGCTGCTCGAGGCAGAGCTTGCAGGGGATGTAGCCGCCGAGATACTGGAAGGCCAGCGCCGAGCCGACCGTGGCGGCCATGGCGACAGCAAGGAACAGGGCGGTGCGCAGCCGCTGTCGTCCGGTATCGGCATTCACGGTCGCTGTCATCGGGCTCAGTCCATTCGGTTCGATGCCGTTCAGACGGCGTATTTGACGACGATATAGAGCAAAATCAGGGCGGCGGCGGCGGCGCCTGCAATCTGGCCGAGGCGCTTTTCGATGAAGTGGCGGATCGGCTCGCCATAGCGGCGCAAGAGCCACGCGAGAAACAGGAAGCGAGCACCGCGCGCCACGATTGCCAGCACGATGAACAGCAGCAAAGGAACACCGATGACCCCCGACAGGATCGTCACAACCTTGATCGGCGGCAGATGGGCGAGGCCGGAGGTGACCAGCATCAGGATGATGAAGCCGACACCCGATGAGACGCGCATCGCCTCGAACTCGTCATATTTGCCATAAAATTCGAGGATCGGCCGCGCCACCGCATCATAGGCATAATGGCCGATGAACCAGCCGGCGATGCCGCCCAGCACCGAGGCGACGGTGGCGACCAGCGCGTAACGATAGGCGCGATCCGGCCGCGACAGCGCCATCGGCAGATAGAGGACGTCGGCCGGCACCAGGAACACCGAGCTCTCGACGAAGGCGATGAAGGCCAGCCACCATTCGGCGGATTTGCTCGCCGCCAGCGACAAGGTCCAGTCGTAAAGTCCGCGAAGCATCGGCACTCCTAATGCACGCCCAAACCAGAAGCGGTCTTGGGATCACGACATGTACAAACAAGACTTGGAAGCGCCCCGCATCAACCTCGTCGGACAAGGTGCGCTTCAATGACATGCGCCGCCTCTCTAGAAAGATTTTCCGCGCTGCACAATGGCAGCTGCTTCACGAAATCGAAAGGCTGAGGCTTGAGCGAGCCCAGATGTTGGGATTTGGCCAGTTGACGAACAGGCCTCCAACCGTATAGTCCGCGCCCATCCAGGCCGCCCGGCCTGAGCCCCTATGGCGGAATTGGTAGACGCGCTCGACTCAAAATCAGGATGCGTCTACCGTCAGCCCGCAGGGTAATAGGATTGGAGGTCAATAGGTTAGGAGTTAAGGGCCGCTTAATTCTCGAACTGCCACCCTCTACGTAGGTGCAGCATGAGAGCGTTGAGAGGTAAATGAGTTAGCGCCTTGCGGGTGTGGTGAAACTGGTAGACGCGCTGGATTCAAAATCCAGTTCCGAAAGGAGTGTCGGTTCGAGCCCGACCACCCGCACCAACTATCGGCCGACAAACTTTGAGAACGGCGGTCATTTCACTTGTCGCGCCAGAGTTCGAATCGTGTCTGCCGCCCACCTCTACCAGGATACTCCGCAATGTCCGGTGATGGATGGGACAGATCAAATACATAAAATCAATATGTTATGAGAGATCGTGTGCAAAAACTGCACACGAAAGTGCCGCTACTCTTCTGTTTTCGTTCCTGCGATGGCGTAGCCGACGGGCCTCTTGGGACGCCTGTTGAATAGCTGCGCTGTCCTATCCTGCGAGGACCGTTGCTGGTGTATCCGCGACCTGCCGTCTGTCAGATGGCGGACGCCACACATGTCGGTCGACCAAGATTAAGCTTGATCCCGCTGACCACGCGACGCCGCTGATGTGCTCGACACCAATGCCCGACTGCATCGGCGTATTGCGCGTGAGCCGTAAGAAATAAAAATGACCAGTGCGCTTGCGCCCGCTGCAATATCGAAAAAGATGCTCCGGCTTCAGGGAGGCCACACGCACCGCCCATTCGTCGGCTGTGAAAGCGCGTCGTTGCAATGCAAGTGAAAAAAACTACCGGCCACTCAAAGCGAACATTTCTGGACTGTTTGCCGCCCGAGGCGGAGTTTGACGAGGCTCAACTTCAGCCGGGACCGAAATGGCCTTACCGACCGATCCAGATCACCACGCCCGGGAAACGCTCCGGCTGATCGGCCCCGATCCGCAGAACTGGGTGCCGGACCGGGAAGGCATCGACCACAATGTCTTCATCGTTGGCGGTGGGCAGACGGGGGCGACCTTTGCCTTCGCGTTGAGGCGTGCCGGCATTGGCAAGGTCACTGTCGTCGACGCGGCACCGGATGAGAGCAAGGCCGGCATCTGGCTCACTCATGCACGGATGAACCGGCTGCGAACGCCAAAGGGCTTGCCGGGGCCGGAACTCGGCTTGCCGGGCTTGAGCTTTCAGTCCTGGTACGAAGCCCGCCACGGTGCGGAAGCCTATGCCGGATTCGACCGCATCGCACGGACGGATTGGGCGAACTACCTGAAATGGTATCGCGCGTTCCTCGGTATCGGCATCCGTTACGGCACGCGTCTCATTCGCATCGAGCCGGCCGGCGGGCTTTTTCGCCTCCACCTCGAAGCCGACGGCACGCCATCGGTCGAAACGGCGCGCAAGATCATTCTGGCCAATGGCTTTGGCGGCAGCGGCGGTCCAGTGATACCGGCGGTACTTGCCGCCTTGCCGCGGGGCCTTGTCGCACACAGTTCGGCGGCAATCGATTTTGCCTCGCTCAAGGGCAAGGCAATGGCTGTCGTCGGGTCGGCGGCTTCGGCATTCGATGCGGCCGGAGCTGCCCTTGAGGCCGGCGCGAAATCGGTGCGTCTCTTTGCCCGCCGCAACAGCATTGCCAGTGTGCCGATCAACCGCGTGCGCGGCTATCCCGGCGCCTATGACAATTATCCTCGGCTGCCCGATGCGGTGCGCTGGCGCCAGGCATTGCGCTTCCGCGAGGCCGGTTCAACGCCGCCGCTCGATGCGGTGGAGCGGGCGGTGCGGCATCAGAATTTTCATCTCCATCTCGGTGCCCCCTGGACAAATGCGGATGTCGAAGACGGCAAGGTCGTCACCGATATCGCAGGCGAGACGTTTGCGTTCGACTTCGTCGTCGCCGGCACCGGCTATTTCGCCGACCCGACGCGCAAGCCTGAGTTCGCCGATTTCGCCGCCACCATCCGGCTATGGCGCGACCAGTACGCGCCGCCGGAAGCAGAGCTGGATGAATTTTTCGGCGCCCATCCTTATCTCGGCCTCGGCCATGAATTTCTCGAGAAGGCGCCGGGGGAGGCGCCATTCCTGAGGAATATCCATGTCTTCAATCCCGGCGGCTTTGTCAGTTTCGGCCTGCCGATCGGCGATGTGCCGTCGATCAGGCGCGATGTGCCGGCCGTTGTCGCGCGCATCAGCCGCGATCTCTTCCTCGCCGATCTCGACAGCCATGAGAGCCGCATAACCGGGAGCCATCCGGCCGAGTTCGGCGAAGACGCCTATGCCGCTTCCGTCTCGCGGCCGGCGCAGACCATCGCGGCGGAATAGACGCATTTCCATGGACAAACGCCGATGACCTTCAGCCCTGACCTTTCCGACCCGTTCGTCGCCACGGCGGTCGAACTGCGCGAAATCTTCGATCGGGATGCCGTGGCGCGCGACAAGGCCGGCGGCCGGCCCGTCGAACAGATCCGCCTGCTGAAGGAAAGTGGTTTGCCGTCGGCGCAGATTCCCAAGCGCTATGGCGGCAAGGGCGCACCCTGGCTGTCGGTGCTTCGCGTCGTGCGCGAATTCGCCCGCACCGACGGCTCGCTCGCCCATCTCTACGGATACCATCATCTGCCGCTCAATGGCGTGCTGTTCCGTGGCACGCAGGCGCAGAGGGACCGGCTGCTGACACGCTCGGCAAGGGAGAACTGGGTCTGGGGCAATTCCGGCAACGCCATGTCGAAGACGTCGACGGCCAGGCGCAACGGCACGGGCTGGATCCTGAGCGGCTTTCGGCCGTTCTCCTCCGGTTCCCACATCGCAGACTACATCCAGGTTGCCTGGGAGGACGGCCAGGATAGACTAGCGGCAGCGATCCCGGCTGACCGTGAGGGCATCGTCATCGAGGATGACTGGGATGGTGTCGGCCAGCGGCAGACCGGCAGCGGCAAGGTGACGTTCAAGGACGTGCATGTCGGCGACGACGAACTGATTGGCTCGCCCGCGGTGCCGCTGACGCCGTTCCAGACGCTGACGTCACTGTTCCAGCAGGCGGTCCTGCTCAACCTGTTCGTCGGCAGCGCGCAAGGAGCGCTGAGCGAAGGCCGGGACTATACGGTCTCGCAATCGCGCCCCTGGGTCTATTCCGGCTATGAGAAACATACCGACGATCCGTTCGTGCAACGCAAATATGGCGACCTCTATATCCGCACGCTCGCCGCGGCCGAACTGGCCGATATAGCAGCATGCAGCCTCGATGCCGCCTATGGCCAGGGCGAGGCGTTGACCCTGGAGCAGCGCGGGCAGACGGCGATCGATCTCGCCACCGCCAATGTCTACGCCGGACAAGTCGGCCTCGACGCGTCGAGCGAGGTTTTCGAGGTGATGGGCGCCCGCTCAGCCACCAAGGCCAACGGCTACGACAGGTTCTGGCGCAACGTGCGCACGCACACGCTGCACAATCCGGCCGAATACAAGAAGCGCACGATCGGCACCTGGTTGCTGACCGGGGAATTCCCGGCCGGCGGACTGTACCGCTGAGGAGGCGAAAAAAATGGCCAGGCGCAAGGACAAGCTCAAGCTGGGAGCGTTTCTGCTCTTCACCGGTCACCATGTGGCGGCCTGGCGCCATCCAGCGGCAGGCGAGGGGACCAGCCTCGGCGACTACGTCGAACTTGCCCGGCTGGCGGAAGCGGCCAAATTCGACGCGATCTTCTTTGCCGATGGCGTCGCGGCGCGGCTGAGCAACCTCGAGGCCGCCAGCCGCAAGGCGCATAGCGGCGTCTATCCGTTCGAGCCGATCACGCTGCTGTCGGCACTGTCGGCTGTGACCAGGAACATCGGCCTCATCGCCACGGCGTCGACCAGTTTTTCCGATCCCTACAATCTGGCCCGCCAGTTCGCGTCGCTCGACCATCTGAGCGGCGGGCGCGCAGGCTGGAATCTGGTCACCTCTTCCGATCCGGA
Source organism: Mesorhizobium sp. M0768 (assembly GCF_040320195.1). Taxonomy (NCBI): domain Bacteria; kingdom Pseudomonadati; phylum Pseudomonadota; class Alphaproteobacteria; order Hyphomicrobiales; family Phyllobacteriaceae; genus Mesorhizobium; species Mesorhizobium sp. M0768. The sequence continues at coordinate 103,336 of NZ_JAMYPD010000004.1, read as the reverse complement.
GGCAGCGTTCAATTTCGGTCACGAGACGCATATCCAGCATGGCGAGCGCTACGACCGCGCCGAGGAATTCGCCGATGTCGTGCTCGGCCTGTGGGACAGCTGGGAGGATGACGCCTTCCCGCGCGACAGAGCAAGCGGGCGCTATTTCGACAAGGACAAACTGCATGTGCTGAACCACAAGGGCCAGCACTTCAAGGTGCGTGGTCCCCTGAACACGCCGCGAACGCCGCAAGGTCGTCCGGTCGTGGTCCAGGCCGGCGCGTCGGGTCCGGGCAAAGAGCTGGCGGCTCGTACCGCGGAAGCGATTTTCGCCGCGCAGATCACGCTCGACGAAGCCACCGCCTTCTATGCCGACGTCAAGGGCAGGCTCGGCAAATATGGCCGCTCGGAGGATGACCTGAAAGTCCTGCCAGGCATTTTCCCGGTCGTCGGCCGCACTGAAGCCGAGGCGCGGGGGAAGTTCGAACAGCTGCAGGATCTCATCCAGCCGGAAGTCGGCCTCGGTCTGGTCTCGGCGCTGGCCGGCGGCTTCGACCTCAGCGCCTATCCGCTCGACGGGCCGGTGCCGGATTTGCCGGAGACCAATGCCGGCAAGAGCCGGCAAGCGCTGGTGATCGATCTGGCGTGGCGCGAGAACCTGACGATCCGGCAGCTTTATCTGCGCATCGCCGGCGCCCGCGGCCACTGGCAGGTGGTCGGCACGCCGCAACAGATCGCCGACACCATGGAAGAGCGGTTCGAGAATTACGGCGCCGACGGCTTCAACATCATGGCGCCGATCATGCCCGGCGGCCTGAAGGATTTCATCGAGCTGGTGGTGCCGGAACTGCGCCGCCGTGGCCTCTTCCGCGACGAGTATGAGGGCAGCACCTTGCGCGACAATCTCGGCCTGAAGCGACCGGCAAACCGTTTTTCGCGGCATGCCGCGGCAGCTGCGGAATAGGCCGGCAATGGCGCGCGACACGCTCTTTCTCATCCAGCCGGGTTTCGCCGACCCAAATCAGCCGGGCCAGACGTTCGTCTGCCCCTATTGCAACCAGGTTGAGGGATTGCTCGCAGCCTTTCCCGATCTCGCCGCCAGACTCGACGTTGAGCGCGTGCCGTTTTCGAGGCCGAGAGGCAAGGTGATCGACGCGCTCGGCGAACGGCACCAGTCGCTGCCGGTGCTGATCATCGGCAGCAATCCGCCCGCCGACTTGCCGACGGCCAAGGGCAAGGTCTTCGCCGATGACACCAGGCGCATTCTTGCACTGCTTGCCGAGCGCCACGGCTTCCCGCAGCTGCATGAGTGAGACGATGACCTTCGATCCCGATACGTCCAATCCATGGATCGCCAAGGCGGTCGAGCTGCGCGACATCTTTGCCCGCGATGCGGTCGAGCGCGACCAGCTTGGCGGCAGGCCTACCGAACAGATACGTCTTCTCAAGCAAAGCGGCCTACTCACCATCGTGATCCCCAAGGAATTCGGTGGCGCCGGGGAACCCTATTCGACGGCGCTGAAGATCGGGCGCGAGTTCGCCAAGGTCGACGGCTCGATCGGCCATATCTACGGCTACCATTTCAGCGCACTGATCGCCGCCAGGCTCAATTCGGACGAACCGCGCTCAGCCGATCTGCTGCGGCGTTCGGCTGCCGGCGACTGGTTCTGGGGCAACACCGGCAACAGTTTTTCCAAAACGCTGTTCGGCCGCAAAGATGGCGAGTGGACGATCGTAAACGGCTTCAAACCCTTCGCCTCCGGCTCGCATGTCGCCGACTATCTTTCGACCTCGTGGGAAGACGAGGTCAGCGGCGAGAGGAAATTCGCGGCGATCCCCGCAAATCGCGAAGGCATCACCGTTCTCGACGACTGGGACGGCATCGGCCAGACGCAGACCGGCAGCGGCAAGGTCGCCTACAAGGACGTCAGGATCCACGACAGCGAGTTGGTGCGCGGTTGGGTCGACGCGTCGTTGCCAATCCGCACCATCGGCCCGCTGCAGCAGCAGAGCGTGTTGCTCAATGTCTTTGTCGGCACGGCCCAGGGCGCGCTGCTGGCGGCGCGAGATTATACGCTCAACAGTTCGCGGCCGTGGATGTATTCCGGCGTCGAGCGCCATATCGACGATCCATGGATCAAGCGGCAGTATGGCGAGCTCTGGGTCAAGACGCGGGCGGCGACGGCGCTGGCCGATCGCGCGGCGGCGGCGATCGATCATGCGATCGCGCGCGGCAAGGCGCTGACCGAGCAAGAACGCGGTGAGGCGGCGGTTGCCGTCGCCGCGGCCAATGTGCTGGCAGGCGATGTTGCGCTCGAAGTCACGACCGAGATATTCGAGGTGATGGGTGCCCGCTCCGCAGTGCGCAAATACGGCTTCGACCGCTTCTGGCGCAACGCACGCATTCACACCTTGCACAACCCTGCCGAATACAAGACCCGCACTGTCGGCACCTGGTATCTGACCGGCGCTTATCCCGAGCCCGGCGTCTTTCGATGAGCGGCCGGCAGCTCCATCTCAACGTCAACATCCTGCATGCCGGCTTCTCGCCGGCGGCATGGCGGATGGACGGCGTCGACCCCTATGCCGCCTTCACCGTTGACCACTATGTGCAGGTGGCGAAGATCGCAGAGCGCGCAAAGCTCGACGCCGTATTCCTTGCCGACCAGGCGGCGATATCGGACCGCATTGACTATCGTCCGATCACGTCGCTGGAGCCGACCATCGTGCTGGCGACGGTAGCCGCCGCAACCGAGCGCATCGGCCTGATCGCCACCGCTTCAACCAGCTTCAACGAGCCCTACAATATCGCCAGGCGCTTCGCGACGCTCGACCATGTCAGCGGCGGACGCATCGGCTGGAACATCGTCACCACGGCCGATCCCGCCTCGGCCCGCAATTTCGGCCTCAACGGTGCCATCGATCATGGCCGGCGCTACGAGCGGGCGGCGGAATTCGCTGACATCGTCAAGGCATTGTGGGACAGCTGGGAGGACGATGCCTTCATCGGTGATGTCGCCAGCGGGCGCTTCGTCGATGCCACCAAGGTTCACGCCATCGACCACAAGGGCGCACATTTCTCGGTGCACGGGCCGCACAATGTGCCGCGTTCGCCGCAAGGGCATCCGGTGGTCGTCCAGGCCGGCGGGTCCGATGACGGCAAGGACCTCGCCGCCCGCCACGCCGAAGCTGTGTTTTCCGCATCGCAGTCTTTCGAGGAAGCGCTCGGCTATGCGCGGGAACTTAAGGCGCGTGCCGTCGCCTATGGCCGCACCGGCGGCGTGCCGCTCAACCTCGCCGGCCTAGCCACCATCATCGGCAGCACCGAGGCCGAAGCGGAGCGGCGGCAAGGAGAGCTCTGGGACCGCATCCCGCTCGACTACAGCCTTGGCCGGCTGTCCGGCGTGCTCGGCATCGATCGCGAGCGGCTGAAGCTCGACGAGAAGCTGCCAGAAGGGATTCAACTGCCCCCCAATGGCGGCCACACCTTCTTCAAGGCCACGCTCGCGCTCGCGCGCAGCAACGATTTCACCGTTCGCCAGCTGATCCGGGCGCTGAACGGCAGCACCGGCCACCGCACCATCGTCGGCACGCCCGAGCAGATCGCCGACGATATCGAAAGATGGTTTGTCGCCGGCGCCGCCGACGGCTTCAACCTGATGCCGGACGTGCTGCCGACCGGACTGGAGGTCTTTGTCGATACGGTGGTGCCGATCCTGCGCCGGCGCGGCCTGTTCCGCACCGACTATGAGGGGCGCACGCTGCGCGACCATCTCGGGCTTGCCAGACCCGAAAGCCGCTTTGCACCGCAGCCGCACAAGGCGCCAGCGCTGCATGAGGCCACCCATTGAATGGTCATCAAAATACAACGGAGGGGAAGGTCCTGCCATTGACCTCATGCCCGGCCAAAATACAGGCCCGACAATGAGCGCTGATACCGAGTTTCTTTGGTACATCCCGAACCAGGTCGATCCCGGTCACCGCGGCGAGCCGGCCGTCGAGGACCACAACAGCCTGGAGACGCTGACCAGCCACGCGAAGGCGCTTGAGGAATACGGCTGGAAGGGCGCGCTGATCGGTACCGGCTGGGGTCGGCCCGACACTTTTACTGTCGCGGCCTCGCTCGCCGCGCGGACCACCTCCTTCGAGCCGCTCATCGCGATCCGCCCGGGGTACTGGCGGCCGGCGCACTTCGCATCCGCCGTAGCCACGCTCGACCAGCTGACCGCCGGTCGCGTGCGTATCAACATAGTGTCAGGCAAGGACAACCTCGCTGCTTATGGCGACAGCGAAGGTGACCAGATACATCGCTATGCCCGTACCAGAGAGTTCATGCGCCTGGTTCGCAGACTTTGGACTGAAGAGAACGTGACCTTTGCGGGCGAGCACTTCCAGGTCACTGGCTCTACCGTGATGCCCCGCATCCATGTCCGTGGCGATCGTCGCCATCCCAAGCTCTACTTCGGCGGCGCGTCGGAGGCGGCGGAGCGGGTGTCGGCCAGCGAGGCGGATGTCCAGCTCTTTTGGGGTGAGCCGCTCGACGGCGTCCGGGAGCGGATCGAGCGGCTCAAAGCCTTGAGCAGGGAACTCGACCGAGACCTCCCGCCTCTGGAGTTCGGGTTGCGGGTCACCACGCTGGTCCGCGACACCGCTGGGCAGGCCTGGGCGGATGCAGAAGCGAAGGTCGACGAGATGGCCAAGGGCCAGGGAGCCGGCTGGAACGATCACGGTCGGGCGGTAGCGGTGGGCCAGCAGCGTCTGCTCGATCTGCACGCACGCGGCGAGGTGCTGGACGACAATCTCTATACTGCGCCGGGCAAATATGGCGGCGGCGGCGCTGGCACCACCTGGCTGGTCGGCTCGGCCGCCGACGTCGCCCGCTCGCTCGGCAGATACCGGGATCTGGGCATCACGCATTTCGTGCTCTCGGACACGCCGTATCTTTCCGAGATCAAGCGGCAAGGCGATCAGTTGCTTCCGCTTTTGCGCAACGGGGCCTAAGCCGCGCTTCTTGAATGACCTGGGGTCGTCAGAACACCGGATAAGCCAGATTGCCAGTAGGGAAGACGATGTCACAGCCGGCCGCCTTCAGCATCCGCCCTTCCGACGCTGACCTGCGTGGTGAAGCGGCGCTACGGCGGCGTTATCGAGCGCCGCAAAGCGCGCATACCGGAACCTGGAACGAAGCCCTCGAGGCGATCCTTTCGCATCGCTCGGTCCGCAATTATCTCGCCAAGCCTCTTCCCGAAGGGACGCTGGAACTGATCGTCGCCGCCGCCCAGTCGGCGCCGACTTCTTCCAATCTCCAGGCGTGGAGCGTCATCGCAGTCGAGGATCCGGCGCGCAAGGCGCGGCTTGCCGAACTGGCGGCGATCAATCGCCATATCGAGCAGGCGCCGCTGCTGCTGGTCTGGCTGGCCGACCTGTCGCGGCTGCGCGCCATTGCCGAGGCAAACGGCCGGGTGGGCGAGGGGCTCGATTATCAGGAGAGCTTTCTGCTGGCCGTGATCGACGCCGCACTTGCCGCACAGAACGCCGTGGTGGCGACCGACGCGCTCGGGCTCGGCTCCTGCTACATCGGCGCGATGCGCAATCATCCGCAGGAGGTGGCGCGCGAACTCGGCCTCCCGCCGGAAACCGTGGCGGTGTTCGGCCTGACCGTCGGCTATCCCGATCTCCTGGCTGCGACTGACATCAAGCCCAGACTGCCGCAGGCTGCGGTGCTGCACCGCGAGCGCTATCGATCAGAGCCCGATCCGGACGATCTTGCAGCCTACAACCAGAGGCTTCGATTATTCCAGCAGGAGCAGGCGATGCCTGTGGTGGACTGGACAGAGTTGGTTTCGAACCGCATCGGCAGCAAAGCAGCGCTGAAAGGCCGTGATCGCCTGGGCGAAGTGCTCAAAGCGCTGGGCTTCAAGCTCAAATAGGCGCGCGCCTGCTCGCGAGACCGCGGCGAGGCTATTCGGCCGCGATAATGGCGATGCGCGCCGGAAGCGCCGCCGGCGGTGGGACGTCGAGAGCGCCGAGCTGGCGCGCCTCGGCCTTCAGCCAGCCATGAAAGCGCTCGACCGTCTCCAGCTTCGCCTTGTGCGGCGTCGTCGCAAAATAATAGGAAAACTCGACCGGCTGCGGTGAGCCGAATGGACTGACCAGACGCCCCGCGGCGAGGTCAGGCTCGGCCAGCCGGAATTTGCCGAGACCGATGCCCTTGCCGGCAGCAGCTGCGTCGAGCACCAGTGACGATTGGCTAAGCCGTATACCGCCCTCGACAAAGCGGCCGGACAGGCCGTTGGATCTCAGCCAGCCCTTCCAGTCAGGGCAGCTTGGATCGCGTTCCGGACCGTCCTCATGCAGGATCGGTGCGTCACGCAGCCCCTCCGGCCCGCGATAGAGACCGTGCATGCGAGCAAATTCCGGGCTGCAGACGGGCAGCACCGCTTCCGAAAACAGCCGTTCCGTCAGCAGGCCGCTATAGGCGCCCGACCCGTAGCGGATGACGCAGTCGACGTCTTCGCTGGCAAAGTCGGCAAGCCTGGTTGATGCGTCGACCAGCACTTCTAGGCCGGGTACCGCGTCGCGCAGTGCGTCGAGGCGCGGGATCAGCCATTTGCTGGCGAAGGAGGGCGCAACCGACACTTTGATCGGCGCATCCTCCTCGTCGCCGGAAATCCGCGCGACCGACTCGACAACGACGTCGAAAGCCTCGGTGAGGCCGGGCATCAGCGCCTGGCCGGCCGACGTCAGCAGAAGCTCGCCACGGTTGCGATGGAACAGCGGTTGACCGAGGTGATCCTCGAGCAGGCGGATCTGCTGGCCGATGGCGGCAGGCGTCACATGGAGTTCTTCGGCCGCCCGCGTAAAGCTCAGGTGGCGGGCGGTTGCGACAAAAGCTCGAAGCGACGTCAGCGGCGGAAGCCTCGCCAGCGTCGGCCGCAGCTTCCTTGATTTTGCGCGAATGAGATCGACCATGGAGCGCATTCAACACGTTCAGGCCGGGCGCGACGAGGGCGGGCTTTGCGCCAAAGTGCCCGGTGGAAAATTTCGTTTGCCGCAGCGTCGCGGCAGCGGGAACGGAAATCTAAAAAATCGTAATGTCTACAATTCTTGTAGAAATAAGATCGGAGCGCTGATTTGGGCGTCGAGCAGCTTTGCCAGATCCTGGAATGAAACGGTCGTGCGAAGCAGTGCTTTCGGCAGACGATAGAAAATCATTCTTCCGGTTTTGCCGCGTGGCAGGGATCATCGCGTCGAGGCGCCGGAGTGTGTTCGGCCGCCGGATGCCATCGTAGCCGTTTTCCGGAGCTCAAGGCCATGTCTGTCAATCGTCGTCATTTCAACCAGCTGCTGTTGCTTGGCGGTGCGAGCTTCGCATTGCCCGGGGTTTCCTTCGCTGCCGAAGGAACGCCGGTTCAGGGTGGCACGCTCAACTGGGCCTACTATCCCGACCCCACGTCGCTGATTGCCATCAACACCTCGTCGGGCACCGGCCAGGCGATCGGTCCCAAGGTGAATGAAGGTCTGCTCGATTTCGCCTATGACCTCAGCCCGAAACCGCTGCTGGCGACGGAGTGGTCGATCAGCGATGACGGCCTGCGCTACACCTTCAAGCTGCGCGAGGGCGTCAAATGGCATGACGGCAAGGACTTCACGTCGGAAGACGTTGCCTTCACCATCTTCCGGCTGAAGGAGGCGCATCCGCGCGGCCGCATCACCTACCAAAACGTGACCGCGGTCGAGACGCCCGATCCGCACACCGCCATCATCGTGCTTTCAAAGCCGGCGCCCTATCTGATCACGGCACTGAGCAGCTCGGAATCACCGATTGTGCCGAAGCACGTCTACGAAACGTTCAAGCCGGCGGAACAGCCGAAGCTCGAACAGACGATCGGCACCGGTCCCTTCATTCTCAAGGAATGGGTGCCCGGCAGCCATCTGATCTTCGACCGCAATCCGGATTATTGGGACGCGCCTCGGCCCTACCTCGACCGCATCGTCCTGCACGTCATCCTCGACCCGGCCGCGCGTTCGGCGGCTCTTGAAACCGGCGAGATCGATATCGGCGCCAATCCCGTGCCGCTGGCCGACATCGAACGGCTGAAGGCAAACCCCGCTCTGGTCGTCGACACCAACACCTACGCCTATTCCGGCCCACAGCAGCAATTGTTCTTCAATTACGAGAACGAAATCCTGACCAAGCGCGATGTGCGCCTTGCCATCGCCCACGCAATCGACCTGCAGAAGCTGGTCGACATCGCGCTCTACGGCTATGCGCAGGTATCGCCGAGCCCGATCAGCACGGCGCTGCCCAAATGGTATGACCCCAGCATCAAGGCGCGCGAACCCGATACCAAACTGGCGGAGAGGCTGCTCGACGACGCCGGCTATCCGCGTGGCGCCGATGGGACGCGCTTCAAGCTCCGGCTTGCCTACAACGCGTTCCTGCCGGCGTCCTATGCCGATTTCATCAAGCAGTCGTTGGCGACGGTCGGCATCGATGCCGAGATCCTCAAGCTTGACCTGTCGACGTTCCTGAAGACCGTCTACACCGACCGCGCCTGGGACCTGGTGGTCGAGTCGCTGTCGAACACCTTCGATCCGACGCTCGGCGTCCAGCGCGCCTACTGGTCGAAGAACTTCAAGATCGGCCTCGTCTTCTCCAACGCTAGCCACTACGCAAACCCCGAGGTCGACCAGATCCTCGAATCCGCGGCAATCGAGCCCGACGAGACCAAGCGGCGCGAGCTCTGGTACAAATTCCAGCACGTCATCCATGACGACGTGGTGTCGGTCGATCTGGTCGCCGCCGGCGCCCAGATCGTCGCCAACAAGAAGGTCCGGGGTTTTGCGCCCGGCGCTCAGGGGATCAACAACAGCTTCGCGCAGATATGGCTCGCGCCAAACGCCTAAGCGTTCTGCAAGCCCTCTGGTTGGGACCAGCGCGTGAAAACGACGATCCCGACTTTTCTCCATGAAAGATAAATCGCGCCAATTCGGAGTACCGACCATGACCATCAACCGACGCCTGTTCAATCAGTTCCTGCTGCTGGCCGGCGCGAGTGCTGCACTTCCCGCCGGGGCATTCGCAGAAGACGCAAAGCCGGTGGCCGGAGGCACGCTCAACTTCGTCTACTATCCCGAGCCTAACCAGATCGTTTCCATCAACACCAGCGCTGGCGGACCGGCCACCATCGGTCCGAAGATTTTCGACGGCCTGCTCGCCTACGACTACGATCTCAATCCCCGACCGCAACTGGCCACCGAATGGTCGATCAGCGACGACGGGCTCGAATACGTCTTCAAGCTGCGCCAGGGGGTGAAGTTCAGCGATGGCCATGATTTGACCTCCGAGGACGTCGCCTTTTCTATCTCCCGGCTGCGCGAAGCGCATCCGCGCGGTCGCATCACCTTCCAGAACGTCACCGACATCGACACGTCGGACCCGTATATCGTGAAGATCAAATTGTCGAAGCCGTCCGCCGCCCTGATCTCGGGGCTGGCCGCGACGGAATCGCCTGTCGTGCCCAAACACATTTACGAGAAGCTGAAGCCGGCCGACGATCCGTCCTTCGAGCAGATCATCGGCAGCGGGCCGTTCGTGCTGAAGGAATGGGTAAAGGGCAGCCACATCCTCGTCGAAAAGAATCCGACCTATTGGGATGCGCCTAAACCCTATCTCGACCGGATCATTTTCCGCTTCATCACCGATCCGGGCGCGCGCGCCGCGGCGCTCGAAACGGGCGAGGTCGACATCGGACCGAACCCGGTGGCCTTCGCCGATCTGGAGCGTTTCAAGGCGCTGCCGCAATTCGTCGTCGACAGCACGGTCTTCGCCTATAGCGGCCCGCTGCACCAACTGATCATCAACCTCGAAAACCCGATCCTGAAGGAGAAAAAAGTCCGCCAGGCAATCGCACATGCGATCGATCTCGATGCGGTCAACGCCATCGTGTTCTACGGCTATGGCCAAGTGTCGCCGACACCGATCAGCGTCGTCAACAAGAAGTATTTCGATCCCGACGTGAAGGCCGCGACCGTCGATACGGCGCTGTCGGAAAAACTGTTAGACGAGGCCGGTTTCAAGCGAGGAGCGGACGGCATCCGCTTCAAGCTAAGGCTCACCAACAATCCCTACAATCCGTGGGGCTATGCCGACTTCCTCAAGCAGGCGCTGGCCAAGATCGGTATCGACGCCGAGATCCAGAAGTTCGACTTCGGCACCTATGTCAAAACCATCTACACCGACCGCACTTGGGACCTGTCGACCGAATCTTGCGGCAACATCTTCGACCCGAGCGCCGGGGCGCAGCGGCTCTACTGGTCAAAGAACATCAAGAAAGGGCTGCCGTTCTCCAACGGCGCGCATTATGAGAACCCGGAGGTTGACCGGTTGCTGGAAGCCGCATCGGTCGAGCTAGACGAGGCCAAGCGCAGGCAACTCTTCTTCAAGTTCCAGGAGATCATCGCCGACGAGTTGCCGATCATCAATCTGATCGCGCCACCGACCATCATCATCGCCCGCAAAACCGTCAAGAACTACGCGCCTGGCGCCGAAGGCCTGTCAGCGAATTTCGCCGACGCCTATCTCGACCCGAACGCCTAAATCTGCCGGGCAATCATGAGAGAAGGGCCGCATAGAGCTGCGGCCGTTTTCGTTTCTTCCATTTCGCAAAGCTGGTAACTTCAGGCCAAAGCACCCAGCCTTCGGCTGGCGCCGACCAGAAGGCCGGCAAGGGCTATGGCCTGCGCCAGTTGTTCGCCGATGGAGCTCGATTCCCAGGCGACGCCGCGCAGCGGATGGCCGATGGCGAACAGATTGCCATGGGTCTCGCCATCACGGGAAATCACCTGGCCGTCATGCGTCGCGTCGATGCCGAAGCCGGTCGCATGCGGCCTGACGATGCCGTTCTCGAGCAGGCTGCGGACGAACGGATCGGCGATCCGTCGCCAATCATGCTCCTGATGGCCGCGGCAGTTGACGACGCCGTCGAAGCGCAGCCGTTCGACTGCGCCGGTATCGCGCCAGCGAATTTCAGCGACGATGCCATTTGCCTGCGGATGGAGTGCCAGCACCCGTCCCGCTCGACCCGTCCAACGGCCTTGGCTTCGCGCCAGTGCCACGCGCTCAAAGCTCGGTGGCGCCGCGCGGTGCGCGGTGACATCCCAGAAGGCGCGCAGATGGCGTGCGAACTTCAAGCGCTCCTTGTCGGTGGCGCCTTGCCACAATGCCAGGATCCACGGCCGGATCGTCAGCGGCAGCCCTTGCCAATCCAGGCCGGTGGTTTCGATTGCCCGGCGTTCGGCCTTGACCAGTGCGAGAAGCGCCCTGGTGGTTTTCGGCAGCGGCCGCCCGGCGAGGAAATCGCGCCACGCTTCCGCGTTGCGCCGAGGTTCGACGATCTGTCCGCGCCGCGACACGACGCGATAACCGCCGTTGAAGCCGCGCGCTTCCATGCTGGCGACGACGTCGACCATGCTGAGGCTGGAGCCGATCAGCAGCAGTTCCTTGCTGCCGGCGAGCCGATCGAGCGCCGCCGAATCCCAGGGATTGGCGACATAACGGGGATCGCTGACGACGGCTGCTTCCGTGGTGGACGGCTGGCTCTGGAACACCCCGGTTGCCAGCACCGCCTCATCCGCCAGCAATTGCTGGCTATCGCTGGTGCCGACGCATACCCCGGACGGACCCGTCAGCATGTCGACGGCGGATGCCTTGATGTGGCGCAGCGAAGAACGCGGATCTGCTTCTCTGATCGCTCTTGTCAGTTCCGACTGGACATAGCTGCCGAACAGCCAGCGCGGCGGGCTTGAGTCCGGGACATCCTCGGGCGGTGTCCAGCCGTGCTCCGGCCCATTCGCCATAAGCCAGCGAACGAGGTGATCGGGATCGTCCGGATGCAGCGAGAAGATGCGCGCCGCGCCGTTGACGAGGTGTTGTGGATCGACGGTGCTATAGGCAACGCCGCGACCGAGCTCGGCCCGGCGCTCGATGATGGTGATTGCCAGCGGCTCAGTTGAACGGTCGAGCAGCTTGATCGCGGTAACCGCGCCGGCAAAGCCGCCGCCAACGATGATGATTGAACGAGGGATCGAACGTAGCGGGGAGGAAGGGGTATGAAGCATCAAGAACCTTTGCGATGCCGGTGGTCGTGGCTCCAGCCCATCGCCCCGGCAACGATCATCGTGCTTTCCCGTAACCCGATGTCAAAAAACAATAATTGCCAGCTGACGAAAGGCATTCTTTCACTCAGCGGGTTTGGCAGGCGCTAGATAGGAACGCCCTTTGCGACCAGCCCGAGAACCGCTGATGACTGAAAATCGAAAGATAAGGCTTGGAGCCTTTGTTCGCGGACCGGGCCATCATGTCGCTGCCTGGCGCCATCCCGATGTGCCTGCCAATCCGGGCCTGAGCTTCCAGCACTATGCGGACGCCGCGCGCACTGCCGAGCGTGGCCTGTTCGACATGGTGTTTCTGGCCGACAGCCTCAGCGCGCGCAATGGCGAGCAGCCGATCGACACCTTCGAGCGCACCGGCCATGTCGTGCATTTCGAGCCGCTGACGCTTTTGTCGGCGCTCTCGACCATCACGCAAGGGATCGGGCTCGTTGCGACCGCCTCGACCACCTATTGGGAGCCGTTCCACTTGGCGCGGCTGTTCGCTTCGATCGATCATCTCAGCGGCGGCAGGACAGGCTGGAATGTCGTCACCTCAGCCGATGCGCCGGCGGCGGCGAATTTCAGCCTCGACCAGCATCCCGTTCATGCCGACCGTTACGCCCGCGCCGAGGAATTCGTCGCTGTCGCGCAGAAGCTTTGGGACAGCTGGGACGACGATGCCTTCGTCGCCGACAAGGCTTCGGGGATCGCCATCGACCGGCGCGGCATCCACGCCCCGGACCATGCCGGCCGGCATTTCCGCGTCAAGGGACCGCTCAACGTCGCTCGCCCACCGCAGGGCCATCCCGTCATCGTCCAGGCGGGCTCGTCCGATGCCGGCCAGCACTTGGCGGCGCGGACGGCGGAGGTGGTTTTCACCGCCCACCCGACCATGGAATCGGCGCGCGGCTTTTACGGCGAACTGAAAGGCCGGCTGGGCTCGTTTGGCCGCTCCGCCGACAGCTTGAAGATCATGCCCGGTGTCTTCCCGGTCGTCGCGCCGACGCGCACGGAGGCCGAGGACAAGTTCGATGCGATCCAGCGCCTGGTCGATCCTGTGGTTGGTGTGGCGCTGGTTTCAGGATTGCTCGGCGGTGTCGATCTTTCCGGCCATTCACTCGACGGACCGTTGCCGGAACTGGGCAGTTCCGATGCCGTGAAGAGCCGCCTGAAAGTCGTTTCCGAATTGGCCGCGAGCCGGAACCTGACCATCCGCCAATTGTATCTCGCCGTTGCCGGCGCGCGCGGCCATTTCCAGATCGTTGGCACGCCAAAGGATGTGGCCGACATGATGGAGGAGTGGTTCGCCGGTGGCGCGGCGGACGGCTTCAACGTCATGCCGCCGATCCTGCCGACGGGCCTCACCGATTTTGTCGACCTCGTCATTCCGGAGCTGCAGCGGCGGCGTCTGTTCCGGACTGCTTACGAAGGCGGGACGTTGCGCGAGAACCTCGGCCTTGCGCGCCCGATCCGTGGCGCCGCTGAACAGCAAGAGAGGAAAGCATCATGAGCGACAGGACGATCGATTCGAAAATGTTTCGCCAATGGCTGGCGGATGGCGAAGAACTGGCGGTGCTAGACATTCGCGACAGCGCGACTGTCGGATACGCATCGCCGCTGTTCGCCACCAACCTGCCCGCGGCTCAGGTCGAGGCCGAGATCGACCGCTTCATCCCGCGCAAATCGGTGCGCACCGTGCTGGCGGACGACGGCAGCGGCGTTGCCGAGCAACTTGTCGAACGACTGGTGGGGTATGGCCGTACCCAGCTGTTTTCGCTGAACGGTGGAATTCCGGAATGGACGCAAAGCGGCGTTGAAGACCTGCCGACCTTCGATACGCCGGGCGTCGATTTTTCGCTGGCGATCCGCGACGAGAAGGGAACCCCGGTCGTCAGCGTTGAAGAGCTCGCGGTGCTCAGAGGCCGAGGCGCCGACGTGGTGGTGCTCGACAGCCGCACGGTGGCGGAGTTCGAAAAGGACCATGTGCCGGGCGCCATCAGCGTGCCGGGCGCCGAGCTGGTGCTGCGCTTCGCCGACCTGGTGCGGTCACCGGAGACGCAGGTTGTCGTCTCCTGCGCCGGCCTGCCGCGCGCCATCATCGGGGCGCAGACACTGATCGATGCCGGCGTGCCCAACCGGGTCGCCTATCTGCACGACGGCACCAGGGCATGGCGCGAGGCCAGTCTTGCACTCGAAACCGGCAAGACCGCAATCTATGGTCCGGCAAGCGAGGATGCCAAGCGTTTCGCCGGGGAGCACATCGCAAAGCTTGCCGAAGGCGACAGCTTTCCCCGCATCAATGCGGCCACGGCCGCGAACTGGGCGAAGGACGAAAAGCGGACGACCTACCTGCTTGACGTGCGCACGCCCGACGAGTTCGCCGAAGCGCATATTCCGGGGTCGATCGCGTCTGAGGGCGGGCAGTTGCTCGGTGTCGCCTATCGCACCATCGCCGTGCGCGGCGCCCGCGTCGTGCTGATCGACGATCTGCTCGGTGTCCGCGCGGCGACGACGGCGCATTGGCTGCAGCGGCGCGGCTTTGAGATCGCGATCCTCTTGTATGACTTCCAGTCGACCAGCCTGGTGGAAGCGGCGTAGGGCAGGAGCCAAGACTTGCCGGCGCGTGCGTGCTGACAAAGGAGACAAGCCGGTCACGGGCAGCACGGGCGGCACCGTGGTAGACAGCGCCGATCAGCGAAAAGAAGAACGCCGTCGCGCCTTCCTCGCGCCTCAGCGGCTCGGATGCCGGCTGCGCCTCGGTGATGTCTTCGGCAGGAACCGCAACATTATCCAGAATGATGTCGTCGCTGGCCGTCGCCCGCATGCCGGCGGCGTTCCATGTCTTTTCGACGCGAAATCCAGGCGCGTCGGTCGGCACCAGGAATGAAGCCAGACGCGGCTGCGGCTCGTCGGTCAGCGCCAGCAAGTTCACCCATTTCAGAATAGGAATGCCGGTGACGTAGTTCTTGTGGCCGGATATCCGCCAGACGTTGCCGTCCCGCCGGGCAATGGTTTCGGGCGGCTTGCCATGAGCTGGCGAGCCGATCCGGGGCTCGGCCTGGGCGGCGTTGATCAGGGCAGGGCCAAGACGCCCGGCCTCGACAATCCGCTGAACCAGATGGCGCGGCCATTTTCCGGATTTCCGCATCGCATACTGGCTGTTGTAGTGCATAGCCAGCACCAGCGCTGTCGACGGCTCGCCACGACCGATCTCGGCGATCACCGCCTGTGCTTCCGTCAGCCCGCCACCGAAGCCGCCATGTTCGCGCGCCGTGACCAGGCCAAGCAGCCCCGCCTGGTGAAGCCGGTCAAAATTGGCGAATGGGAATTCCCCGGTCGCGTCGTGATGCGCGGCGGTCAGCGCGAAGTCGTCGGCAAGGCCGGCCACTTTCTCGAGGAGTTGCGGAAACTCGGCAATTGTCGACATCATGACGTTGGCTTTCTCTCAGGCGGCGGCGCGAATGTTCACCAGATCGAGCGGCCGGCGATCGACCCAGGCCTCGACGTCGAAATCGCCGGCGAGGAAGCCCCAGTCGCGCAGGAAATTCTTGTAGTGGGAAACCGCTGCGACGAGCTCAGGCTGCAGTCCGAGGCCGAGATGCTTATGGACATCCGGGCCATTGGCGGCCAGCACCTGTTCCTCGGTGGCCCCGGCTTCGCGGGCAACAAAGCGCTGCGTCTCTTCCGGATGCGCCTCGGCCCAGGCACTGGCGCGCAGGATGGTCTCGATCAGTCGCGCGACCAGATCGGGGCGTTGTTCCGCCAGCAGTTCATCGACGGTCAGCACGCGCGGCGAACCGGAATTGATGCGGATGTTCGGGTCGGGGTGGAAGCCGAATTCCACGACCTGGATGGCGCCGATCAGATTGGCGACATTGATGCCGGCCGTGCCCTTGACATAGATGGCGTCGACCTCGCCGCGGATCAGGGCTGCGGCTTCCTCGCCATAGGGCTGCTTGCGCTTGAGGCCGAACAGCGACGGTCCTTCCTGGCCGTCGAGCACGCTGTCGGCCAGCGCTATGTCGACGATCTCGACGTCGCCATAGCCAAGGCCCTCGAGCGAGAGCGCCGAGACCAGTCCCTTCAACGCCGTCGCTCGCATGAAGTCGACGATTCCCTCGGGGCGCCGGGCGATGCCGAAGCGACGGCCTTTCAGGTCCTGGATTGTCCTGATGCCGGAACCGGGCAGGGCGATGATTGCCTGGAATTCGTCGGTCCAGGTGATGCCGACGAGACGCGTCTTGCGCCCTTCGGACCGCGCGCGGATCGGCGGCACGTTGCCGCCGTGGCGGAACGACCAGTCGAGCGTATGGTTGAAATGGCTCTGGCGGATGTCGCGATTGGGCGAATCGATGATCGACTTCAATTCGATCCCCTCCTTGCGAAAGGTCTCGTCGAGAAGCCCGAGCTGTGCGGCGAGCCCGACAGGCGTCGGCACCGGGCAGCGTGTGTACCAGATTTCGGAGATCGCAGTCGCGGTCATGATGGCTCCTTAGGTGTTGCGCAGGCCGGCCTGCTTCATCAGCGGCAGGATGTTCTCGCCGAAGAATTCGAGGTCAGGCTTGAAATCGAAGAAGGACAGCTGCAGGCCGTCAATGCCGGCGTCCTTCAACTTGACGAACTGGTCGACGATCTGTTCGGGCGTGCCGATGAGATAGATGTTGCCGCCGACCTTGGCGTAGGGATCGTCGCGGCCCTCGCGTCCTTTCCAGGCCTGGGCATCGCTGTTGAAGGTCTGGAAGCCTTTCGGCGTGCGGCTGTCGGCATGGGCGACGATCTCATCGGCGACCGCCCAGGCCTCCTTCTCGGTCGGCCTGCTGATGACCAGCGGGTTGAGCAGCGTGCGCACGGTGCGGCCGACGCCGAGGGCTGCGTCCTTCACCTTCTTCGTATGCGCCGGCAGCGCTTCCAGCGCGCTGGCGATGTCGGAGCCGGCCGGGCTGGTGACGAAGACGATGTCGGAATAGCGGCCGGCAAAGGAAATGCCGGCGTCGGAGCCGGTGGCATTGACCAGGATCGGCCGGCCGTAATTCGGCTTGGGCGTGACGAAGCCGCCATTGAGCTTCCAGCTCGATTCTCCGGAGAATGAGAAATTCTCGTCGTCCTGCCACAGTCGCTGCAGCACTTCGACGAACTCGGCGGCGAGTTCATAGCGGCGGTCGTGCTCGATGCGGTTCCAGCCGAACATTTCATGTTCGACGGCGCGATGGCCGGTGACGACGTTGATGCCCCAGCGGCCGCCGGAGATGTGGTCGAGCGTGGCGCCGAATTTCGCCAGATGCAGCGGATGCCAGGGACCGTAGAGAACATGCATGGTCGAAATCAGCATGATCTTCTTGGTGATCGCGGCCATCGCCGCCACGGACACGAAACTGTCCAGCGCCTGGCCGTTGAAGACACCGCCATAACCGCCCTTGGGCAGCCACTGGCTGAGCGCGAAGACGAGGTCGAAGCCAAGCTCCTCGGCCTTCAACGTCAGATCGCGATTGTAGTCGAAGCGCCAGTCGGTCGAGCGCGGCAGCGTCGAGTTGGTCCAGCCACCGGCCTGGATCGGCAGGAATAGCCCGAGCAGCACCGGCTGCTGAAGCGCTTTCGACAGCGGGCTGTCCGGATAGTCGGTCGGCGCCTTGAAGAAGGGCGTGCCGACGATGGAACCAGGCTTGTGGGCGAGCGTCATGGCGAACTTTCTCGGGTGGAGGAAGGGAACCCGTGCGAAGGACCGCGCACGGGTCAGGGCTCAGGCGACGATATGGGTTGTTGCGAGGGAGCCGGCATTGCCCTCGGCGCCCACCGTGTGACCGGCTATGCGCCTGTTGTAGAGGGTGATTTCCGGTTGGCTGACGATGTCGATATCGGGCAGGTCCTCGACAAGGATCTGCTGGATCGCGGCCCATTGCTCGAAGCGCTTTTCGTGGTCGACCTCGACGGCGGCCGCTTCAAGAAGTTCGTCGACCTTGGCATTGCTGTATTTCGAACCGTTGGAGAACGGCACGCCGGGTTTGAAATTTTTCGACCAGTAGAGGCGCTGTACGCCTACCGTCGGGTCGAACAGATTGCTCATGCCGTTGAAGGTGAAGTCGAAGTCGCGGTCGGTGTAGATGCGCTTGGTGTAGGTGGCGAAATCCTGGCTGCGCACGGTGACCTCGATCCCGACCGCGGCCAATGCCTGCTTGATGTAATCGGCGCCGCGCTTGTAGGTTTCGCCGCTCGGGACATAGTCGTGGACAAGCTTGAGCCGGGTACCGTTGGCGTCGCGCGGCAAGCCTGCTTCATCGAGCAGTTTATCGGCGGCGGCCGTGTCGACCGGATAGGTCTTCAGGTCGGCGACGAACCACTTCTTCAGATTGGGGTTGATCGGGCCCGGAATGGTTTCGCCATAGCCATAGTTGATCGTCTCGCGAATGACGTTGCGGTCGATGACATGGGCGAAGGCACGGCGGACGCGAACATCCTGGAAATAGGCTTTCTCCAGGTTGAATTCGACCCGGCTGATGCCGTTGGAATATTGGTAGCCCTGTTTCTCGAAACCGATATGCGGCAGCGTTTCGAAGCGCTGCAAATCGCTGTACGGAATCGGCGTTGCCGGCGCCAGATCGATCTCGCCGGTCTCCAGCGCCAGCGCGCGCGCCGAAGCGTCCGGGATGAAGCGCACGATCAACCGGTCGAGATAGGGGCGCGGCGCGTCCCAATAATCGGGATTGCGTTCATAGACGATGTGGCTGCCGCGCACCCATTCTTTGAAGACGAACGGGCCGGTGCCGACCGGAGCGACGTTGACCGGATTTTCGGCTGCCTTTGTGCCGTCATAGAGGTGCTTCGGCACGATTGGCGTTTCGGCCGCAGCCAGGGCCGTGATCAAGTAAGGCGCCGGCCTCGACAGAACCAGCGCTACGGTCAGCGGATCCGGCGTCTGGATGTCTACAAGGTTGAGGAAGGTGTTGCGGCCGCGCGGATGAACCTCTCTGATCGTGGTGATCGAATAGGCGACGTCGGCGGCGGTGAACGGCTGGCCATCATGCCACTTCACGCCTTCGCGCAGCTTGAAGGTGTATTGCAGCCCATCGCCACTGACTGACCATTGTCTGGCCAGGGATGGGCGCGGCGTGAGATCGAAATCATAGGTCAGCAGGCCCTCGGTGGTCTTTGCCGAGACGTAGACCGAATTGAATGCCGTGTGGGCGATGGTCGTCAGCACAGGCGGCTCAGCCGAGAGCACCAGCGTCGCCGTTCCACCCTGTTTCGGCTCGGCGGCGTAGGCGCTGCGCGATGCAGGCAACAGGGTCGCTCCGAGCGCGGCCGCCGAGATGCCGAGGAACCTGCGGCGGTTCGGACTGAGGAAATGAGACATAGCGTCCTGGTCCTTTTTTGCTGCCGGACCCGATCGGCCGATCGTCGGCCACCAGGCTAAAAATCCGTCGTTCCAAGAGCGGGCCCGTTTGCGAAAAGATTTGGCCGACCTGCTCCCGCGCTTAAGATTTCATACTTCAAACAGCTAAGTTTGTAGTATGAAATAAAATTCTATTCTGCAATGAAGCCATTTGCAGGATAAAATTTCTTAAATCAGGTTTGACAATGTCTATAAATCTTGTCAACTAAAAAGCGCGGAACTTTCCGGGAAACAGCAAACCCGCATCGTCAGCCACAGCCGGGATAGCGAAAACGATGTCGACCCTGACGCGCATTGGCAGAACCTTCCGGCGCACCGCCATCCAGGCGGTGCCGACCGTTCTGGGCATCGTCATCCTGAACTTCTTCCTGCTGCAGCTCGCGCCCGGCGATGCCGCCGATGTCATGGCCGGCGAGGCTGGCTCGGCCACTGTCGAAACGATGGCGGCGCTTCGCCAGCGCTTCGGGCTCGACAATCCGCTTCTCGTCCAGCTGTTCAACTATCTCTACAATCTGGCGCATTTCAGCCTCGGCTTTTCGCCGCGCTACGGCATGCCGGTCGCCGACCTGATCGGCCAGCGGCTGCCCGGCACGCTAGTGCTGATGGCGGTGGCTCTGGCCGTCGCCATTGTGCTCGGCCTCGCCCTTGGATCGGTGATGGCGGTGTTTGCCGGGCGCCTGCCGGATCGTGTGCTCTCCGTTATTTCGCTGCTGTTCTATTCAATCCCGGGTTTCTGGATCGGCTTGATGCTGATCGTGCTGTTTTCGGTCAAGCTCGGCTGGCTGCCGAGCGGCGGCTCGGGAACCATCGGCAGCAACCTGACCGGCCTTGCCGGGCTCTGGGACAGGGCGCGCTACATGATCCTGCCGGCACTGTCGCTGGCGCTGTTCTACGTGGCGATCTATGCGCGGCTGACACGAGCGGCGATGCTGGAGGTCCAGTCGCAGGACTACGTGCGCACCGCCGCAGCCAAGGGCCTGCCGCCGGCCATCATCACCATTCGCCATGTCCTGCGCAACGCGCTGATCCCCATTACCACCATGGCCGGCATGCATGTCGGCGGCATGCTCGGCGGCGCCGTGGTTGTCGAGACTGTCTATTCCTGGCCCGGCCTCGGGCGTCTCGCCTTCGAAGCG
Source organism: Mesorhizobium sp. M0768 (assembly GCF_040320195.1). NCBI lineage: Bacteria > Pseudomonadati > Pseudomonadota > Alphaproteobacteria > Hyphomicrobiales > Phyllobacteriaceae > Mesorhizobium > Mesorhizobium sp. M0768. The sequence goes on along the minus strand of NZ_JAMYPD010000004.1, from coordinate 82,678 downwards.
GTCATGGGCCGCGATTTCACCGTGCTGCTCGGCATCCTTCTGTTGTCGTCGCTGCTGGTGATCATCGCCAACGCGACCGTCGATCTTCTGCACGCCTGGCTCGATCCCCGCATCGGAGTACGCTGATGGCTTCCACCGATTTCGCCGCGGGCGATGCCCGTTCCCGCCGTCTCCATGCCGATGCCCGCGGGCCCGCGGCACCGCCTGAACCCGAGGCAAAGAGTTGGAGCAATCTCCACGCGCCCGACGCACGCTCCGCTTCGGCAGCGTCGGTGCCGATAGCCGCTGGCGGGCGTGCGCTGAAGGTTTTCCTGCGCAATCCCAACGCCATGTTCGGCGTTGTGTTCCTGTCACTGGTCGTGCTGGCCGCACTGCTCGCACCAGTCCTCTATCCGGCCGATCCGCTATCGATGGTGGCGCGGCCCTTCCTGTGGCCGGGCCAGAACCCAGCCTTCCCACTGGGCACGGACTCCATGGGCCGCGATGTGCTTTCGGGCATTCTGCATGGCGCGCGGATTTCGCTGTTCGTCGGCCTGGTGGCGACCGCGCTCGGCCTCAGCTTCGGCATCCTGGTCGGCGCCGCCGCCGGCTACTTCGGCGGCTGGATCGACGACCTGCTGGTGCGCCTGATCGAGATCTTTCAGACCATACCGAGCTTCGTGCTGCTGGTCGTCATGGTGGCGATCGCGCAGCCGACCGCGCCTGTCGTGACAGTGGCGATCGCCGTCATCACCTGGCCGACGGTGGCGCGGTTGACCCGCGCCGAGTTCCGGGCCATCCGCGAGAAGGATTTCGTCATGGCCGCCCGCAGCCTCGGTTACGGCCATGTCCGCATTATCTTCCGCGAGATCCTGCCCAATGCGCTGCCGCCGTTGATCGTGACCTCGTCGGTGATGGTGGCGACCGCGATCCTGATGGAATCGGCGCTGTCCTTCATGGGCCTCGGCGATCCCAACGTCGTCAGCTGGGGCTCGATGATCGGAGCGGGCAGGGAATTGATCCGCACCGCTTGGTATCTGACAGCGCTTCCGGGACTGGCGATCGTCTTTACCGTGCTGGCGCTGAACCTGATCGGTGACGGCCTCAACGACGCGCTCAACCCGCGCTTCTCACAGGAGCGATAGAGATGGCGGCTCCTTTGCTCAGGATCGACAATCTGACGGTTCGCTTCCCGACCGCCGAGCCGGTCAGCCGGCTGAGCTTCGAGGTCGGTGAGGGCGAGACGCTGGCGATCGTTGGTGAATCAGGCTCCGGCAAGTCGCTGACCGCGCTCGCCCTGATGCAGCTTCTGCCGCGCTCGGCGAAAATACCCAATGGCAGGATCGAATTCGCCGGCAAGGATCTGCTCGGTCTCGACCAGAAGGCTATGCGGAGCCTGCGCGGACGCGAGATCGCCATGATCTTCCAGGAGCCGATGACGTCGCTCAATCCGGTGCTGACCATCGGCCGGCAGATCACCGAGGTGCTGACGCTGCACGAAGGCATACGCGGCAAGGCAGCGCGGAACCGTGCCATCGAGCTTCTCAATCTGGTTCGCATTCCCGATCCGCAGCGGCGCATCGATGACTATCCGCACCAGCTTTCCGGCGGCATGCGCCAGCGCATCATGATTGCCATCGCCGTCGCCTGCCGGCCGCGCCTGCTGATTGCCGACGAACCGACGACGGCGCTCGACGTGACCATCCAGGCGCAGGTGCTCGACCTGCTCGATACGCTGCGCCGCGAACTGTCGATGGCTGTCATGCTCATCACCCACGATCTTGGTGTCGTCGCACAATGGGCCGACAAGGTCGTCGTCATGTATGCCGGCCGCAAGGTTGAGCAGGCGCTGCCGGACGCACTGTTCAGAACACCCCTTCACCCCTATACGCGCGGCCTGCTGGCGGCGTCGCCGCGGCTGAAGACCAATCTCCACTACCGCGACGCCAGGCTGACGGAGATTCCCGGCAGTATCGTCTCGGCCGCCGGCGAAAAAGGCTGCCCGTTCCGCCCGCGCTGCGCGGTGGCGCGCGACAGCTGCGCCCATTTCGTACCCGACCTCGTCGAGGTGAGCGAGGATCGTCTAGTCGCCTGCCCCTACAGCTTCATTCCGGAGGTTGCGCATGGCGCTGCTCTCGGTCTCTGACCTTTCCACCCATTTCCACGCCCAGGGCGGCACGCTGCGGGCCGTCGATGGCGTATCCCTCGAAGTCGGACGCGGCGAGACGGTTGGTCTCGTCGGCGAAAGCGGTTGCGGAAAATCGACGCTAGGCAAGACCATCATGCGGCTGGTCGACCCGACTAGCGGCAGGATCGAGTTCAACGGCACCGACATCACCGTTCTCGACGCGCGCCGGCTGAAGGCGGCGCGCCGTAATATCCAGATGATCTTCCAGGATCCGTTCGCATCGCTCAATCCGCGCCACACGATCGGCGACATCCTGACAGCACCACTGAAGGTCCATGGCATCGGCAACACGGCCGAGCGGCGCACCATCGTCGAGGACATCATCGAGCGTGTCGGTCTGCCGAGGGATTCGCTTGGCCGCTACCCGCATGAATTTTCCGGCGGGCAACGCCAGCGCATCGGCATCGCCCGGGCGCTGATCCTCAATCCGGAACTGGTTGTGTGCGACGAGCCGGTGTCGGCGCTCGACCTTTCGATCCAGGCGCAGATTCTGAACCTGCTGGTCGACATGAAACGTCAGCTCGGCCTGTCCTATCTCTTCATTTCGCACGATCTATCAGTCGTTCGCTATTTCGCCGACCGGGTGCTGGTTATGTATCTCGGACGCATTGTCGAAAGCGCCGACAATGCGGCGCTGTGGACCTCGCCAAAGCATCCCTACACGCGCGCGCTGATGGATGCCGTGCCGGACCCGGCGCGCCGACGTCAGGCCGCGCCGATCCATGGCGATCTGCCAAGCCCGCAGAACATCCCCAGCGGCTGCCGTTTCCATACCCGCTGCCCGCTGGCGACCGATCTGTGCCGTTCGCAGGAACCGGCGTTCCGGGCGATCTCGCCGGGACACCATGTCGCCTGCCACTACGCCGAACCAACCATCAACTGAAATTCAACGGAGCAGAAAAATGTCCGACTACCGCTATCTTGGCCGCAGCGCCCTGAAGGTTTCGCCGCTCAGCCTGGGCACGATGATGTTCGGCGGGCCGACCGAGGAGACGGTCGCGCATCGCATCATCGACAAGGCGCGCGAGCAAGGCATCAACTTCATCGACACCGCCGACGTCTACCACAACGGCAAGTCCGAGGAAGTCGTCGGTCGCGGCATCAAGGCGACGCGCGATCATTGGGTCGTGGCGACCAAGTTCGTCAACTCGCATGACAAGGGGCCTAATCTCGGCGGCCATTCGCGCAAATGGGTGATCCAGACGGTCGAGAACAGCCTGCGGCGCCTGGGAACAGACTATATCGACCTGTTCTACTTCCACCGCGCCGTCTTCGATGCGCCGCTGGAAGAGCCGGTGCGGGCGATCGCCGACCTGATCCGCCAGGGCAAGCTGCGCTATTTCGGCGTCTCCAACTTTCGTGGCTGGCGCATCGCCGAAGTCGCGCATCTGGCCGATGAACTCGGCATCGACCGGCCGGTAGCCAGCCAGCCGCTCTATAACATCGTCAACCGCACCGCCGAGGCCGAACAGCTGCCGGCGGCCGCCTATTACGGTCTTGGCGTCGTCTCCTACAGCCCGCTGGCGCGCGGCGTGCTGACCGGCAAATACGAGCCGAACCAGGCGCCTGCCGCCGACACGCGGGCCGGCCGTGGCGACAAGCGCATCGCCGAGACCGAGTGGCGCCCGGAATCGATCGAGATCGCCAGGCAGATCGCGGCGCACGCAAAGTCGCGCGGCGTCTCGGCCGCCGATTTCGCGCTGGCCTGGGTGTTGAACAACCGGCTGATCACGGCGGCGATCGCCGGCCCGCGTACCGAGGAACAGTGGGACAGCTATGCGAAGGCATTGGACTTCAGGCTGAGCGCCGAGGACGAGGCCTTTGTCGACCGCCTCGTCACTGCCGGTCATGCCTCAACGCATGGGTTCAATGATCCGAGCCATCCGGTCGAAGGCCGCGTGCCGCGTTCGGAGCCGGCCGCGCCGATCCCGCTGACACGGCCTCTGCGCGCCGCCTGACGGTCGCCGACGAAATGGCGGGGCCGGCGGCCCCGCCCGCGTTTCCAATTGCTTTGGACAGATGAGAGAGCCCATGAATTTCCACGTCGAACGGCTGCGCCAGAACATCGTCGTGCTTTCGGGCAACACCCACAGGCCGTCGAAGTCGCGGACGCTGGCGCATCATCTCGGCGAGGCGCTGCGCGAAAGATTGTCTGTCACAGTAAATTTCCTCGATCTTGTCGATGCCGGCCGTGGCCTGGGTGCTGCGTTTACGCGAAGGGAATTGACGCCGGAGGCGCTGAATGTGGTAAACGCGGTCGAACAGGCCGACGCGCTGATCGTCACGACGCCGGTCTACAACGGCTCCTATGCTGGCCTGTTCAAGCATCTGTTCGACCTCATCGATCCACTGGCGCTCATCGATCGGCCGGTCCTGATCGGCGCGACGGGTGGTGGCCAGCGCCACGCGCTGGTAGTCGAACATCAGCTTCGCCCGCTGTTTGGCTTTTACTCCGCCCTGACGGTGCCGAGCGCCGTCTATGGCAGTGACAGCGACTTTGCCGGCGGCAAGCTCGTAGATTCGCTGGTTCTGGTGCGGGCCGGGCAGGCCGTGGATCAATTCGTTGCCCTGCTTTCAGCGCGCCAGCCAAAGAGCCAACCGGTCCGGGCGGCTTCGGGCTGACGGATAAAGTGCCAAGGCAAGTGCCTGATAGGCGATATATAGCCAAGGCGCGGCCCTTAAGCACTCCGCGTTTTGCGCCTGAATAATCCCGCGGGCGACAGCGTGCCGTCTAAATCCGAATTCTTTTTTAAGCGCGAGCTGATTTTAAGAATTCCATTGCTATCTAAGTCTATAATATCAGTGGACTTTAATCCAACGCTCTTTGAATAGGGCGGGCAGTCGAGGGGTTTGCCCTCTGTTCAAAAGGATTAAGGCTCCATGCGAAAACTTATTTCCGCCGCCCTTGTCGGGCTTGCCATAGCGGCGACATCCGCTGCAGCGCATGCCGACGACAAGAAAGTCGTCATCGCCTACCAGACCGGTGCCAATCCCTACAATCTCGGTATTGCCAATGGCGATCTTGCCAAGAAAACCGGCTGGAACATCGAATACCGCCGCTTCAATTCCGGTGCTGACATCTTTGCTGCCATCGCATCCGGCGACGTCCAGATCGGCGATGTCGGATCAAGCCCGTTCGCCGCAGCCGTCAGCAGGGGCATCGACGTGAAGGCCTTCTACATCTCCTCGGTCTCCCGTGACGGAGAAGCCCTGGTGGTGCGGCCCGATATCAAGTCGCCGGCCGACCTGCGGGGCAAGAAGCTCGCGGCCGCGCCGGTATCGACGGATCATTACCAGCTTCTCGCCGTCCTCAAGCAGGAAGGCATTTCGGAGAAAGAAACCCAGGTCATCGCCATTCCGCAGCCCGAAATCGTCGCTGCCTGGAAGCGCGGCGACATTGACGGGGCCTTCGTCTGGGATCCGGCACTCTCTGAACTCAAAAAGGACGGCAAGGTTCTGCTCACAGCCGGCCAGGTCGCCGACCGTGGCGCGCCGACCTTCAGCGCGCTGGTCGTGACCGGCGATTTCGCCAAGGCCAATCCCGACTTCCTCGGCCAGTATGTCCGGCTGATCGACGGCTACAACACCGCCTACCTGAGCAACCCGGCCGCATGGGGACCGGACTCCGAGAGCGCCAAGCTGATCGCCAAATTGCAGGGCGGCACGGCGGCCGAGAATTCGGAGCAGTTGAAGACAACAGTGGTTCCGCCGCTCGACGAGCAGGTGTCCGACAAATGGCTGGGCGGTGGTGAGAAGAGCGCCGTTGCGAAAATCCTCAAGGACACTGCGGGCTTCCTGAAGGACCAGCACAAGATCACCGCCATCAAGGACAGCTACGCCGCGTTCGCCGATCCGGAATACGCAGACGCTGCCAAGGCCTCCAACTAGAAATCACCTGACGACATTCAGGTTCTGGCTGGCGGAATTCTCGCCAGCCAGACTGCTTGGAGGCCCACCATGCTTCGAATCCGCGATGCCAGCGTGACTTTTCCGGCCTCGGATGGCCAGGACGTACACGCGCTTGATCACGTCTCGCTCGATATCGCTCCAGATTCCATCGTTGTCGCGGTTGGTGCTTCCGGATGCGGCAAGTCGACATTGCTCAACGCGATCGCCGGCTTCCTGCCGCTCACCGAAGGCACGATCACACTGGACGGAAAAGAAATTGTCGCGCCCGGCGGCGATCGTGGCGTCGTCTTCCAGAAAGATACCTTGCTGCCCTGGGCCAATGTGCTGGACAATGTCGCTCTCGGCCTGAAATACCGGGGCGTGCGGCGCGGTGAACGCCATGAGCGATCGAGGCGTCTGCTGGAACTGGTCGGGCTCGCCGATTTCGCCGAAAAGCCGCCCTATGAACTGTCCGGCGGCATGCGCCAGCGCGTCGGCATCGCGCGGGCGCTGGCCACCGATCCGAAGATCCTGCTGATGGACGAGCCGTTCGGCGCCCTCGACAGCCTGACGCGCGAGACGATGCAGCAGCTTCTGGCCTCGGTCTGGGCCAAGACCGGCAAGCAGATCCTGTTCATTACCCATTCGATCGAGGAAGCCCTCACGCTCGGCACCACCATCGTTGTGATGTCGCCTCGACCAGGCCGCATCGTTGCCCGGTTCGACGCCGACTTCGTTCGCGACTTCGCTGAGAGCGGCGACATCGGGCCGATCCAGTCCCACCCGCGTTTCATCGAACTGCGGCAGGAAATCCGCTCGCTCATCCACCAGCCGGAAGGCGCCCGCACAGGAACCTTGCAATGACGCTCGCCGCCAATTCCGGAACCTCTTTTTCGTCTTCGATAGCTCAGCGCGCGCCGTCTCCCAAGACGCGCCGGTCCGCTTCGACAAGCACGCTCGGCATCAGCCTGGTCACCCTGGCGTCGCTCATCGCCTTGTGGTTTTTGGCCACGCGCTTCGGCTGGGCGTCGCCGCTGTTCCTGCCGTCGCCCGCCGAGGTACTGACCCAGTTCAGCGCCGTCTGGGCCGATGGCTATGCCAACGGTACGCTCCTCGAGCACACACTCGCCAGCCTCGGCCGCATCGCCGCGGCGCTCGGTGTCGGCATTTTCCTGGGCATTCCGCTCGGCCTGCTGATGGGACTCAATCGCTGGGTCAAGGGCATCTTCAGCGTTCCGATCGATCTCTACTGGGGTCTGCCGCCTTTGGCCTACCTGCCGCTGCTGATCATCTGGCTGGGCATCGGCGAAACGTCCAAGATCGTGCTCCTGTCGCTGTCGACCTTCGCCCCGATCTGTTTTGCCGCACAGGCCGGCGTCCGGTCGGTGCCGGCCGAACGCATCAATGCCGCGCTGTCGCTCGGTGCGAGCCGGCTGCAACTTTTCACCAGCATCATCCTGCCGTCCGCGTTGCCGGAAATCATGACCGGCCTGAAGATTGCCATCGGCGCCGGATTGTCCACGCTGGTAGCGGCCGAGCTGATCGCGGCCCAGTCGGGCCTCGGCTACATGATCATGTCGGCGGCCAATTTCCTCGCCACCGACGTCGTCTTCGTCGGCCTCATCGTCATCGCCATTCTTGCCTTCGCCTTTACCAGCGGCATGCGCTGGCTGGAGCATCGCCTCATCCCCTGGAAGGGCAAGATCTGACGCTTGCCTAGACATTCCGCAATCGCTGAAGGAAACAATCCGATGTCCAGCAACACCCGTCCGCTCGACCTCTACTGGTATCTGCCGACCCATGGCGATGGACCGTATCTCGGCACGGACGAGCGGCACCGCCCGGCAACCTTCGGCTATCTCAGGGAGATCGCCCAGGCTGCGGACCGGCTTGGCTTCAAGGGCGTGCTCCTGCCGACAGGAACGCGTTGCGAAGACGCCTGGATCGTGGCGGCCGGGCTGATCCCGCTCACCGAACGGCTGAGGTTCCTCGTGGCACTTCGGCCGGGCAGCGGAACACCGGCGCTGTTTGCGCGTCATGCGGCCACTCTGGACCGCATTTCCGGTGGTCGTGTCCTGCTCAATGTCGTCACTGGAGCCGACCCGGCCGATCTCGCCGGCGACGGCAACAAGCTCAGTCATGACGAGCGCTATGCACAGACCGACGAGTTCCTGACGATCTGGCGGCGGATCCTTTCGGGTGAGCCGGCGGATTTCGACGGCAAATATCTTTCCGCCCACGGCACCGACATTTCCTTCCCGCCGGTTCAGCGGCCGCATCCGCCACTCTGGTTCGGAGGCTCTTCGGATGCCGGCATCGCGATCGCCGCCAAGCACGTGGATACCTATCTGAGCTGGGGTGAACCGGTGGACCAGCTTGCCGAAAAGATCGCCCGCGTCAGGGAAGCCGCAGCGGCGCAAGGCCGCATGATGCGCTTCGGGCTTCGCGTTCACCTGATCGTACGCGAAACGGAGGATGAGGCGTGGGCGGCGGCCGACCGGCTGATCAGCCACGTCACCGACGACCTGATCGCCGAAGCCCAGAAGGGATTTGTCCACATTTCGGAATCCGTCGGCCAAAAGCGCATGTCGGCGCTCCATCAGGGCCGACGCGACCGGCTGGTCGTCGGCCCGAACCTGTGGGCGGGACCGGGGCTGGTGCGCGGCGGTGCGGGACGGCCCTGGTCGGCAATCCCGACAATGTTGCCGCGCGCATTCGCGAGTATCAGGAGATCGGCATCGAAACCATCATCGCGTCCGGCTATCCGCATCTGGAAGAGGCGTTCAACGTCGCTGAATTGCTTTTCCCCAAACTCGGCCTGAATGGCGAAGCCGCACCCCAGGAGCGCAGCTGGGACGTCGAGTTCGGACGCCCCAAAGTCACCGCGTCCGCTTCGTGACGACCTGCCGACAGCGTCGGCCAGGGCGATGTCATGTGGCTTCGCGGCGGCGATCGGAGCGAGGCTGCGGCCAGGTCCAATGACACGGCTTTCGGGAAGTCGACCGAGAGCAAGTAGCGTCCTGGCTAACCGCCGGATAAAGTTAGGATAGGCCATATCCGGCCGCTCAAGCGAGCTCGGCTGGCGTTATCCCAGGGAGCCCTCCTGGGATAACTGCTATTGGGGCCGCGGCCGGCCCTCCGACGGCCTCAGGCGGTAACGAGATCGCTCACATCGGCCCCGGCACCATCTTGGTCGGCTGCTCCGGCATCGGGAATGCATAATTGTCGCATTTCACGTCCGGGTTCGTCGGGCTGAACATTCCGAGCGGGTTGTCCTTGAACAGCCAGGCGTGAAGGTCGTAGTGGTGGAACTCCTTCGGGATGAGCGGATAATGCCCCTCCATCGGCCCCTGGAATGTCTGGCCGAAGAGCTTCGGCGGCTCCTTGGTGTCGGGCGTCAAGGGCACGAGCCATTCCGCGCCGACCAGGCGCAATTCGCCGCCGACCGGCTCATAGATCAGCACATTGGGGCGCGTCGGATCCGCGGTCGGGCCGACAGTCGTGACGTTGACGAAATGGATGCCCATCGCGCCCTTCGGGTAGTCCATCGCCCCCTCTACCTTTTCGCCGCTGTAGAAGACGCATCCTACCGTCGATAGATAAAGCTCGCGAATGGCAACCTTGTAGTCTTCATACCTGGACAGCGATTTACGCAGGGCATCGATCTCGGCTTTGTCGGGTTCGGCCGCCCGAGGAGTGGCGGCGTTCAGACACGCGTCAACGAGACCTGCCAAGGTGAGGATACCGACACGCCTGAGGTGAGTTGTTTTCATCATGCATTCCTCCCAGATTTTTTTCTTCTGGCCGTGCAGGACCGAGGCGGCAGTGATGCTGGACGCGCGGCCGTAATTGATCGCCTCATCCCGGTTGGGACTGCGCCGATGCTAATCCTTTCCGCTGATCGGGAGAATTAACCCTGACGACCTAGGCCCGAGAGAGCCGACGGTGCGGAGACGGACGGTCGGGCCCACTTTGGACCCCATGCACTAGCGCCGGCGCAGCAGGCTCCTCATCCGGTTGCGCAGCAGGCGCGCCATGTTGCGGGTTTCGCGGTAGAGGTGAAGCTGCGACGCCGCCTGGCGGGCGGGGCGGTCGGCGTCCGGCGTCAGCCCGATCACCAGCGTGCCCATCGGCTTGCGTTCGCTCCACAGCCGGCTCATCACCGGATGGTCGGGCACCGCGCAGGAATCGGTCATCATGATGTTGGGGTCGTCGAGATGCTGCCTGGTCACCTCGATCATCAGCAGCGTGCCCGGCGAATAGGCAGCGAGCGTCTCGTCATAGGCGGTCTTCCAGGTGTAGGCGACGCCGGCCTCGACGAAGACGACCAGGCAGGCGATGGTGCGGCCGTCGAGCGTCAGCGAATGGATGCGGCAGAGATCCTGCTCGGCCAGCCGGTGCACCGCCTCGCGGGCGAAGGCGGCGCGGTAGCGGTCGATGGCCATGGCGGTGCGTTCGCGGCCTTTCCAGCCGGCAGCCTCCAGCGTCAGGAAATTTTCGATGGCGTGGCGGATCTCGTCAGGCCCGCGCGCCACGACATGCTCCAGCCGGCCGAGGTCGGCGAGGCGGCGTTTCAGGCGGCGGAACTCGCGATAATGGTGCGCGCGCAGCGAAGCTTTCAAATATTCCTCGCCATCGAGCTCGCTTTCGAGCACCTGGCGCTCGGCCTTGCCGGTGGTGACCAGCGTTAGGCCGCGCATTTCGGCGACGCTGGCGAGCAGGCTCGCCACCGGGCCATCCAGCCTTATGTCGGGCAGGACGAAGACCTTCGGCAGCTTGAGATGAGGCCTCGACAGCATCGCGAAGAAATCCTCGATGACGCCGATCGGATCGTCGCGGTCGACCAGGGGCGTGCCGATCGGGCCGAACGGGCTCGACCAGGTGCGCATGACTGGAACCCCGAGCGGCACCACCGGCCGCTCGACCGAGAACGGCACCAGCAGGCGCAGCCGGTTGCGATACTGGTCACCGTCGCGGATGACGGCCAGCCGCACCTCGCGGTCCTCCAGCCTGGGCATGGCCGGCGCCAGGAAGCGCGGATTGAAGAAGACGTTGGGCTCGATCGTGCGGGTGCAGAGATAGTCGAGCTCCTCGACCAGGTCGAAGCCGGCGGAGGCCGGATAGATGGCAAGCTTGCGCTCGGGCCGGTTGTTGGCGAGGATCTCGACATGGGCGGGGTCGGCTTCGCGGGCAAGCCCGGCAAGGCCGGACACCATGGCGCCGGCCGGGCCGCCGCTGGTTTCCTCGAGCAAGGGGACGGCAGCCATCAGGCGGCTCCTTTGGCGGGCACGAAAATGACCATGACGATGCCGAGCTTGCGCCAGACCGTGAAGGACAGCGCGCCGGCCTCGAAGATCATGGCGAAGACGGTGGCCATCGCTGCGCCCCACAGACCGAAAAGCGGGATCAGCACGACGCTAAGCGCGATGTTGAAGGCCAGCGTCATGGCATAGACAGCGGCACAGATATTCTGGTTGCCGCTCATGGTGAGCAGGCTTTCGCAAGGGCCGACGGCGGCCCGCGCGACGACGCCGAGCACCAGCAGGAACAGCAGCGGATAGCCGGCGGAAAATTCCGGGCCGAACAGGGTCAGCATCGGCTCGCCCAAGGCCAGCACCAGCAGCGCCATCGCCAGCGACGGCCAGAAAGTCCACGACACGGTTTCGCGGGCGAAGGCGGCGAGCTTTTGCGGCTCGCCATGGGTGAACTGCGCATAGCGCTGGGCGACGCCGGCCTTGACCGCGAAATAGACGAAATGCACCAGCGCCAGCGTCTTGACCGTGGCGAAATAGACGGCGACGTCGTTGGGATCGAGATAGGCGCCGACCATCAGCACGTCGGCATTGGTGAGCAGGAAGAAGAAGCTCTCGACCAGGAAGATCGGCAGCGAGACGATGAACCATTGGCCGAAATGCAATTTCATCGGTCCGGCTGGAATTCTTTTGTCGATGCGCGACGTCACGCCGATAAGCTGGCCGAGCGTGGTGGCGTAGGTGGCGGCGATGGCGGCGAAGATCGCCGTTCTGGCGTCCGGCGCATAGCCCGCCAGCAGCATCAGCGCCATGAACGCCAGGATCAGCAGCGGCCGCACCAGAAAGGTCGGCGACAGCGCAAACAGCGCCCAGGAATTGGCCCGCGCCAGCCCTTGCAGAAGGTCGGACATGGCGATCATCGGCAGGCAGATGATGCCGAGGATGAATGGCACGACATAGTAGTCTTCGATAAAGGGCGACAGTAGCCAGACGCCGAGCGCGCCGAGGCCGGCGATCAGCGTCGAGGCAACCAGCACGAACAGCCGGCTGGCCCGCACGATGCCGCGCAGTTCGGCCAGCATGCCGCGCTCGCGATATTCGGGAATGAAGCGGATGATCGAGGTGTGGAAGCCGAGGCAGGCGAGATTGCCGACGATGACCATCGTCACCCACACGAGCACGAAAATGCCGTATTCGAACGACCCCATCCAGCGCGCCATCAAAACCTGGCTGACGAAGGCGATGACGGCGCTGACGATGCGGACCGAAAAGGCGATCAGCGACATGCGACCGGCCTCGCCGCGCGCGCCGGCGCTGAACAGGACGGCATCGATCAGGCCAAGCAGCGGCCTGATGCGCAGCGCAAGGCGCTGCGGCAGGAACCGCCCGGCTGTCGTCGCCGCGGAAAAGCGCACCCCGATCAAACTCCGTTTTCCGCCAATTTACAGGATGTTGGTGTAGCGGAGACACATTAAGAAACGGTTGGGTGAGCTTTCCTTCGCCCCGTCTCTATACGGGGAGAAGGTGCCGGCAGGCGGATGAGGGGCGGCGCGCTGCTCATATTCATCATTCGCGCAACCCTTTACCCCGCTCGGTAGTGTCTCAGTTTGAAATACGCGGAAGCGCCTATCCCGTTTGCCCCATATGCGAAAACGCCTATATGCTTAGCGGAAAGCATGGCAGCAACAATGGTCTACACTGTCATCTGGTATGGAAGACAGGGCATCGTCGACAAGGTGATCTTCGACGACGAGAAGGCCGCGAAAGATCATGCAACCTCCATGTTCCAAACCCGAAAGGGTGACGATGGAATCGTGTCCGTTGAAGTTCGTAAGGACAACGGCGCTGTCGTTTTTAGCCATGCGGAGAACTAGGAGTGCCCACCGGACCTAAGGCCAGAAGCGCCCCGCCGACGTGATCGGCAACGCCGTCCGCGTCCTGCGCATTGCGACAGGCGAGAAAGCTGACGATGTGATTGACGACGGCAAGGACCCCACTGCCAAGGCCCTTGGCGCAGAGCGGAAAGAAGCGGCCGAGAATATGACGCCAGAGCGTCGCGCTGAGATCGCCAAAAAGGCTGCGGAAAAGCGTTGGGCAATCAGAAATAGCGCTTGCGTGTTAATAATTTAAACCATACGGTATGGTAAGATTCGTTAGCACGGAGCTATCCACATGCCCCAAATGATTCCGACGCGCGTTCTCCGGGAAGAATGGGAGGTTCTACCGCGCCTTGAGTACCTGCAGCTTGAAAGGGCCAAGCTTCTCGTTGCTCGGAACATAGCCGTCGGCCCGGCGGCTGATGCGACCCTATTTTTCCCAGCCAATGCAGCCGGGACGTTCTCTTATCACTATGGCACCTTCTCGCTTCGGAATGAGTTTGTCGGAGCCGATTGGGTTCTTGACCGGACAAATGGTGTCGAAACAATCCGGAATGAGGCAAGGCGCATCAAGATCGTCTTTGCGAACGTCGACATCGCCTGCAGCGATCACCATGACCCGAAGCCGCGTTCCAGCAAGGGAGCTGGCGCGGAGCGCCTTTGCGCGGGCAATGACCTGTTTGGTGGCCTGCCTAGCTATGCTCCGGTCCATCAAGCCGACGAGAAAGGCTGGACTGTATACTACTTGATGGTTGCTCCGGACGGGGCGGCCGAATTGAGTTGTCCCGTTGTGAAGGGCGGTCGATTTACGCATTTTGTGGAGCGGCTTTTCCTCTCGGATGGCAGTGATCTGGATGCAGAGCCGAAGCTGTCGTTTGATAGCGATGATGTCGCCGATGATTTCGACCCGAAGGTTGCTCGCAAGAAGTAATCGTCATGGCATTCAATCCGAAAAGGCTCGTCCTCGCTCGGAAACGACGGCGGATGACAGGTAAAGGACTCGCTGAAGCTGCGGGGTTGTCCCCGATTACCGTTTCGCGCATCGAAAACGGAGAAAACGAACCCGACGAGATGAGCATCGGCAAGCTTGCCACCGCGCTGGACTACCCGGCAACCTTTTTCCACCTGGATGACCCTGACGAGCTTGATACGACAGCCGTTAGCTTTCGCAGTCTTTCAAAAATGAGCGCGAAGGAACGGGATGCGGCGATCAACGCAGGACGCCTGGGTTTGGAACTTAGTGATTGGCTTGAAGAGCAATTCAGCCTGCCCGACACCAACCTTCTCGACTTAAGCTATGAAACAGACCCGGAAGTGGCCGCCCGCGCTCTGCGCGGGTATTGGAATCTCGGCGAGAAACCAATCGGCAATATGCTTGGCCTGCTAGAGGTCCACGGCGTGAGGGTTTTCTCTCTGTCGGAAGCAACTAGCTCTGTCGATGCCTTTTCGTTCTGGCGCGACGAGAGGCCTTATATCTTTTTGAACAATTACAAGACGCCAGAGCATAGCATTTTCGATTCTGCCCATGAGCTATGTCATCTGGTGATGCACAGGCACGCTGGTGCGCAACGGTCACGTCTTGCCGAACGCGAGGCAAACCAATTCGCTTCGGCATTCTTGATGCCGGAACACGACGTGCGTTCACGTGTGCCCCGATTCATTACCGTAGATATTATCCTCCGTGCGAAAGCCCGCTGGCGCGTATCTGCGATGGCGATGGCGTATAGGCTTCATTCATTGAGCCTGCTCACGGAGTGGCAATACAAATCAGCCTGCATTGAACTAGGCCGCCGTGGCTATCGAACCGGTGAGCCGAACGGCATCGAGCGCGAAACGTCGGCGGTTTGGCGAAAGATTCTCGCTCATCTTTGGAGCGAGCGCATGACGAAACATGAGATCGCAGCATTGCTGCATCTGCCGCCAGACGAACTAGAGGGATTGATTTGGGGTTTGGCAGGACCGGTCGTTCGACCAGACCGCGACGATATTCTCGCGCCGCTGCGCATCATATGATGTGAGCGCCCGGCGCGAGGCTGTGCGCGACGAAACTCCCGGCCATCGACCTGATCGATGGCGACGGACTATGCGACCTGCTGAAGGACCAGAAGATCGGCGTGCAGGTGAAGATGGTTGAGGAAATGACTGTGGACGAAGCCGCCTTCGCGGGATTTTGGCGGGTCAAGCCTGCGGGACAGCGCCCCCTCTCTGGCCTGGCCTTCGAAGCCCTACAAGCCAAGCAATTGGCTTTTTGTCCGCTGCGCGGACCGCTTCTCACTCCGCTCGGGTGGGTAGGGAGATTGGCCAACCGCGGACGTCCCCGCTGCCCCTCATCCGCCCGTCGGGCACCTTCTCCCCGTAGAACGGGGAGAAGGAAGAGCCCCGTTTACATCCCCTTCATCGCATCACATGAAACATTCGGGTTCATGTCCGCGAACGCGCCGGTCGGGTTGCCCTTCCAGGCCCAGACATGCAGCTCGTAGAACGGGCCGAGGCCATAGCGGTTGGGCGCGCTGTTGAAGTTGAACAGACGTCCGTCGAGCGAGGCCGGGCCTTTCGAGGTGATGTATTCGACCGCCACCAGCTGCAATTTGCCGTCGGCCATCGGCTCGTACATCACGGCTTCGGGCTTGGCGACATCGACCGCGTCATCCTTGAGGTAGCCGGGATTGACGTAGTGGATGCCCATGGCGCCGCCGGTGATGCCGCTGGCGCAGGGAATGGGCGCATAGCCCTCGGCGGTTGCCGCCGCCACATTCTCGAAGCGGCTGTTGGCCGCGCGTACCATGTCGGCCAGCGGATTGCCGTCCTTTGCCTGGGCCGCGGTGGCGGCGATCGACAGGATGGCCAGGGCGGCAAGGCGCCCGGTGCAAAGATTGATGTTCATGTTCTCTCCGGTTGTTTGAGGACGCGCACCGATCGGGTCTGCTCAACGCTGCGGCGTCCGTTGGAATTTTGCGAAACAGGTCGCTCGTCCTGTTTTCATGTCGGCCGCAATGATGCGGCCGGTTGCACGGCTTGTTTCAGCCCGTCCAAACGGCGCGGCGGCCTAATGGTCCCACCAATAATATTCCCAGTATTCGCGCCGCTGCTCACGGTCCGGCAGTCCCATGTCCTGCCTCAGATAATCGTCTTGCGGGGGCAGCCGGCGCCGCCTGCCCAGCAGACGCGAAGGCAGCGCCGCGGCGATCCGCCATAGACGGCCAAGCAGGGAACCGCCGGGGTTTCCCACGACAGGCGCCGGTTCGCCGACCGGCATGCTATCAGGCATGTCGCAATTGCCGCGAATGGCAGTTTGATACTCACCCTTTTGTCCGCCACTTGGGGTTTGCCTGCCATCAACGGTAAAAGTAGGGGTCAAGAACCCGCACCTCCGTGATCTTGTCGACAGGCAGCGAATTCTTCTGGGCGGTGCTGCGGATCGCCTCGGGCGAGGGCGCGTCGTAGATGCAGAAGCTGCGCTTCTTGTCCGGCGACACGTAGGACTGCAGCCAGGTAACGCCCTTTTCGGCATTGCGCATGATGACACCGCCCAGCGCGTCGGCGCCGGCTTCGTTCATCGGCACGTTGAGGCCGTCCGGGAATGTGCGTTCAATCAGATAGCGAGGCATGGAAGCCTTCCTTTCTCCAGTGGGTCACGCCCGGTTTGAGCGCGGCTCGACATTGATCACGCCCGGCAAGAGCGCACATCGGAGCCTTTCCCCATTTTTGGCGGGACGATTCCCTATGTTGGCAGCGTTATGAGCGGGGGATATGTTGGCGGGTCCATCGCGGGTCCGCCTTTTCGGCGAACTCGATCTGCGTGAGCGAATGATGCTTCTGGAACGGCAGAAACAGCTGGAGCGACTCGACGGGCTGCTGGCCGATGCCGGGCGCGGCCGTGGCTGCGTCGCGGTGCTTGCTGGCGAGGCCGGGGCCGGCAAGACCGCGCTTGTCGAGGCCTTCATCGACCGGACTGCGCAAGCCACGCGCATATTCCGCAGCGCCTGCGAGGATCTGTCGATACCCGATCCGCTCGGGCCGCTTTACGATCTGGCGCGGGACGCGCAATGGGCGCTGCCGCAGGCGATCGATCATCGGCAAGGACAGAGGCTGCCGCTGTTTTCGGATGCACTCGACATCTTCGAGACAAAGGCGCAGCCGACCCTGCTGGTGATCGAGGACTTGCACTGGGCCGATGATGCGACGCTCGATTTCGTCCGCTTTCTCGGCCGGCGCATCGCCAACAGGCATCTCTTGCTGCTGCTGACGGCGCGCACCGATCGCAGCGAGGGACAGATGCGGGTGCGCCGCGCGCTCGGCGAGATACCGGCAGGCAGCGTCGCGCGCATCGACGTGCCGCTGCTCAGCGAGTCGGCGGTGCTGTCGCTGGCCGAGGCGGCGGGGCGCGATGGCGATGCCATCTACCGGGCGACGGCGGGCAACGCCTTTTTCGTCACCGAACTGTTGTGCAGCGGATGCGAGGAAAAAACGGCGCTGCCGGCAAGCGTGCGCGACGCGGTTCTGGCGCGGGCCGAGCGCCTGTCGGCCGGCGCCCGCGCGATGCTCGACGCGGTGTCGGTGTTTCCACGCCGGGCCGATGCCTGGGCGTTGCAGGGCCTGTGCGGCGTCGCCAGCGCCGGCCAGCTTGCCGAATGCGTCGCCAACGGCTTGCTGGAGGATCAGGGCGATGGCTATGCGTTCCGGCACGAGATCGCCCGCCGCGCCATCGAGGCGATGCTGACGACGAGCCACCGGCGGCAGTTCAACCAGCGCGCCCTGGCCGCCCTGCTCGAAAACAATGAGGTCTCCACCGGCCGCCTGGTGCATCACGCGGTGGAGGCGCACAATCTGCAGGCAGTGCGCGAGCTGGCCCCGGTTGCGGCGCGCGAGGCCTCCCGCGTCGGCGCCCATCGCGATGCGGCCGGCTTCTATGAAGCCGTGTTGCGGCAGGCCGACGGCCTGCCGGTGGAGGAGCGCACGGCGCTCCATGAGAAATATGCCTTCGAGTGCCACCTCATCGGCAAGATCGACGAGGCCATCGCCGCGCAGGACCAGGCGCGCCGGCTGCATCAGGCCCAGGGGAATACGGCGAAGGAAGGGGATTGCCTCAGATGGCTGTCGCGCTTTGCTTACCTGCTTGGCGACCGCATGGCTGCCGATGCCCTTGGCGAGCAGGCGGTTCAGCTGCTGGAGACCGCGCCGGCCGGGCCGGAGCTCGCCATGGCCTATTCCAACCTCTCGCAACTGGCGATGCTGGCCGAAAGGCTCGACGACACGCTGCGGCTCGGCAACAAGGCGATTGCGCTCGCCGAACAACTGAACCGGCCCGACATCGTCTGCCACGCGCTCAACAATGTCGGCAGCGCCGAGCAGTGGCTGGATCTGGGAAACGGACGGCTGCACCTTGCTCGCAGCCTGGAGATCGCGCTGGAGCAGAATTTTCAGGAACATGCGGCGCGCGCCTTCACCAACAGCGCCTGCAGCGAGATGAACCAGCTCGGCTTCGCTGAGGCGCGGTCGTTCCTCGATCGCGGCATCAACTATTGCGTCGAAAACGACCTCGTCACCTGGCGCGACTATATGCGCGGCGTGCTGGCCCAGTTGCTGCTGCGCCAGGGGCAATGGGAAGAGGCTGCCGGCGAGGCGCTCGAGGTGATCGCCAACGACCAGGCGACGATGCTGGTCCGCTATCCCGCCGTGGTGGCCCTGGCAAAGCTGCGGATACGGCGCGGCGACCCGTCCGCCGAGCCGCTTTTTGCCGAAATGACGCAGTTCCTGGACAAGGGATTGGAATTGCAGCGGCTGGCGCCCTATGCGGCGCTGATGGCCGAACGGGCGTGGCTCGGCCAGGCTGACAAGGATGAGGCGCTCGGCCTGATCGCACTGGCTGAGAGCTTGTCGACGACGCGGGCGGTTTTCGGCGAGCTGGCGACGTGGCGGCAGAAGCTGGCGCCGGACATGGATCCAGGCGATACCGTCGGCATGGCTGCGCCCTACCGGCTGTTGCTCGCCGGCGACTGGCGGGCGGCGGCAGAACTATGGGCCGAGATGAACGCGCCCTACGAACGCGGGCTGGCGTTGGCAGAGGGCGACGAGACCGCGCAGCGCCTGGCGCTGGAGATTTTCGAAAGCCTCGGCGCCAGGCCGGTCGCCGTTCACCTGCGCGATATCATGCGCCGCAACGGCGTCAACGGCATCGCAAGGGGGCCGCGCCAAACCACGCGCGCCAATCGCGCCGGCCTGACCCAGCGCCAGATGGAGGTGCTGCAACTGATCGAGCGCGGCTTTTCCAACAAGCGGATCGCCGAGCACCTGACCATCTCGCCGAAGACGGTCGATCACCACGTCTCGGCGGTTCTGGGCAAGCTGGACGCGGTTTCGCGGGGTGAGGCGACGGCCGCGGCGCGCGATTCGGGGTTGATTTGAGCCTGTCTTCTTCGGGTCGCGATCCTTCGCGCCCCCCTCTGGCCTGCCGGCCATCTCCCCCTCAGGTGGGGAGATTGGCTAATCGCAAACGCTGGCTCTGCCCTTCGGGCACCTACTCCCCGTGAACGGGGCGAAGGAAAGCAGTGCCTTACGCAAACGCCCCATGACAATGCTTGTATTTTTTCCCTGACCCGCACGGGCAAGCCTCGTTGCGGCCGACCTTGCCCCAGGTGGCCGGGTTCTTCGGGTCGCGGTCTTCGGGGGCGACGACGGCGTTGGTCTCCTGGCGGACCAGCACGGCCGTCTCGCCACCTTCGAAATCGTCCTCGCCGGTGAAGCCGTCGATGTGGCTGCCGAACATGTCGGGGGCCTCGGGCGGCGGCGCTTCCGCCGCCTGGCGGACCAGCTCGACGCGCATCAATTGCGCGGTGACGGCCTGGCGCAGATTGCCCAGCATCGCCTGGAACAGCTCGAACGCTTCGCCCTTGTACTCCTGCAGCGGATCGCGCTGCGCATAGCCGCGGAAGCCGACGACCGAGCGCAGATGGTCGAGATTGACGATGTGCTCGCGCCACAGATGATCGAGCGTCTGCAGCACCACGGAGCGTTCGACATAGGTCATCACGTCGGGACCGAAGCGCTCGGCGCGTTCCTTGGCGGCGGCCTCGGCTGCCTGGCTGACGCGCTCGCGGATGTCGTCCTCGGCGATGCCTTCTTCCTTGACCCAGTCCTCGACCGGCAGATCGAGATTGAGGAATTCGGCGATCTCGGCCTTGAGGCCGGCGACGTTCCACTGCTCGGCATAGGCGTTTTCGGGAATGTTCTTGGCGACGATCTCCTCGATGACGCCTTCGCGCATCTCTGTGATGGTCTCGGACAGGCCCTCGCCGTCCATCAGCTCGATGCGCTGCTCGAACACCACCTTGCGCTGGTCGTTCGAGACGTCATCGTATTTCAAGAGGTTCTTGCGGATGTCGAAGTTGCGCGCCTCGACCTTCTTCTGCGCCTTTTCCAGCGCCTTGTTGATCCACGGATGGATGATCGCCTCGTCTTCCTTGAGGCCGAGCTTCTGCAGCATGCCGTCCATGCGCTCGGAACCGAAGATGCGCATCAAATCGTCCTGCAGCGACAGGAAGAATTTCGACCGGCCGGGATCGCCCTGGCGGCCCGAGCGGCCGCGCAACTGGTTGTCGATGCGGCGCGATTCATGGCGTTCGGTGGCCAGCACGTAGAGGCCGCCGGCGGCGAGCGCCTTTTCCTTCAGCCGGGCGATGTCGTCGCGGATTTCCTTTTCCCTGGCTTCGCGCTCGGGGCCGGCCGGCATGTCGCCAAGCTCCTCGGCGATGCGCATGTCGGCATTGCCGCCGAGCTGGATGTCGGTGCCGCGGCCGGCCATGTTGGTGGCGATGGTGATGGCGCCGGGCTTGCCGGCCTGGGCGACGATCGCCGCCTCGCGCTCGTGGTGGCGGGCGTTCAGCACCTCGAAATCCTTGAAACCTTCCTTGCGCAGGCGTTCGGCCAGCTGCTCGGACTTCTCGATGGAAGTCGTGCCGACCAGCGTCGGCTGGCCCTTGGCGCGGGCTTCCTTGATCTCCTTGACGATCGCCTTGTATTTCTCCTCGACCGTCCGGTAGACCTCGTCGTCTTCGTCAATGCGGATGACCGGCAGGTTGGTCGGGATCTCGGTGACGTCGAGATTGTAGATGTTGGCGAATTCCTCGGCCTCGGTCAGCGCCGTGCCGGTCATGCCGGCGAGCTTCTTGTAGAGGCGGAAATAGTTCTGGAAGGTGACCGAGGCGAGCGTCTGGTTTTCCGGCTGGATCGCCACATGCTCCTTGGCTTCGAGCGCCTGGTGGAGGCCCTCCGAATAACGGCGGCCGGGCATCATGCGGCCGGTGAACTCGTCGATGATGACGATCTCGCCGTTGCGCACGATATAGTCCTTGTCCCGCTGGAACAGCCGGTGCGCCTTCAGCGCGTTGTTGACGTGGTGGACGATGGCGACGTTCTCGACGTCATAGAGCGCCTCGCCCTTGAGCAGGCCGGCATCGCGCAGCATGTTCTCCAGCTTCTCGGTGCCTTCCTCGGTGAAGATCGAGGTCTTCTGCTTCTCGTCGATCTCGTAGTCCTGCGGCTGCAGCTGGATGATGAAGGTGTCGATGGTGTTGTACATTTCCGAACGGTCCTCGAGCGGACCGGAAATGATCAGCGGCGTGCGCGCTTCGTCGACCAGGATGGAATCGACCTCGTCGACGATGGCGTAGCTGTGACCGCGCTGCACCATCTGGGCGCGCTCGTATTTCATGTTGTCGCGCAGATAGTCGAAGCCGAGCTCGTTGTTGGTGGCGTAGGTGACGTCGGCGGCGTAGGCGACGCGGCGCTCCTCGTCGGACAGGCCGTGGACGATGACGCCGACCTTGAGGCCGAGGAATTTGTAGACGCGGCCCATCCATTCGGAGTCGCGCGTGGCTAGGTAGTCGTTGACGGTGACGACATGGACGCCATTGCCGGCGAGCGCATTGAGGTAGACCGGCAACGTCGCCACCAGCGTCTTGCCTTCGCCGGTGCGCATCTCGGCGATGCCGCCATTGTGCAGCACCATGCCGCCGATCAGCTGCACGTCGAACGGCCGCATGCCGAGCACGCGGCGGGCGGCCTCACGCACGGTGGCGAAGGCCGGCACCAGGAGGTCGTCGAGACTGGCGCCGTTGGCGATGTCCTGGCGGAATTTGTCCGTGCGGGCCTGAAGCTCGGCGTCGGAAAGCGCCTGCATCTCGTTTTCCATGGCATTGATCGCCTCGACGCGCGGCCGGGTCGATTTGACCCGACGATCGTTGGAGGAGCCGAAAACCTTACGGGCGAGACCGCCGAGACTGACCATCCAATGGCCCTTTCGATAGCATTCCAAGTCACTGCGACAGGCGCCGGCTGGCCCCATCAACTCCACGTGAACGCGGACAAACGCAAAAAGCGCCCGGAAAACGGTTCTGGACGCAAAGTCGTTGGACAGATAAGAGGGGGCTCATTCGATGTCAACGCCGCGCTCGCCCTGTCGACCGCGCCAAATTCCGCCACAATCTTGCTGGTCTGGAAGCCATTCCGCTCTAGCTACCCCGCTTTGGAGATAATCGTAATGTCAGTATTGTTCCGCCGCGCGTCGCTCGCCAGCCTTGGTCTGGCATTCGGGCTATCGGCCCTCTCGCTGTCGCCGCTGATGGCACAGGAGGCCGCCCCTGCCCAGCCGGCAGCACCCGCTCCGGCGGCCAAGCCGGTCGATCCGAACGCCGTGGTCGCCACCATCAACGGCCAGACGCTGACCGAGGCAGACCTTGGGCTTGCCGAGGGCGAGCTGTCACAACAGTTCGCGCAGCTTCCGCCCGAGCAGCGCCGCGCCGCGGCGCTGTCGGCGGCGATCGAAATCCGCGTGATGGCGGCCCAGGCGGTGACCACCGGCCTCGACAAGGATCCCGACTTCCAGCGCCGCATGGCCTTCCTGCAGCAGCGCGCGCTGCATGGCGAAATGGTCGAGAAGGGCGTCGTCGACAAGGTTACCGATGCCGAGGTCCGCGCCCGCTACGACCAGGAAATCGCCAACACGCCGCCCACCAACGAGGTGCACGCCCGTCACATCCTCGTGAAGACGAAGGAAGAGGCAGACGCCATCATCAAGCAGCTCGACGGCGGCGCCGACTTCCAGAAGCTTGCCAACGAGCACACCAGCGATCCAAGCGGCAAGACCAGCGGCGGCGATCTCGGCTGGTTCGGACCTGGCCAGATGGTGCCGGAATTCGACAAGGCGGTGTTTGCGCTGGCGGTCGGCAAATATACCGACCAGCCGGTGCAGTCACAGTTCGGCTGGCATGTCATCAAGGTTGAGGACAAGCGTACCAAGCAGCCGCCGGCGTTCGACCAGGTCAAGGACCAGGCGCGCCAGGCGGTCATCCGCGACAAGTATTTCGCGCTGGTCAAGTCGCTGCGCGCCAACGCCAAGGTCGACATCCCCGATGCGAACCTGAAGAAGACGGTCGACGCGCTGGAAAGCGCCAAATAGGCCAGATTGGGCTACGACAGGGCGCGCTGCCGCCCTGTCGCTTCTATTTGGTAGGGCGAGCGATGATGCGTTAACGCCGCCGCCGGACCGGCGTGGCGTCGCCGGCAGCGTCAGCGACGATGCCTTTCAAGACATAGCCGACCGCCCTGCGCAAGATCGCCTCGTCCTCGTCCAGGCGGTTCGTCAGAAGGTGCGCCCAGGCAAACGAGGCGATCAGGTCGGCGACGACAGTGGCATCGACATCGGCTGCCACCTCTCCCCTTGCCTTGGCGCGTTCGACCATCTGGCCGGTATGGACACGACGCCCTCTTGCGTATTCGGCGAGGGCGGCGGCGGCTTTTTCGTCCGACTGCGCCTCGGCAATCAGCGATCTGAACACGCTGCCCGACGATGTATCGCGCCAGTGCGCGAACAAGCTCTTCAGGAAGCCGACGAGATCCTCCGCAAGGTTCCCGGTATCGGGATTGTCGACGCGCTTTTGCCGTTGATAAACGTCGAGCAGCAAGGCGGCCTTGCTTGGCCACCAGCGATAGATCGTCGGTTTTCCGGCGCGTGCGCGGCGCGCCACCGCCTCGATCGAGAAGCCGGAATAGCCGGCTTCGACCAGTACCGCCTCGGCGGCATCGAGAATGGCATCGGCGCTTTCCGGGCTGCGCCGTGCGCCAGCCGACTTGCGCCCGGGATCGGTGATTTCGCCCATCTCTTCTTCCTTACCCGCGATTTCGCCAGCCATCATATACAACTCTTGACGAAACGGAACGATCCGTTTCATATGTAACGGAACGTTCCGTAACGATAAGGAGAGTTTGATGAACTCGACCGCCGTGACCCGCTTTTCGCGCCTGCGCTTCGCCCTGCTGGTGCTGCTCGGCGTGTATCCGCTGATCACTGCCATTTTGTACGTGGTTTTTCCGCTGACGCAGGAATGGCAAATCTGGCAGCGCACGCTGGTCATCGCGCCGCTGATGGTCTCGATCATGATCTGGGGGCTGATTCCGGGCGTGCAGCGGGCGTTTCGCGGGTTCATCAACCCAGCGGTCCGCTGATGTTCATTCCAGCGCTTGCGACGTCTCCGAGGCAACGCGCCACGCGCCATCGGCCAGCACGAGTTCCAGCGTCACCCGCGCCTTGCCGGTCAGCCGTGGCGCCAAGTTGTCCTTCGGCACATAGTCGTAGCGCATGGCGAAAACCACGTCGGCACGGTCCTGGCCGTGCGGCGTCACCTCAAGGCTGCCGGGCTCGAGGCCGAACGACCACGATGCCCATTGCGCGAACCAGTCGGTCTTGACCTTGACGATTGCCTCGCTGTCGTAGCGCGTACCGTAGATGGTGGCCGACGCACCGTAGAGCCGCTTGACGGTTTCGCGCATTCTCCTGGCATCAGGCGCCAGATAGTCCTGGCGCAGAAACTGCTCGATGGCGCTCTTGTCGCCGACGGAGCGTTCGAGCGCAGCCACCTGCGACGCGGGAGCCGGGCTGACAGGCGGTTTCGGTTGCTGGGCAGTGTCTGCGCCCGGAACGAATTCGAAACGCTCGAGCAGCGACCCCTGCTCCCAGGGACGCTGCGCCTCGCGCGTTGCAGAAACGACGTCGCGGCGCACCGCGATCATCATGTCGTTGATGCTCTGTCCGGGCTCGGCCATATGCCGCAAAAGTGCGGCCGCAAACGGCGAGTTGCGCCCCGTCCCGTCCATTGCGACAGCGCCGGGCGCTGTCGAGAAGGCGATGAACGAGCCGCGCGTCGACTCGAACTGGGCAAGGCCGGCGAGAGCCGTCGCCGAGCGCGTCGTGGCGCTGCGGCTGAGGCTTCGGGCAAACGGGTTGTTGCGGCAGGCATCGAGAAAGACCAGGCTGACTTTGGTCTGCTGCTCCATGATGTCGAGAACCTCGTCGATCGGCACCGCCTCGAGCTGCAGCTTGACCGGCATGTCCAGCCGGGCGTCGACCGGCACGATGAAGTTGCGCCCGTCGACCTGCAGGCCGTGGCCGGCATAGTAGAACAGTCCGGCACCGGCGCCTTGCAGCGCATCGGAGAATTCGCCGATCTTGCGTTCGAGCTCGCGCTTGCCGAGATCGTTGCCTTCGATCACCTCGAAGCCGATGGCGCGCAGCTTGTCGGCGATATCGAGCGCATCGTTGACGGGATTGGCCAGCGTGCCGGCTTCGGCGTAGCTGCCGTTGCCGACCACAAGCGCCACGCGCCGCGCCGTCTGCGCATCGGCGCGCAGCAGCAGAAAGCCCAGAAACGCCAGTGCCAAGACCACAAGCCTGCCCATGGGGCAGGATCATAGCGCTATCGGTCGCAGCGACGCCAACAAATTTGCAACAGCCTGCTTGCTGCATGAGGCGGTGTCAGGCTTCCGGCACCCTTAACGGCTGTGAAACGCCTTGCGCCAGCGCGTGCTATCGGGCAAACCGGCGTTCCTTTCGCGATTTTTCCCGCCCGGGGTCTTCCATGTCCACACAGGTTTCGCCGCTCGCGCCGAAGAAATATGCCAAGATGCCGGTGATCGAGGGCGTGCGCATCGCCACCGCCGAGGCCGGCATAAAATACAAGAACCGCACCGACTTGCTGGCCATGGTGTTCGACGCCGGCACCACCGTCGCCGGCGTGTTCACCAGGTCGAAATGCCCGTCGGCGCCAGTTGATTTCTGCCGGCAGAACCTCGTGGCTGGCAAAGCACGCGTGCTGGTCGTCAATTCCGGCAATGCCAATGCCTTTACCGGCCAGAAAGGCCGCGCCTCGACGGCACTCACGGGCGAGGTGGCGGCGAAAGCGGCCGACTGCACAGCGGGCGAGGTGTTCCTGGCCTCGACTGGCGTGATCGGCGAACCGCTCGACGCCGGCAAGTTCAGCCATCTGCTGGCCGGTCTCGTCAAGGACGGCAAGCCGGAATTGTGGACCGAAGCCGCCAAGGCGATCATGACCACCGACACCTATCCCAAACTGGCGACCGCGACGGTCAAGCTCGGCGATGCCGACGTCACCATCAACGGTATCGCCAAGGGGGCCGGGATGATCGCGCCCGACATGGCGACGATGCTTTCCTTCATCGCCACCGATGCGCCGATCGCAGCACCCGTGCTGCAGGACCTCCTGACGCGCGGCACGGCCAAGACCTTCAACGCGGTTACCGTCGATAGTGACACCTCGACCAGCGACACGCTGCTGATGTTCGCCACGGGTGCTGCCGCCAGGTGCGGCGCGCCGGCAATTTCCGACCCCAAGGATCCGCGCCTCGGCGCCTTCCGCCGTGCCCTCGGCAAGGTGCTGAAATCGCTGGCACTGCAGGTGGTGCGCGACGGCGAGGGCGCCCGCAAGCAGGTCGAGGTCACCGTCACCGGGGCCAAATCGGCCCGCTCGGCCAAGCGCATCGCGCTGTCGATCGCCAATTCGCCGCTGGTCAAGACGGCAGTCGCCGGCGAGGACGCCAATTGGGGCCGCGTCGTCATGGCCGTCGGCAAGGCCGGCGAACCGGCCGACCGCGACCTTCTGTCGATCTGGTTCGGCGACAACCGCCTGGCCTATCAGGGCGAGCGCGACGCCGCCTATTCCGAGGAGGCGACTTCGGCGTATATGAAGCGCGACGACATCCGCATCCGCGCCGATATCGGCATCGGCCGCGGCAAGGCGACGGTGTGGACCTGCGATCTCACCAAGGAATATGTCGCCATAAACGGCGATTATCGGAGCTGATGGCGTTGGCTTCCAGACATCCGGCAAGCGTGTTGGCGATCGTGCGCCGCTATGAGGCGGCCGGCTTTCGCGCCTGGCCGGCGGCCGCCGTCCATTATGACGGCACCTGGGTGGTTCGGCTGACGGCCGGCCACCCGGCCAAGCGGCTGAACTCGGTCAATCCGCTCGATCCGGGCGACATCCAGCACATTGCCGAGCGCATCGGCCGCGCCAGCCGCCGCTTCGAGGCCTATGGCAGGCCGCTGACCTTTCGCATCTCGCCGCTGTCGGGGCCTGATCTTTCGAAGTACCTCGACAGCGAAGGCTGGAGCACGTTCGCGGAGTCGCTGGTCATGCGGCTGCCGCTGGCGGACGCCGCGCTCGACGACGCCATGGACCAGATTCCGTTGAAGGACATCAGCCGTTTCATCGGCGCGGCGCTCAAGGTGAGCGGCTCGGATGTGTCGCTGCGGCCGGGCCTGTCGGAGATCATCGGCGCCATCCAGCCGGAGGCCGGGCTGTTTGCGCTGGAGGCCGGCAGCGAACCGCTGGCAACGTTGATCTGCGTGCATGACGGCGACCTTGCCGGCCTGTTCGAGATCGCCACCGACAGGTCGGTGCGCAACCAGGGCCATGGCCGCCATCTCATCCGGTCGGCGCTGAAATGGGCGCGGCTGCGCGGGGCGCGGGAAGCCTGGCTGCAGGTCGAGGCGGACAACGCGCCGGCGCTGGCGCTCTACCGTTCGCTCGGATTCGACGAAGTCTATCGCTATCGCTATCGCCGGCCACCCGGCGCATGAGCGGCTTGGATACGATCGGCAAACGCCTGCTCCTGGTCGCGGCCTGCGCGCTGGTCGATGCCGACGGGCGCGTGCTTTTGGCGCAGCGGCCCGAAGGCAAGCAACTCGCCGGCCTGTGGGAGTTTCCGGGCGGCAAGGTCGAGCCCGGTGAGACGCCGGAACAATGCCTGATCCGCGAATTGTACGAGGAGATCGGCATCGAAACCGACATCCCTTGCCTGGCGCCACTCACCTTCGCCAGCCATTCCTACGATGATTTTCACCTGCTGATGCCGCTGTTCGTCTGCCGTCGATTCCGCGGCATTGCCCAGCCGAAGGAAGGCCAGGTGCTGAAATGGGTGCGGCCGCGCCAGATGCGCGATTTTCCAATGCCGCCGGCCGATGCCCCGCTGATCCAGTTCCTCATCGATCTGCTGTAACGGCCGACCTGCCGTAAATCGGGCAGCGCCGCAACGCGCTGGCAGCAGCGTTAATGAAAGATTTATCTGACCGTGAAAAATTGACGCTAGGCGGTTACGCCGATTCCACCGCTGGGGAGCGATTTGCATGAGCCTTGAAAAGGACTGGGACTCGCCTTGGCCCGACCGCCTTCCTGGCGCCGCCAATGCCGGCATGGGAATATTGCGCATCGCCCTCTTGTTCGGCTCGGCCGCGGTGGCTCTGGCCTTGATCGCGACGCCCTACCTCGACAGCCGGACCCGCTCGCAGTTTGCCCGCGACGGGCTTGATACGATGAGCACCGGCTCGATCGCACAGCGCGATAGCTATACGCTACGCAAGAGCGTGCTGCAGCCGCTGCCCAGTTCGGTCTGCGTTATACGGGCCGATGGCAGAAGCAGCGGCGACTGCTGACTCCTCAACAGATCTCTAGGATTCGGCTGTTTCCTAGAATGCAGCTGGTTCACCGCGCGTTAAGCCTGTCGCATTAACCTTTCTTAACGGGTCGGCGCTAGGTTCGGGCAAGAGGGATAGGCGCCCATGAAAATGTTGCTGCAACGATTTTTAGAAGACGAGAGGGGTGCGACGGCTATCGAATATGGTTTGATCGTCGCCGTTCTGTCGCTTGCCATTGTCGCTGGTATTGGCCAGGCTGCCGGCGCCATCCAGTGGTTGTTCAGCGACAACAGCAGCAAGCTTGCCAACGCTTTTGCACAGTGACCCGCTTAGCTTTTGCGTGGGATACGCTTAGCTTCTGCGCAAGGATCCGCTCAGGGGCCGCCGGGGTTTTCCAGGATTGTCTTCAGCGATATTTTTGCGGAGCCCGGCTTCAGCGGCTTTTGCTGAGAGGCATCGGGCGCCCAGCCTGACATCCAGACCACCGAGAAACTCGCCCTGACGCGGCCATCGGCATCCGAAAACCGCTCCGCATAGATTTCGGCGGCGCGCGCGAACAGCGCTCGCGTGCCCGGCCGCCTGCTGCGGTCGACAAGCGCGCTGGTCTCGCCCATGGCGCGCAGATCGGCGATCAGACCAAACAGCGAATCGTAGCGCACCGTGATCGTCTCGACGTCGGCAACCGGCAACGCCAGGCCGGCGCGCTGCAGCAGCGCGCCGGCGTCGCGGACGTCGGTGAACGGGATCACACGCGGGCTGGCGCCGCCATAGAGCTCGGTCTCGGCGGCAAGCAGGCTTTCGCGCAGCTCGGAGAGCGTGCCTGTGCCGGCGAAGGCGCCGAGGAAAAGCCCGTCCGGCTTCAGCGCCCGGCGGATCTGCACCAGCATGCCGGGAATGTCGTTCATCGCCTGCAGCGACAGCAGCGAGACTGCGAGGTCGAGGCTTTCCGGCTCGAATGGCACGGTTTCCAACGGCGCCAACAGTCCTGGCTGGCCACCCAGGAAAGCGGCGTCGGCCTCGACGCGCACGTTTTCCGTCACCTTGCCGCTTTCGGCGAGCACCTCTGCTGCTGCCGGCGTCTGGCAAAACAATGAGGCCGCCTTGCCGAACCTGCGTTCGACGGCGCCGAGCCGGTCGGCAAGATCCTCGGCCGCCCGCCGCATGAGGAAATCCGCGCCGGCGATGGGACGGGCCATTGCCCGGCGCTTGCGCGCCAGCCAGAGCGAGGTGTCGATTACGGGCTGCAATGGGCAGGTCCTTGTGCTTCGCTCTCTGATATAGTGATGCCGAGGACCAACCACGTGGCCGATCCGATGCCAGAGATCAAGCGTATTGCGATCAAGAGCATTGCCCGAAAGGCGTTGGGCTGGCCAGCGCGCCTCTTGTTCCCGCCGGTCTGTGCCGGCTGCCGCCGCCATGTCTCGCAGCCCGGCGTGTTGTGCGGCGCCTGCTGGCCGAAACTCAGGTTGCTGGAACAGCCATGGTGCCCGGTGATGGGCACGCCGTTCACCCACAGTATGGGTGAGGGTTTCCTTTCGGCGGAGGCGATAGCCGACCCGCCGCCGTTCGAGCGCGCGCGGGCGGCGGTCGCCTATTCCGGCGTTGCCCGCCAGATGGTGCAAGGGCTGAAATACCAGGACCGCACCGATCTGGCGCCGTGGATGGCGCGCTGGATGCTTCGCGCCGGTGCCGAACTCATCGCCGAGGCCGACGTGGTCGTGCCGGTGCCGCTGCACTGGCGGCGTTTCTTCCGACGGCAGTTCAACCAGTCGGCGGAACTGGCACGGGCGGTGGCGCAGCTCGGGGAGCGGCCTTTCGCGCCATCAGCCATCAGGCGCATCAAACTCACGCGCCAGCAAGTCGGGCTGGAGCGGCGGGAACGCGAGGAAAATGTTCGCGCCGCATTCAAAGTGCCTGATGAGGCGGAGATCGAAATCGCCGGCCGCCGGGTGCTGTTGATCGACGATGTCTACACCACCGGCGCCACCGTCCGCGCGGTCGCCAGGGCATTGAAGAAGGGCGGTGCCGGCGCGGTCGACGTACTGACCTTCGCGCGTGTGCTGCCGGGGGACTTTCGGGCCGACGAATCGGCGCCTATATAGCCTAGATGACAGCGGAACGAGGCAGGGTTGCTGACCGATGGTCGATGTGACGATCTACACGCGGATGATGTGCGGCTATTGCACCGCGGCCAAGCGGCTGCTCGACAGGAAGGGTGTGACCTACACCGAGCACGACGCCTCCTTCTCGCCGGAGCTGCGCCAGGAGATGATCTCCCGGGCTCACGGCCGTTCCACCTTTCCGCAGATATTCATCGGCGACACGCATGTCGGCGGCTCCGACGATCTCCACGAATTGGAGGCGGAAGGACGGCTGGACGGATTGCTCGCCAACGGCTCGGCCAGATAGGGACATGACGATGGGTGGTTTCAAGGCGGCGGCGATCCAGATGCGTTCGGGAACCAGCCCGGAGCGCAATGCGGTCGATCTGGAACGGCTGGTGCGCGAGGCGGCAGGCCTTGGCGCGAGCTACATCCAGACCCCGGAAATGACCGGCGCGCTGATCCGCGACAGCCAGGCGCGGGCCGCTTCCTTCACCTCCGAAGACAAGGACGTCATCGTCTCGATTTCGCGGAAGCTGGCCAAGGAGCTCGGCATCTTCCTGCATATTGGCTCGACCGCCATTCTGCGCGCCGACGGCAAGCTCGCCAACCGCGCGCTTTTGTTCGGGCCGGACGGCGCAATCCTTGCCGTCTATGACAAGATCCACATGTTCGACGTCGATCTCGACAATGGCGAGAGCTGGCGCGAATCCGCCGCTTATGAGCCGGGCACCGAGGCTGTCGTCACCGAAATCGAGGGCGCGAAGCTAGGCTTTGCCGTCTGCTACGATCTGCGCTTTCCGCAGCTGTTCCGTGCCGAGGCGCTGGCCGGCGCCGATCTGCTTTCGGTGCCCGCAGCCTTCACCCGCCAGACCGGAGAAGCGCACTGGCACGTGCTGCTCAGGGCGCGCGCCATCGAGAACGGCGCCTATGTCGTCGCCGCCGCGCAAGGCGGCGTGCATGAAGACGGCCGCGAAACCTATGGCCATTCGCTGATCGTCGATCCCTGGGGCCGCATCGTCGCCGAAGCTGCCCATGACGAGCCGGCGGTGATCGTCGCCGAGATCGACCCGGCGCAGTCAGTCGCTGCGCGCAAAAAGATACCGAATCTCAAGAACGCACGCGATTTTGCCGTAAACGCCGGTTCGGCGGAGGCAATGCCGCTCAGGGGTGCCGCCTCTTGATCCGCTTTTCCCTGATCTGCGAACACGAGCACGAATTCGAGGCCTGGTTCCGCAGCAACGACGATTTCGACACACAGAAGAGGCGCGGTTTCGTCGATTGCCCGGCCTGCGGCTCGCACAAGGTCGAGAAGGCGCTGATGGCGCCTGCCGTCTCCACCGGGCGCAAGCGCGAAAGCATCGCGCTGGCCATGGGCGAGGCGCAAAAGCAGGCGCTGGCGCAGCTCAAGGCCATGGCCGACAAGGTGCGCGAGAACGCCGATTATGTCGGCGACAAATTTGCCGAGGAAGCGCGCAAGATCCATTTCGGTGAAAGCGATCCGCGCGGCATCTATGGCGAGGCGACGCTGGACGAGGCCAAGAGCCTCGCCGAAGACGGCGTCGAGTTCATGCCTATTCCAAGTTTCCCCGACGACCGCAACTGAGGAAAGTCTTGCCCCATCCGGAGAAGACTGAAAAGCGGCGTGGTTCAGAGATAGTGATCCGTGTTTTCAGCTGGTTGGCTATAAAGTCGATCGACAAGAGAACGATCGATGGGTTGCCAGTTTTCTATAATGGCGAGAGCGGTGGGAAAGATGCAGATAAGGTTGCCGCCGCGCTGCGATTGATTCAAGAATTTGACCCTGTTCGATACAGCCGTCTGGTCCGCGATCTCAAACGGATCTGGATCACAATCAATCCAGGTGCCGCTGCGCAATTTGTGAAATCGACTTCGACTTGCGAGCTTGATCGGCGATTTGTTCTAGGCGAGCACACGCTGACCGACCAGATCGCCAGCGCGATAGTGCATGAGGCGACGCATGCGCGTCTCCATCAGCGAGGCATTGGCTATAAGGAGGAATTGCGCCACCGGGTGGAATGGGTTTGCATGAGACGTGAACTGGCTTTTGCGGCGAAACTGCCGGACGGGGCGAGTATTCGTCAATGGGTCGAAGCTCGACAAACGGAACCCTCGGATTTTTCCAATGTAGCGATGAATGGTCGGCAAATTGATAGCGCGCGTGATGCCTTGCTCCATCTCAATGCTCCAGGTTGGCTGGCAGACTTGATCGTCTTTTTCGCCCGGCGGCGATATCAGAGGCGTATCAGGCGACAAGAAGCTGAAGCGCATTTCGACAAGCGAAAATGATGCTCCGTTTCGCTTGTGGGGATTCGCTTCCGCCCAGAGCGGCGATGCCGCCGCCCCCTGCACAAGCGTCCGCAATTTCAGGCCGAGCAGCAAGGATGGGCCTCGCGGGTAATCGTTTTGCTGCTTCTTTCATGCCCACTGCCTGACGGGCTTGCTTCACTTGACGGGCTTGCTTCCGCATAGGCTGCAAACTGGCGTTCAAGCGCCTTGACTGCACTGCTGCGCCAGCCCTCCGCCACGGATTCCGACATGGGATCGGGGAAGATTTCCTCTTCGCCGTTCTCCACGCCGTTCAGGATTGCCCGCGCGACAGACTCCGGAGAAGCCTTCGCGATGTCCAGGCCCCGTGTCATGTCCGTGTCCACCGGGCCGGGAAGGACCCTGTGGACGCTGACACCCCGTCCGGCCAGGAGCGTGCGCAACGACTGCGACAGCGAGAACGAGGCCGCCTTCGAGACCGAGTAGGCCGGACTGAACGGCACGGCGGCAATCGAGGCCAGCGACAGAATGTTGACGATGGCTCCCCGCGACCGGGCCAGCAACGGCAGCAGAGCCTGGGTAACGTCGTACGAGCCGAAGAGGTTTACGGCGAGCTGTTGTTCGAGCACACGACGGTCGCTGAGGTCATCGAAGGGCGATACGCCGGCGTTGTTGATGAGAATATCGAGAGCATCGATCTTCTCGACCGCCTCCCGGATCTGCGCAGCGTTGGTCACATCCATGGTCAGGGACGTCACACGCCGGTCCGGATGAGCCATCGGTTGGCGGCTTGCGGCGAAGACGCGCTTTACGCCTCTGCTCAGGGCTTCCTCGACCAGTGCCCGACCGATGCCCCGATTGGCTCCAGTCACCAGGATGGTTGTACCTTCGATCTTCATTGCGTCTCTCCTAATGCTTATCGTTGTGTTCGAGCCCAGTGCACAGTCTAGCCGCGACTCAAGGTTGGCGCGCCGCAACTCAGGTTGGCTACAGTCGCCGTTGTCGATACGACTGGTTGGTGAGATGGACTTAGCGCCGGATGTCGAAGCCATGGGAGTGACAAGTGTGACGGGATTCCGATGGACTCGCTGATCACGGCCGCGGCGCATGCGCTTGCGGCGGGCGATCCGCTCGGCGCCTTGAAGCGGGTTGCGCTGCGCGACGATGCGCCGGCACTGGCGTTGCGCGGTATCGCGATGGCGCAGCTTGGCGACCTGGTTCGGGCGAAGGTTCTTCTCAAGAGGGCGGCGCACGCATTCAGCCCGAGGGAGGCCGTGGCCCGCGCGCGGTGTATCGTCGCCGAGGCCGAGATCGCGCTCGTCTCGCGCGACCTTGCCTGGCCGGCCAAGGCACTCGACGCCGCACGGGCGACGCTTGAAAAGCATGGCGACCGCGTCAACGCCGCGCATGCGCGCAACCTCGACGTTCGGCGCCTGCTGCTGATCGGCCATCTCGACGAAGCCGAGCGCAGGCTGGACGGCTTCGATCCCTCGCCGCTGCCGCCGGCATCGCGGGCCGCCCACGAGCTGGCTGTCGCCGGCATCGCCATCCGCCGCTTGCGGACCGGCCCTGCGCGCGCCGCGCTTGGCCTGGCGGCGCGGGCGGCGCGCGCGTCCGGCATCCCCGCGCTGATCGCGGAGGTGGAGAGCGCATCGCTGGTGCTGGACACGCCGGCCGCACGCCTTGTCGCGCGTGGCGGGGAACGGCCCCTCCTGCTCGATGAAGTCGAAGCGCTCCTGGCGTCGGGGGCGCTCGTGGTGGATGCATGCCGCAATGTCGTGAGGGTCGCAGATACGGTCGTCTCGCTGGCGACCCGCCCGGTGCTGTTCGCGCTGGCCCGCGCGCTGGCCGAAGCCTGGCCGGGGGACGTGGCAAGAGCGACGCTCATTGCGCGCGCTTTCCGCGGAAAGGACGCGGACGAATCACATCGCGCACGATTGCGCGTCGAAGTCGGGCGGCTTCGCGCGGAGCTTCGGAGCTTGGCGGATGTGAGCGCGA
Source organism: Mesorhizobium sp. M0768 (assembly GCF_040320195.1). Lineage (NCBI taxonomy): Bacteria > Pseudomonadati > Pseudomonadota > Alphaproteobacteria > Hyphomicrobiales > Phyllobacteriaceae > Mesorhizobium > Mesorhizobium sp. M0768. The sequence continues at coordinate 47,339 of NZ_JAMYPD010000004.1, read as the reverse complement.
CGAAGCGGGGCTTTGCGCTGGCCCCGCGCCGCGCAGGTGAGGTCGTCGTGCTGGCGCCACCCGTCGAAGAAGAGCGTGCCGCCGTGCTCGCCTTCCTCGCCGACGGCGAGTCTTGGTCGAGTTCGGCCCTGGCGATTGCGCTTGGAGCCAGTTCGCGTACCGTGCAGCGAGCGCTCGAGCAGCTCGCCCAGGCCGGCAAGGTGCAGTCGTTCGGCCGCGGACGGGCGCGTCGCTGGATGACCCCGCCGCTGACGGGTTTCCCGACAATCTTGTTACTCCCCGGCCCACTGCCGGGCTACTAGGATGGAATTATGGAACGATCCGCAGCCGAAATCCTTCGAGAATATGGACCCTTTCCGGGTGTCGACCACGTGGACGGCGTTACCTTCGACGGTGAGCATGTCTGGTTTGCCTCAGGCGACAGATTGAACGCCTTCGATCCGGCGAGCGGCAAAGTGGTGCGCTCGATCGACGTCGCGGCACACGCCGGAACGGCCTTCGACGGCCAGCACCTCTATCAGATCGCCGAGGATCGCATCCAGAAGATCGATCCGAAGAATGGCCAGGTGCTGGCGACGATCCCGGCGCCCGGCAATGGCGGTGATTCCGGGCTCGCCTGGGCCGAAGGAACACTCTGGGTCGGGCAGCATCGGGGCCGAAAGATTCATCAGGTCGATCCCGAGACAGGGGCAATTCTTCGCACCATCGTTTCCAACCGCGTCGTCACCGGCGTCAGCTGGGTCGACGGCGAGCTGTGGCATGGCACCTGGGAGGGTGAGGAGAGCGATGTCAGACGGATCGATCCTGAAACGGGAAAGGTCCTTGAGAAGCTCGATATGCCGCCGGGAACAGGCGTGTCGGGGCTCGAATCCGATGGCGGCGACCAGTTTTTCTGTGGCGGCGGAAACAGCGGCAAGATCAGAGCTGTTCGCCGGCCCAAACGAGGCTCGGCGACCAGGATTTAAGCTTTCCACCCTCTCGGCCGGCCCTCTTGGCCGCCCTGGGTTAGCCTAGGCTCGCTATCAATTTTTCGAGCAGGCGTGCGAGCATGATCTGCTCCGGGCGTGCTAACCCAGAAAGTATCTGGTGCTCGTTGGCGACGTGAGCGGTAACCGCCTCGTCAATCAACGCCAGACCCTTTTTAGTCAGTTGCACGACAATGCCGCGGCGATCGTCGGGGTGCGGCCCGCGCTTGATCAGACCGGATTTCTCGAGCCGATCGAGGCGATTGGTCATCGCGCCCGACGTTACCATCGTCGCCTCGTAGAGAGCCGTCGGCGTCAGCGCGTATGGCGGCCCGGAACGACGCAGCGTCGCCAGCACATCGAATTCTCCGGATTGCAGCCCGTAACTTGCAAACAGCGGCGCCAGCCGCTCTCGTGCGATCAGCGAGGCGGCCTCGTTCAACCGTCCGAGCACGGCCATCGGCGAGACATCGAGATCCGGCCGTTCCTTTTTCCATTGCCCGATCGCTTTTGCTGCGCGATCCATGTCTCTCACCGTTATGTATCTTGACGTGAAGAATCTTTACCTTATCTTACCTCAGCTTGCGATATTGGCCAAGTGCCGCGAACGGGCGACGGGACGGTGCGATGAAATTTCTCTGGGACTCGGCGCTTGGCCTTCTGGTCGTCACCGGTGGACTGCTCGGCCTGACGCTGCCGTTCGGCAAGATCGCGACGGCGGCCGGCGTGGCCGCCATGGTCTGGGCCTTCGTCATCTCGCTTGGTGCCGGCGGCGTGCTTTTGTGCGCATTGCTGCTCAACGGGAAGCGCATGCGGCTTACGCCGCACAGGCTGCGCTATTTCTTCGTCACCGCGGCCGTCTCATATGCAATCCCCAATCTGCTGATGTTTTCAGCCATTCCGCATCTGGGCGCCGGCTACAGCGGCATCATGTTCACGCTGTCGCCGGTCGTCACGCTGGTGTTCTCGATGCTGCTCGGCGTCAGGCGCCCGACCATGCTGGGTATCGTCGGCATAGTCGTCGGTTTCGTCGGCGCAGTCATGGTGGCGGTGACGCGCGGCGAAGCGGGCCAGCCGGCCGAATTTTTCTGGGTTGCGATGGGCCTGCTCATCCCGGTCAGCCTCGCCGCCGGCAACATTTACCGCACCGTCGACTGGCCCGAAGGCACCGGCCCGATCGAGCTCGCCGTCGGCAGCCATCTGGCAGCAGCCTTGATGCTGGTTGCCGGCATTCTGGTCCTGCTTGGCGGCAATGCATTCGGCTCGCTCGGCGGCGTGCCGCTGGTCGCCGCGGCACAGGTGGCATCAGCCTCGGCGATGTTCGCCTTCTTCTTCCGCCTGCAAGCGGTCGGCGGCCCGGTCTATCTCAGCCAGATCGGCTATGTCGCGGCGGCGGTCGGGCTGTTTGCCGGGACGCTCTTCCTCGGCGAGCGCTATCAACTGCTGACCTGGGCCGGTGCCGTCATCATCACCGCCGGCGTGTTCATCACCACCAAGGCGCAAAGCCAGAGGCCATAGGGGCCAGAAGGCGTAAGCTTCAGACGGATGCCTTCTCCGCCAGCACCATGTAGTTGACGTCCATGTCCTTCGAGCGCTGCCAGCGGTCGGCGAGCGGGTTGTAGGTGACGCCGGTGCGGTCGATGACGGTCAGACCGGCGCCGGCAAGCGCCTTTTCCAGTTCCTCGGGGCGCACCAGCTTGCCGAACTGGTGGGTGCCGCGTGGCAGCCAACGCAGCACATATTCGGCGCCGATGATGGCCAGGCCCAGGGCCTTCAGCGTGCGGTTGATGGTGGCGACGAACATGATGCCGCCGGGCTTGACCATCTCGCCGCATTTGGCCAGAAACAGATCGACATTGGCGACATGCTCGACCACTTCCATGTTGAGGATGACGTCGAATTTTTCGCCGGCATCGGCAAGGTCTTCCGCGGTCGTGGCGCGATAATCCACGCTCACGCCGACTTCCGCCGCATGCAGCTTGGCCACTTCAATGTTGGTGGCGGAGGCATCGGCGCCGACCACTTCGGCGCCAAGCCGCGCCATCGGCTCGCACAAAAGCCCGCCGCCGCAGCCGATGTCAAGGAAGCGCAGGCCTTCGAACGGCCGTGCCGCACGCGGATCGCGGCCGAAGCGGGCCGCCACCTGGTCGCGGATATAGGCAAGCCGGATCGGGTTGAACTTGTGCAACGGGCGGAACTTGCCGTTCGGGTTCCACCATTCGGCGGCAAGGGCGGAAAAGCGTTCCACCTCTCCGGCATCGATCGTCGATCGTCGGGGCTCAGGCATGGCGTGGTCTCCTCGGACGCTAGGAAGTCGGGCGCGAGGCTGCGAATGTCAAGGCGCGAAATTCACCGCCGGCGGTGCGATGCGCGCGATGCCTTCCGGCGCCGCCTTTTGCCGGCTGCATTTGTGTCAGCACGTGTCAGTTGATGGTGTGCCGGAAGGAAACGCCTAGGCTTTGGCGGACGAAGCAGAGACATCGGGTTCGGAGGAGTGCGCAATGATGCGAGCGGTTGCTTCCATTCTTTGGCGCCGGCTTGACCAGGAAGGCCACGACGCTTGCCTTCTGTCGGAAGCGAGTTCCGGGTGGAACCTCAGGGGACACGCGCTTTTCGTCCAGGACGGCGAGCCGTGCAGCATCGCCTACGAGGCGGACTGCGACGCCGATTGGCATACACGATCGGCGCGCGCCGACGGCTTTCTCGGCACGCAAGAGCTGCATTACAGGATCGACCGGCTGACCGAGCGCCAATGGACGCTGAACGGCGAGCATCAAGCGGAAGTCGACGGTCTCATCGATGTCGATCTCGGCTTCACGCCCGCCACAAACCTTTTGGCGCTTCGCCGTTTTGCCCTCGATGTCGGTATGGCGACGCCCGCGCCGGCAGCCTATCTGACATTTCCCGAACTCAGGCTCGTTCGCCTCGAGCAAACCTATCAGCGCGTCGATGCTGCACATTACGCCTATGCCGCCCCGATGTTCGGCTACCACGAGACACTGGAGGTCTCGCCGCTCGGTTTCGTCCTCGACTATCCGCGCCTGTGGCAGGCCATCGTACGGACGGGCTGAACCGCCCGCGTTGGGAGTGCAGCTGGCCGGTGTGGCTTAACGGCAAATTTACGATATTGGCGGTTTCTTAACGTTGGGTCAGTGTTTGGCATTTAGATTGCTGTCCGAGTAGGGGCAGCCCGGTGCGCATAAGAACCTAGATAGTCGCGACATTGTTCAGCGCCGTGGCCTTGATCGGCCTGGTCGGCGGCGTTGCGATCGTCTCGCAGATATCGCTGACCAAATCCGTGGCGCTGGCCGAGGCGACAAGCGTCGCACGGCAGTTGGCCGAAACTATTGCCTTCAGGGCATCGGACGCGCCGCGTTCATTATTCGAGAGACCCGATGCGCTCCGCGAATTCGTGACTTTGCAGCACGGCCGCTCGAAACGCGATCTCGTCATCGTAGACAAGAACAAGGTTATTTTCGCCGACGTTCCAGGAGAAGAGCAAAATATCGGCACGACGTTCGACTACGATCCCGGCAATGAAATCGCCCGGACGATTGACGACGGCGTGCCGCGCAACTTCGTCGAGGCCAGTGCCGACGTGGCCGATCCGATTGACCTGATTGCAGTGCCGATCGAGGATGCACCCGGCAAGATCGCCGGCGCCGTCCTGTTCGAGTATACGCCGCTGCTGCGTGCCGCGCAGCAGCGCACGAACGATATGCTGTGGCTTGTGGGCCTGTGTACCGCTGCAGCCGTGCTGATCGCGGCGGCCTCCGCCTTCCTGTTGTTGCGAGGCTTCAGTAAAGGCCTTGCTGGTCTCAACCGCGGCATCGAATCGCTGGCGCGCGGCGACGCCGGGGCCCGTATCGGCCGCACCTCCGATGACGAGTTCGGACAGTTGGCGCAAGGGTTCGACACCATGGCCTCCGAAATCGAAGCCTCGCGCGCTCAACTTGTCGATCAGAAGGCCTACATCGAAGACATCGTCCAGACCGTTGCCGAAGGCATCGCCGTCATCGACGGCAAGGGTCAGGTCGTGTCCGTCAATCCGGCGGCAGCCGAGATCATCGGGCGGCGCAGCGACAAGGTCGTGGGGCAGGACTGGCAGTCGGCCCTGGATATCCGGGGGCCGTCGGGAGACAAGCCCGCGTCGGGAACATCTCCGGTCGAACTGGCCATGACCACCGGCCGCCGCCACCAGAATGAGGTGAGGCTGGCAAAACCGGATGGGACCTCCTTGCCCGTGGTCGTCAGCTGCAATCCGCTCAACCGCGCCGATGGCGGCATCGTGCTGACGCTCAGCGACATCAGCGACCTGCGCAGTGCCGAGCGGGCGGTGCACGATCGTGCCGAAGAACTGGCGAGGCTCAATCGTGAACTGAAAGAGACATCGGAGGCCACGACCCGCCTGGTCAAGCTCGGCGAACTGCTTCAGGCCTGCGTCACTTTTCACGAGGCATTTTCCGTCGTCGGCTCCGCCATGCCTGATTTCTTCGGCGGATTGAGCGGAACCGTTCATCTGACCAGTGCGTCGCGCAACCTGGTGGAGGAGATGGCGCATTGGGGCACCATCCGGTCGAGCGTCGGCCAGTTCGGACCGGAAGATTGTTGGGCGCTGCGGCGCGGCCAGGAGCACGTCGCCGGTCCAGGCATGCTGACGCCGCGCTGCAACCACATCACCGAAAATGGCGGCCGCGGTTATGTCTGTATGCCTCTAGCAGCGCAGGGAGAGACGCTCGGCATCCTGCATCTGTGCGAGCCGGACGCCGCCGCCAAACCGGAATGGCTGGCCGAACGGCAGCAGATACTGCGCGGCGTCGTCGATACGCTGGCGTTGGCGCTTGCCAATCTGCGTCTGCGCGAAACGTTGCGTCAGCAGTCGATCCGGGATCCCAACACCGGGCTCTACAATCGCCGCTACCTCGAGGAGACCAGCAGCCGCGAGCTCAGGCGCCTGGAACGTGCCGAGCAGCCGCTGACGTTGATCATGCTCGACGTCGATCATTTCAAGCAGTTCAACGATACGTTCGGCCACGAAGCGGGGGATCTCGTCCTCAAGCAGGTGGCCGCCACGCTGGTCGACCATGTCAGGGAAAGCGACGTGGTATCGCGCTACGGCGGCGAGGAATTTGCCTTGATGATGCCGGGAACGTCACTGGCCGATGGCGCCGATCGCGCCGAAGCGTTGCGCAAGGCGATCAAGCAGCTGCATGTCACGCATCGCGGCCGCACGCTCGGCACCATCACCGCGTCGTTCGGGGTCGCCGCCTTCCCGGAGCTTGGCGCCTCATGGGCGGAGGTCGTCAATGCCGCGGATCGCGCTTTGTATCAGGCAAAGGCCGAGGGCCGTGACCGCGTCATCGCCGGAGCGGGTCTCGCCCGTGTCGAGCAACAAAAGCCAAAACTCACCAAGAGCGTGGCTTGAAATCTGGTTGATCGACGGGGCAAGGCGACGGAATCCTCACCGCCTTGCGAAACCGCGATCATTTGGCTAAGGAGGCCGCGCATCGAGCGCCCGGCCACAGCTTGGCGCATTTTTCCGCTTTTCGGCCTCCGGTCCGGCATCCAGTCAAAGGCATTTCGCTTCTATGGCGCGCATCGTGATGAAATTCGGCGGAACCTCCGTCGCCGACATCGCCCGCATCCGCAATGTGGCGCGTCATGTCAAACGCGAGGTCGACGCCGGCCATGAGGTCGCCGTCGTGGTCTCGGCGATGTCCGGCAAGACCAACGAGCTCGTGCAATGGACGCGCGAGGCCTCGCCGATGCACGATGCGCGTGAATATGACGCCGTAGTCGCGTCCGGCGAGCAGGTCACTGCCGGCTTGCTGGCGATCGCGCTGCAGAATATCGGCGTGCATGCCCGCTCCTGGCAAGGCTGGCAGATCCCGATCAAGACCGACAACGCGCATGGCGCGGCGCGCATTCTCGATATCGACGGCGGATTCCTGATCAAGCGCTTCGGCGAAGGCCAGGTGGCGGTGGTCGCCGGTTTCCAAGGCATCGGGCCGGACAACCGGATCGCAACGCTCGGCCGCGGCGGTTCCGATACCAGCGCTGTCGCCATCGCGGCAGCGGTCAAGGCCGACCGCTGCGATATCTACACCGATGTCGACGGGGTCTACACGACCGATCCGCGCATCGAGCCGAAGGCGCGGCGGCTGGCCAAGATTTCGTTCGAGGAAATGCTCGAAATGGCCTCGCTCGGGGCCAAGGTCCTGCAGGTGCGCTCGGTCGAGCTTGCCATGGTGCACAGGGTGCGTACTTTCGTGCGGTCGTCCTTCGACGATCCCGATGCACCCGGAATGGGGGATTTGCTCAATCCGCCGGGAACGCTTATTTGCGACGAGGAAGAGATCGTGGAACAGCAGGTCGTCACCGGAATTGCCTATGCCAAGGACGAAGCGCAGATTTCGCTGCGCCGTGTCGGCGACCGGCCGGGCGTCGCCGCCGGCATTTTCGGGCCGCTGGCCGAGGCCAACATCAACGTCGACATGATCGTCCAGAACATTTCCGAGGACGGCAAGTTCACCGACATGACCTTCACCGTACCATCCGGCGACGTCGACAAGGCGCTCGCCGTGCTCGAGCGGCTGAAGGCGACGATCGGCTACGACGTGGTGCAGTCGGAAGCCGGCATGTCGAAGGTGTCAGTCATCGGCATCGGCATGCGCAGCCATGCCGGCGTCGCCGCTACCGCCTTCAAGGCGCTGGCCGACCGCGCGATCAACATCCGCGCCATCACGACGTCCGAAATCAAGATTTCGATCCTGATCGACGGTCCCTATACGGAACTAGCAGTTCGCACTTTGCATTCCGTGTACGGTCTGGATAAGCAGTAGCAGACTGCATCGGCCCGAAAATCGGCGGCAATTTTCGGAAGGCCGGATCGAAAGCCTTGGAGCGGCCTTTATGCGTCCAATTGGACGCACGGCGCTCTAATTGAGTTGTTGCGTTTGTGCCGCTGTGCAGGGCAACCTGCACCGGTTGAAATGCTATTGGAGGAAGAAGCCGCGATGCGTGATTCGGCCAGTGGCCCGCGCGTTTTGCTGAAACGGCTCCGCGAGCTCATGCAAGAGCCGCTGGAGCCGCAGGAGCGGCTTGACCGAATCGTACGCGACATCGCCTCCAACATGGTTGCCGAGGTCTGCTCGCTCTATGTGCTGCGCGCCGATTCGGTGCTCGAACTCTACGCCACCGAAGGCCTGAACCCGAACGCCGTCCACCTGGCGCAGCTCAGGCTGGGCCAAGGCCTGGTCGGCACGATCGCGGCCTCGGCGCGGCCGCTCAACCTCTCCAATGCACAGGAGCATCCTGCCTTCGCCTACCTGCCGGAGACAGGGGAAGAAATCTATAATTCCTTCCTCGGCGTGCCGGTGCTGCGGGCAGGGCGGACACTCGGCGTCCTGGTCGTGCAGAACAAGACCATGCGCCATTATCGCGACGACGAGGTCGAGGCGCTGGAAACAACGGCGATGGTGATCGCCGAGATGATCGCCACCGGCGATCTGGAGCGGCTGACAAGGCCCGGCCTCGAGCTCGATCTGCGCCGCCCGGTAAGCTTTACCGGCCTGTCCTTCAACGAAGGCGTCGGTCTCGGCCATGTGGTGCTGCACGAGCCGCGCATCGTCGTCACCAATCTTTTCAACGAGGACAGCGAGGAAGAGGTCAGGCGGCTCGACGCGTCGCTCGGCTCGCTCAGGCTCTCCATCGACGACATGCTGGAGCGCCGCGACGTCGCCTTCGAGGGCGAGCATCGCCAGGTGCTCGAAGCCTATCGCATGTTCGCCAACGACCGCGGCTGGGTGCGCCGGCTCGAGGAGGCGATCCGCAACGGCCTGACGGCCGAAGCGGCGGTCGAAAAGGTGCAGAGCGACATGCGTGCCCGCATGCTGCACATGACCGATCCGTATCTGCGCGAACGGATGAGCGATTTCGACGATCTCGCCAATCGGCTGCTGCGGCAGCTGATGGGGCGCGGACCGGAGGACGTCGCGGCCTCGCTGCCCAAGGACGCCATCATCGTCGCCCGCTCGATGGGTGCTGCGGAGCTGCTCGATTATCCCAGGGACAAACTGCGCGGGCTGGTGCTGGAGGACGGCGCGGCGACCAGCCATGTCGTCATCGTGGCGCGGGCGATGGGCATACCGGTCGCCGGCCAGATGAAAGGCGCCGTTTCCATGGCGGAAAACGGCGATGCCATCATCGTCGACGGCGAGGAAGGCGCGATCCATCTGCGCCCGCAGCCCGACCTCGAGGCGGCCTATGCCGAGAAAGTGCGTTTCCGCGCGCGGCGGCAGGAGGTCTACCGCGAGCTGCGCAAGAAGCCGTCGGTGACTAAGGACGGTGTCCAGGTCGACCTTCTGATGAATGCCGGGCTGGCGGTCGACCTGCCGCAACTGGCCGAAGCGGGCGCGGCCGGCATCGGCCTGTTCCGCACCGAGCTGCAATTCATGGTCGCCTCGACCTTTCCGCGCGCGGAAGCCCAGGAGCGCTTGTACCGTGACGTGCTCGAGGCGGCGCGCGACAAGCCGGTGACGTTCCGCACCATCGATATTGGCGGCGACAAGGTGCTGCCCTATTTCAAGGGCTCGATCCAGGAGGAAAATCCGGCGCTCGGCTGGCGCGCTATCCGCCTGACGCTCGACCGGCCTGGATTGCTGCGCACCCAGATCCGCGCGCTGCTCAAGGCGTGCGGCGGGCGCGAACTGAAGCTGATGCTGCCAATGGTGACGGAACTCGGCGAGATCGCGCAGGCGCGCGAGATCATCGATCGCGAGGTGCGGCATTTGTCGCGCTTTGCCCATCATTTGCCGACCAGCCTGAAGCTCGGGGCGATGCTGGAGGTGCCGTCGTTGCTGTTCCAGCTCGACGAACTGATGAAGGCGGTCGATTTCGTCTCGGTCGGCTCGAACGACCTGTTCCAGTTCGTCATGGCGGTGGATCGCGGCAACACCCAATTGTCCGACCGCTTCGACCCGCTGTCGACGCCGTTCCTGCGTGTTTTGAAGCAGATTGCCGACGCCGGGGCGCGCAACCATACGCCGGTGACCCTGTGCGGCGAACTGGCCGGCAAGCCGATTTCGGCGATGGCGCTGATCGGCCTTGGCTACCGCTCGATCTCGATGTCGCCAGCATCGATCGGCCCGGTCAAGGCGATGCTGACGGAACTGCCGCTCAGCGAGTTGGAAGCGTTCTTCGACGACAATCTGATGGCGCCGGCGCATGGCCTGCCGATGCGGGCGCTGCTGCAAGCCTTTGCCGACGACCGCTCTATACCGCTATAGACTTCGCCATGATCAACCTGCCCCGCGACCGTATGGATCAAGTCGTCAAGCGTTTCGACATGCTCGAAGCGCAGATGTCGGCCGGGCCAGCGCCGGACGCCTATGTCAGGATGGCCTCCGAATATGCCGACATCCAGGAGATGGTGGCAAAGATCAGGGCGCTGCGCGCCGCCGAGCACGAACAGGGCGATCTGGAGGCGATGCTCGCCGACAAGGGCACCGACGCCGAGATGCGGGCCTTGGCTGAGGCCGACCTGCCAGGGGTCAAGCATCACATCGAGGCGCTGCAGAAGGACATCCAAATCCTGCTGTTGCCCAAGGATGCCGCCGACGACAAGAACGCCATCCTCGAGATCCGCGCCGGCACCGGCGGCGACGAGGCGGCGCTTTTCGCCGGCGACCTGTTTCGCATGTACGAGCGCTATGCCGCGGCGCATGGCTGGCGTTTCGAGACGGTGTCGGCCAGCGAGGGTGAGGTCGGCGGCTACAAGGAAATCATCGCCACCGTTTCGGGCAAGGGCGTCTTTGCCCATCTGAAGTTCGAATCCGGCGTGCACAGGGTGCAGCGCGTGCCGACGACCGAGGCGGGCGGACGCATTCATACCTCGGCGGCGACGGTCGCGGTGCTGCCGGAAGCCGAAGAGGTCGACATCGACATCAGGGCCGAAGACATCCGTATCGACACGATGCGCGCCTCGGGTTCCGGCGGCCAGCACGTCAACACCACCGATTCGGCCGTGCGCATCACCCATCTGCCGACCGGCATCATGGTGGTGCAGGCGGAAAAGTCGCAGCACCAGAACCGGGCGAAGGCCATGCAGATCCTACGCGCCAGGCTCTACGACCTCGAGCGCAGCAAGGCGGACGAGGAACGTTCCGAATCGCGCAAGTCGCAGGTCGGCTCGGGCGACCGCTCGGAACGCATCCGCACCTATAATTTTCCGCAGGGTCGCGTCACCGATCATCGTATCAACCTGACGCTCTATAAGCTCGACCGGGTGATGATGGGCGAACTCGACGAGATCATCGACGCGCTGATCGCCGATCACCAGTCGAAGCTGCTCGCCGATATCGGCATCGATGGCTGACAGCCTGCCCGCCACGCTGGCGCCGCTGCTGCGGGAGGCGCGAAACCGGCTCACCGCAGCCGGGATCGCGGATCCGGCGCTCGATGCCAGGCTGATCGTCGAGCATTTTTCCGGCACCAGTCGCACGCAGGCCATCGCCGATCCCGGGCGCGCTGTCGATACGGACGTGACGGCGGTAATCGAAGCCGCCTTGCGGCGGCGCATCGCCGGCGAGCCGGTACACCGAATCCTTGGCTACCGCGAATTCTACGGCTTGCGCCTTTCGCTTTCGCCGCAAACGCTGGAGCCGCGGCCGGATACCGAAACGCTGGTCGAGGCTATACTGCCCTTCGTCAAGGCAATGGCGGCACGCGAGGGCTGCTGCCGCATCCTCGATCTAGGGACCGGTACCGGTGCCATCGCGCTGGCGCTGCTCAGCGCCGTTCCGGCCGCGACCGCCACCGGCGTTGACATTTCGCAGGAGGCGCTGGCCACAGCCATGCGTAATGCCGGGGAATTGGGGCTCGCCGGCCGGTTCACGCCGCTCAAATCCGACTGGTTTGAAAAAGTTTCTGGCCGGTACCATGTAATTGTCGCAAACCCTCCCTATATACCCTCAGACGACATTGGAAATCTGCAGGACGAGGTCCGCGGTTTCGATCCACGCCAGGCCCTCGATGGCGGTGTGGACGGTCTGAGCCCCTACAGGAAGATCGCCGCGGGAGCGGCAGCGTATTTGGAAGTCCAAGGCAGGATTGCGGTCGAGATCGGCCATACGCAGCACCAACAGGTTACGGAGATATTCTCCGCGGCCGGGTACCGTTCGGTCGGGGTGTTTCGTGATCTCGGCGGAAACGACAGAGTTCTTGTGTTCGAACGGTGAAAGCCGTGATGCAGTGCGAAAAAAGCGCTTGGCAATACCGGGGAATGCGGCTAGGGTCGCCTTAACCGGATGAGACGAAGCAGGCAGTGCTCTTAGCGATTCGGTTTTCCTTGGAAATAGCTGCCTTCTTGCGCAAACGACGCCCAAGCTTCGTGCGGGAATCGTCCGGCAAGTGAAGTAACCGGAACAGGATGGCACGTGGCGCCAACGCAATTGATGCGGGCGAACGCCGGTGAAGGAACGAAACGGCTGGCCGCATGAGCGCCTCCGTTCGTGAAGAGTTTTTCGAAAATTTCAAAGTGAAGAGAGTCTAATGAGGCCACAACAGCAAAACAGGCGCATGCGCGGTCGCAACAACAATGGCGGCGGCGGCAACAACAATAACAACAACAACCGTAAGGGGCCTAATCCCCTGACGCGCAACTACGAGAGCAACGGCCCGGACGTGAAGATCCGCGGATCGGCTCAGCAGATTGCCGAGAAGTACGCAACCCTTGCCCGTGACGCGCAAAGCTCCGGCGACCGGGTGATGGCGGAAAACTATCTCCAGCATGCAGAGCACTATAACCGCATCATCGCAGCCGCTCAGGCGCAGATGCCGATCCAGAACGCGCAGCAGAATCGCGATGATTTCGACGATGACGGCGACGAGGATCGCGACGAGTTCGACAATGCCGGCAACAACAATGCCAACGAGGCATCGGCTTCGGCCAATCACGGTGCCGGCCCGCAGCCGGTCATCGATGGCACGCCGGCCGAGCTGGCGCTGAACCAGGAAAACAGCCGCGACAATCGGGGCGGCCGCGACAACCGTGACGGCCGCGACAACAATGGCGGACGCCACCGTGACCGTCGCCCCAATGGCGGTTACGGCCAGAACGGCCAGCGCGGCGAGTATGGCGCGCGCGGCGAGCAGCAGGGTGGACAGCGCGTCGAACAGCCACGGCGCGACGAGACGCCGGCGCAGGCGGAGCCCGTACCGGCCGCTGAGCCGGTCTTTGTGAGCGAGCCCGCACCGCAATTCCAAAACCTTTCGCCGGCGGGTCTCGCCGCCCAGGCCGAGATCAACGAAGCCGCGGCCGAAAACAGCCCGGCACGCCGCCCCAGGCGTCCGCGCCGTCCGCGGCTCGATGTCGAACAGGCAAATGGCGGCAACGACAACGCCGGCCCTGACAGTGCCGAGACAAGCAGTGCCGAGACAAGCAATGCCGAGACTGGCAATACCGACGCTGGCAATGTCGATGCAGCGCCGGCTGAAGGCCCCGGCGGTCAAGCTGTGATCGCAGACGTCGAGAATTGATCGGAAAAACGTTCAGCCGATCTTAGCGCATCCTTTACCCTGGACGGCGGAGAGAAATCTCCGCCGTTTTTGTTTTGCGCGCTCGGAATATTATGCGTTCGCCAGTGTCGAGGCGTCTTGAGGGTCCGTGGTTTGCGTCCCATATCTTGCGTGAACAGGATCCGGCTCGAACGGGCGGGTCCGTCACCGCAATCTGATCCGGTGCCGCGAAGCGGGCCGGTGACGGAAGGAGACAGGCATGAATCTTGAAAAATATTCCGAGCGCGTGCGCGGCTTTATCCAGTCCGCGCAAACCATGGCGCTTTCCCGCAATCACCAGCAATTCACCCCCGAGCATATCCTCAAGGTCCTTGTCGATGACGACGAGGGCCTGGCTGCGTCGCTGATCGAGCGCGCCGGCGGCAATGTCCGTGACGTCAAGCTCGGCGTCGAAACGGCACTGGAGGCAATGCCCAAGGTCGAGGGCGGCAATGGCCAGCTCTATCTGGCGCAGCCGCTGGCAAAGGTGTTTTCGACCGCCGAGGAACTGGCCAAGAAGGCCAGTGACAGCTTCGTTACCGTCGAACGGCTATTGCAGGCGCTGGCCATGGAAAAATCGGCCAAGACCGCCGACATCCTGTCCAAGGCGGGTGTCACGCCGCAGGCGCTGAACCAGGTCATCAACGACGTACGCAAGGGTCGCACTGCCGATTCGGCGAGCGCCGAGCAGGGCTACGACGCGCTGAAGAAATACGCGCGCGACCTGACGGCGGACGCCCGCGCGGGCAAGCTCGATCCGGTCATCGGCCGCGACGACGAAATCCGCCGCACCATCCAGGTGCTGTCGCGCCGCACCAAGAACAACCCAGTGCTGATCGGCGAACCCGGCGTCGGCAAGACGGCGATCGCCGAAGGGCTGGCGCTGCGCATCGTCAATGGCGATGTGCCGGAATCGCTCAAGGACAAGCAGCTGATGGCGCTCGACATGGGGTCGCTGATCGCCGGCGCCAAATACCGCGGCGAGTTCGAGGAGCGGCTGAAGGCGGTGCTTTCCGAAGTCACGTCTGCCGCCGGCGGCATCATTCTGTTCATCGACGAGATGCACACGCTTGTCGGTGCCGGCAAGGCGGATGGCGCCATGGACGCGTCGAATCTGCTGAAGCCGGCGCTCGCCCGCGGCGAACTGCATTGTGTCGGCGCAACCACGCTCGACGAATACCGCAAGCATGTCGAGAAGGATGCGGCCCTTGCCCGCCGCTTCCAGCCGGTCTTCGTCAATGAGCCGACGGTCGAAGACACTGTCTCGATCCTGCGCGGCCTGAAAGAGAAATACGAGCAGCACCACAAGGTGCGCATCTCGGATTCGGCACTGGTCGCGGCCGCAACCCTGTCCAACCGCTACATCGCCGACCGCTTCCTGCCGGACAAGGCGATCGACCTGGTCGACGAGGCCGCGTCGCGGCTCCGCATGCAGGTCGATTCGAAGCCCGAGGCGCTGGACGAGATCGACCGCCGCATCATGCAGCTCAAGATCGAGCGCGAGGCGCTGAAGGTCGAGAAGGACGATGCCTCGAAGGACCGGCTCGCGCGGCTCGAGAAGGAGCTCTCGAACCTCGAGGAGGAATCGACCGAGCTGACCTCGAAATGGCAGGCCGAGAAGCAGAAGCTCGGGCTCGCCGCCGACCTCAAGAAGCAGCTCGACGAGGCGCGCAACGAACTTGCCATCGCCCAGCGCCAGGGTGAATTCCAGCGCGCCGGCGAACTTGCTTACGGCAAGATCCCGGAACTCGAAAAGCAGCTGAAGCAGGCTGAAGCCAGGGATGGCAAGGCCGGCATGGTCGAAGAAGTGGTCGGCCCCGATCACGTCGCCCATATCGTCTCGCGCTGGACGGGGATCCCGGTCGACAAGATGCTGGAAGGCGAGCGTGACAAGCTGTTGCGCATGGAAGACGAGATCGGCAAGCGCGTCGTCGGCCAGGGCGAGGCTGTGCAGGCGGTGTCGAAAGCGGTGCGCCGGGCCCGCGCGGGTCTGCAGGACCCGAACCGGCCGCTCGGCTCGTTCATGTTCCTCGGGCCGACGGGCGTCGGCAAGACCGAACTGACGAAGGCGCTGGCCAGCTTCCTGTTCGACGACGAGAGCGCGATGGTGCGCATCGACATGTCGGAGTTCATGGAGAAGCATTCGGTCGCCCGGCTGATCGGCGCGCCTCCCGGCTATGTCGGCTACGAGGAAGGCGGCGCGCTGACCGAAGCGATACGGCGCCGGCCCTATCAGGTCGTGCTGTTCGACGAGATCGAGAAGGCACATCCTGATGTCTTCAACGTGCTGCTGCAGGTGCTGGACGACGGCCGGCTGACCGACGGGCAGGGCCGCACGGTCGACTTCCGCAACACGCTGATCATCATGACGTCCAATCTCGGCGGCGAATATCTGGTCAATCTCGGCGAGGACCAGGATGTCGACGTCGTGCGCGACGAGGTGATGAATGTCGTCAGGGCTTCGTTCCGGCCGGAATTCCTCAACCGCATCGACGAGGTGATCCTGTTCCACCGGCTGCGCCGCCAGGATATGGGCCAGATCGTCCAAATCCAGCTCAAGCGGCTGGAAAACCTGCTTGTTGACCGCAAGATATCGCTTTCGCTCGATCAGGAGGCGATCGACTGGCTGGCGGCCAAGGGTTACGACCCGGCCTATGGCGCGCGGCCGCTGAAGCGGGTGATGCAGAAGGAATTGCAGGACCCGCTGGCGGAAAAGATCCTGCTCGGCGAGATCCTCGACGGCTCAACCGTCAAGGTCACCGCCGGCTCCGACCGCTTGAACTTCCGCTCGAAGCCCGCGGTCGTGGCAACCGAGGCGGCTGCCTGAGCTCAAGCCAAGAGCTTGTTCCATCCCGATCGAATCGGGATGGAATTCCTATCTTCAATCTCGACCATGATCCTTTCCGAAAAACCGGCATACCCTTTTGTTACGCCGGCCTTCGGTTCATGGTCCAACATCACTGGCGGGGCGCAGATGACGCTGGACGACTATAACAGCTTCTGCGCCTCGCTGCCTTCGGCGACCCATGTCGTGCAGTGGGGCGGCGCCCATGTCTGGAAGGTCGGCGGCAAGGTCTTCGCGATCGGCGGCTGGAGTGAGGGCAAGGAGCCGTTCGTTACCTTCAAATGCTCCGACATCGCCTATGACGTGCTGAGGGAGCAGCCGGGCCTTCGGCCTGCGCCCTATCTTGCCTCACGCGGCATGAAATGGATCCAGCGCCAGACCGGCGAAAGCATGGATGATGGCGCGCTGAAGGATTACCTGCGCGAAAGCCACCGTCTTGTCGTGCTGAAGCTGACGAAGCAGGCGCGCAAGGAATTGGGACTCGCTGCCGGTTAATCGGTCAGAAATCCGCCATCTTCATGCCCGGTTCATATTGGAACCTTATCGTTGGCAACTGATTTGCTGGCGAAGGGGTTCGCCTACCACATCGGCCCGAAATCGAGTTTTGATTTTCGCAAAGCACGATGCGGAGATTTAAAGCGTTAGAGCGTCCTTTGCGCGTCGAAAAAGACGCGCGGCGCTTTGAAGAGACAATGCCGGCGGCGGCAATTACGGACCGGAGAATTTGGCCATCATGTTGCGCACCATCTTCACCCTTTCAGCGCTTGCTGCCGGGCTGCTGGCGTCGAATGCGATGGCCTCGCCAATAGTGGATACCGCGCCACGGGTGGTTCGTGCCGCCAATGGCGGCGGCATTCTTGTCGCCCAGAACGGCAATCTCGATATCTACTACGATGCCAGGGGAAACCGCGTCATCGTCGATGCGGAGACCGGCAAGGTCATCGCCATCCAGCCGCCGCAGACCAGGCTCGACCGCCGCGCCTTGCGCCGCGAGCGCTTGCGCAACCTCGGACCGGTCGAGGACGACCGCTATTATCTCGACGACCCGCAGGACATGGCGCGCTATCGCCGCAGGCAATTGGAAGACGAGGGCAGGATCATCGTGCCGCCGGCCGACGACTACGACCTTAATGGCGACAATTCGGTGGAAGCCTTCCCCGAAGCGCCACGGGATGACGGCTACGGCAACGATTATCCGGAGGCAGCGCAGCCGGTGAGGCCGCGCACCATCGAGCGCCAGCCGCTCAACGAGGCCTCGATCGAGCCGGTCGAGCCGACGGTGCCGAACGAGCAGGCGGCCTTACCGCCAGACACAGCCCCGCCGCCAAGCACTGGCGGCAAGACGGCGGTCGACCCGTCGCTTGCGCTCGGCGCCCGCGAGGACGTGGCGGCACTGCAGGTGCTGCTCGACCGTGCCGGTGCATCGCCCGGCGTCATCGACGGACGCTTCGGCTCGAATGTCGACAAGGCGCTCGCCGCCTATAATGAGATCACCGGCAGCAATCTGAAATCGACCGACGCAATCGGCATCCAGGCGGCCCTGGCGCAATCCGGCGGCGATGCCTTCGCCTCATATACGATCACGCCCGAGGATGCGGCCGGTCCCTATGTCGCCTCGATACCGGAGGACTACAGCCAAAAGGCCCAGCTCGATCGGATGGGCTACACGTCGGTACCCGAAGCGCTGGCCGAGCGCTTCCATATGGATGAAACCTATCTGAACAAGCTCAATCCGGACGCCAATTTCAATCGTCCGGGCACCATCATCAAGGTCGCCAATTTCGGCAGGCTGGTGGCGACGCCGGTGGCGCGCATCATCGCCGATAAGTCCAATAAGCAGGTCCGCGCCTATGATGCGGCGGGCAAGCTGGTCGCAGCCTATCCGGCGACTATCGGCTCGTCCGACACGCCGTCGCCGTCCGGCACGCATGCGGTGTCGCGTGTCGCATTGGACCCGAACTACACCTACAACCCGAACATCAATTTCAAGCAGGGCGAAAACGACAGGATCCTGACCATCCCGCCGGGGCCGAACGGCCCGGTCGGCTCGGTCTGGATTGCGCTGGACAAGCCGACCTACGGCATTCACGGCACGCCGGATCCGTCCAAGATCGGCAAGACCGAAAGCCATGGCTGCGTGCGGCTGACCAATTGGGACGCGCGCGAGCTTGCCAAGATCGTGACGCCCGGCGTTACGGTGGAGTTCGTCGAGTAGGGCATGTTGATATTCAGGTGATGCCGGCCAGCAAACGGCGGCTTCCTCCGCTTCCGGTGCTCACGTACCCAAAAGTACGCTCCGCTCCGGTTCTCGGAAGCCACCATTTTCGGCTCGGCCTGACCTGAATCTCAACACACCTAAAGCGGACAGGCGTCGCTCCATTCACCCGATGACCTTGCGCAGCAGTGGCGCGCGCAGCGCTGCGGCATAGATCAGCTGCACCACCAGGATGAAGCCGACGCTGAGCAACGGGCTGATCAGGCAGAGTGCAGCGCCGACGGCCCACAGGATCTGTGCCTTGACGATGCGCAGATAGACCGTTCGGGTGGTCTCCGCGTCGACACCTTCGGCCAGAAATCCGTTTTTGTCCGCGTAGCGCCAACTGGCGAGCAGCGTCAGTCCGAGCATCAAAAGATTGAACCAGTAGACGAGCACCGCAGTCCTGAATTCGAGGAAGTCGGCGAGAAGGTCGGTCGAGAACGGCAGCAAGGCGATAAAGCCAAGGAAGCAGAGGTTCAGCGTGGCAAGCCGCCGGTCGGATTTTGCAATCAGCCCGTGTTGCGCCTGCTGGCCGAACCAGAAGATGGTCAGCGTCAGGAAGCTGAGCGCATAGGTCAGGAAGCGCGGCGCCAGTGCTGTGATCGCTGTGATTAACTCGCGTTCGGAATGCACCGTTTCATGCGCCGGCACCCTGATCTCGAGAACGATCAGGGTGAGCGCGATGGCGAACACGCCGTCGGTGATGCCGACGACGCGCCCGCGTCCTTCCGCCGAGGGTTCGAGCGGTCGTTTCATGCGGTATTTCCCCCTTGCCTGTAGCGCTGCGAGAAGCTTAGCACGGCACTTGCCGTTTGCACCCTGAGCGGCGTGATCCTGCCTGTGTGGCCAGGTTGGACCTGGTTTCAACGAGAACAGTCTGCTGGCCGGTTGTCGCCGGCGCGCCGGCGATCTAGGTAAGGCGGCATGCACACGCCAACCAAAGTCGGTACCGGCGCCGTTCCCCTGACCGGCTCACTTCCCGCCGATACGTTCTGTCCGCAGGCGCAGCGGCGGTTCGTGCTGATCGCCGCGATCCTGGCTTCTGCGCTCGGCTTCATCGACGGGTCGGTCCTGGCCATTGCGACGCCGGCGATCCGCGTCGACCTCGGCGCCAGCCTCGCCGAGGCACAATGGATTTCCAATGCCTACGCATTGACACTCTCAGCCCTCATTCTCGTCGGCGGCGCCGCCGGTGATCGCTTCGGCCTGCGCCACTCCTTCGTCGCCGGCATCGTCCTGTTCATTGCCGCCTCGCTTGCCTGCGCGCTGGCGCCTGACCCGGCGGTGCTTATTGCGTTTCGGGCTATCCAGGGTGTCGGAGCGGCCATCATGGTGCCGGGCAGCCTGGCCATTATCGCCAAAGCCTATCCGAAAAAGGAACGCGGCCGGGCGATCGGCATCTGGGCCGCAGCATCAGCACTGACGACGGCGCTCGGCCCGGTGCTGGGCGGCTTCGTGCTGTCGGCGTTCGGCGACGGCATCTGGCGGGCGATCTTCGCCATCAATCTGCCGCTCGGCCTTATCTCGGTCTATCTTCTGCTGGCCAAGGTCCCTGCCGACGCGCCGGCGGAAAAGCGCAGCCTCGATCTCGGCGGCGCTGCACTCGCCATATTGGCGTTCGGAGCTCTCGCTTACGGTCTGACCTCGATGAGCGGCGACGGGGAGGGGCTGATGTCCGGCCCGAGTATTGCCGCCGGTGCGGTTTTGCTCGTCGTGTTCATCGTCTTCGAGCGCCGGCGGCGCGAGCCGATGATCGATCTGTCGTTGTTTCGGATCGGCGCGTTCGCGGGCGCCAATGTGGCGACCTTCTTCCTTTATTTCGCGCTGTCGGCCAATCTGTTCTATCTGCCGATGCTCATGATCGCCGGATGGGGGCTGAGCGCGGCCGAGGTCGGTTTCATCTTCTTGCCGCTTTCGGCATTGATCGCAGTGTTGTCCGGACCGGTCGGCCAGTGGTCCGACCGCATCGGGCCTCGCTTTCCGATCTCCAGCGGCAGTCTGGTTGTGGCTCTTGCCTTTGCCGGACTTGCCTTGCTGGCCTATTGGGGCATCCACAATTTCTGGATCGGGGTATTCCCGCTGATGGCATTGATGGGGCTCGGCATGGCGCTGGTGGTATCGCCGCTGTCGACCGCCCGGATGACGGCGGTCGAGGACAAGGATACGGGTGCGGCCTCGGGCATCAACAACGCCGTCTCGCGCATCGGCGGCCTGATTGCCGTGGCGGCGATGGGATCGCTGGCGGCCTGGGTCTATGCTGGCGTGCTCGGCACCGCTGCCGGCTCCGGCATTCCGGGTTTCGGCGAACCGCCGCCAGCCGGCCTGGCGCCCGGCCTCGATGCGGCACGACTTGCCGCCAGCGACGCGGCATTCGCCGCCGTTGCCGCGGTGACCGCGGTGCTTTGCCTGCTTTCGGCAATCGCCGCGTGGACGACGGTTTCCGGCGAGCGGCTGCCATGGGCGCGCGACACGGCGAATCAGCACGGCTGACGACGAAAAACGTCGGCTCAGCCTTCGATCTTGGCGCTCGCGACCTTCAACTGATTGCTGTCTTCCTGCTTGAGCAGGTCGTCGATGCGTTCGCGCTCGCGCTTGAAGGCGACGAGGTCGTCGCCCTTCAGCGTCTTGCCGACCGGTAGGCGGACGCGCATCGAATCGACCTTTGTGCCGTTGACGATCAGTTCGTAATGAAGATGCGGACCGGTGGAGAGGCCGGTTGAGCCGAGATAGCCGATAACCTGACCCTGGCGAACGCGAACACCCGGCTCGATGCCTTTGGCAAAGGCGCTCTGGTGATTGTAGGACGTCTCGTAGCCATTGGCGTGACGCAAGATGATCTGCTTGCCATAGCCACCGGCCCAGCCGGCTTTTTCGACGACGCCGTTGCCCGCGGCAATGATCGGCGATCCCACGGGAGCTGCCCAGTCGGTGCCGGTATGCATTTTCACATACCCCAAAATGGGGTGGCGCCTGGCACCGAACCCTGACGTAAATCGGCCATTGGGCAACGGATTGCGCAGCAGAAACTGCTCGGCGCTGCTACCATTTTCGTCGAAGTAGTCGGTGCTGCCGTCCTGCATCTGGAAACGGTAGAAATTTCGCGTCGTGCCGCCGAAAGTCGCGGAGACGTAAAGCAGCTCGGATTCGTCAGACGCCTGGTCGTCGCCATCGGGCTGCGAGAACAGCACTTCGATGCGGTCCGTGGGATTGAGGCGCGACTGAAAGTCGACACTGGATGCCAGCAACTTGATCAGTCGTTGCGTCATCGCCTTGGACATGCCGTAGGAATAGGCGGTGCGGTAGATGCCGTCATAGACGTTCGGCAGATTGCCGCGCACTACGGGCGCAGGCGAATCGTCGAACGCCGTCAGCAATTCGGGATTTGGCTCCGGCTCCTGCGCCGGCACGTACTGGTCGTGGTCGTCGAGTGCGATGGTGACGATGTGCTGGGTCCTGTCGTACACGCTGGTGCGAACGATCTTGGCGGCGTCGCCATGGACCTCAAGCCCAACGCGCAGCACGGTTCCTGCCTTGAGGGCCGTCGCATTCAGCAATTTGGCGATCGCCTCGGCCATTCCGGTGGCATCCTCGCCGGTATAGCCCGAATCAGCGAAGGCCTCGGCAATGTCGAGATCCTTGGTGAAGGGGATGATTTCCTCGGCGAAAGCCGGCGCCTGGTCGTCGATGGCGGCACGCGGCGACACCGAGACGTTTTCC